>LSSG01000058.1 GCA_001595915.1 Thermoplasmatales archaeon SG8-52-3
TGCAAGTGGAAAGATTAAAAAGAATGAATTAAGAGATATTGCATCTAAAAAATTAAATTTAATAAACGAAAAATTTAAAATAAAAAATTAAACATAAATTTTTAATATCAATCATGCATACATGTTACATGGTAACATGATACTATGATTAAAAGCAAATGGCAAAGAAAAAATATTAATTTAAATTATAAGGATATATTTAAGTAATAATAAAATAATATTAAAATTGTGAAATTTAATCTGAAATTAATATTATTAATTGTTATACTGATTCTTGTAGTATCATCAATTTACATAATTTTTTTTACAAAATCAAAAAGTATCGATAATATTCCACCTGAAATAATAACTGTAACTGAAAATATATCTGCAAAAATAGGTGACACAATTTATATTTATATTACCTACTCTGATAATATTGAAGTAACAGATGTTAAACTATTTTACAAAACTGAAATTGAATCAGAATGGAATTCAAAACCATTTATTAACGGAAGCGCAGAATTAAAATTAAACTCTCTTAAAAATCTAAATTATTTTGTTACAATAGATGATAAAGCAGGAAATGGTCCGATTGGTAAACCTTCAATAGATGGTAGTAAATATTATACAATAACTGTTAATGAAGATGATAATAATGGTAATGAATATGTTAGAAATGTGTTTGTTGAAGAAGGAGCTTTAAATAGTTGTAAATTTTGTCCAATTATATCTGAATGGTTATACGAATTATATAATTCTGGCGACTATAATTTTTATTTTGTTACATTAGTTGGACTAGATGATAATGCTGCTGATCGATTAAATAATGAATATAAATTATTAGGTTTTCCAACTGTATTTATTGATGGAGGATATAAAGTTCTTTTTGGTGGAGGACATGAAAAATCTGAATATGCTCAAGCAATTCGTGATGCTGAATACAGAAGTGTTCCAAATATTCAATTAAGAGTCGAAGCAGAATACAATAACAATACCAATATTTTGGTTTGTAATGCCTTATTAAAAAATCTTGAAAGTGACTCATATAATGGTAGGATTAGGATTTATCTCACTGAAAAAATTTCAAAATGGAGTGGACCTGAAGGAGATCCATATCACTTTGGATTTCTAGAATACCTGATAGATAAGGAAATTTCAATAAAAAGTAATGGAAATATTACTCTTCAAGAAACTAAAGATATTTCCGAATTGGATCCAGAAAATCTAATGGTTATTGGAGTAGTTTTTAATTCAGAAAAAAATCAAGGTTATTCAGATCCACCAAATAATAGGTTTCCATTTGATGCATATTATGCCGATGCTGCAGATGGTTCAGAGGTATTAACTGGTGGAAATCTGCCTCCCTCTGTTGGATTTAGTACTCCTAAGATAGGTTATTTACATTTTATGGGGATTCCAATCTGGGATTATATAATTCGTAAACCTACTGTTTTAATTGGAAAAACAAAAATTGTTGCAGAAGCATATGATGAAGATTCTGAAATTGAAAAGGTACAATTTTATATAGATGATGAGTTAGTTATTGAAGACACAGAACCACCTTATGAATATAGTTTTAGAAAAGTAAAACTATTTAAACGTGTTTTAAGAAATCATACAATAAGTGTTATTGCTTATGATGATGAAGGGAAAACTGGAACAAATAGTATTGAGGTTAGATGTTATTTTTTATAACCTTAAAAATTTGATTTAAATTTCTTAAAAAATATTATAAAACCTATGACTGCAAATAAAAATAAAATTATCTCAAATCCTGGTGAGCCATTCGTATCATTTGAATTTCCTGAACTAATAGATAGTAATGTAGTATATTCATCATAATCTATCCATTTTCCTCCACTTTCCAGTTTTATATGATATGTAATAGATGTCACATCATCCCATTGAAGTGTAATTTTTGCTTCAAATGTATCACCATTTTTTTTATTCATTGATATATTTCTAGGTGCATAACATACCCCTGTTTCCTTGTTACATTCATTAATAATTAAACGTACTTTTGAAACACTATTACCACTGATGTCTGTTGAAATAGTAACATCTGACTTAGGAGCAGGGTGAGCAGGTACTAATATAATTTCTCCAACAGTTGGATTAGCTCCAGGAACTATTTCTGTTATTAATAAAAATAGAGATATGAATAATAATAAAGAAATATGGATATATCTATAATTCTTTTTCATATAGTTTTCACCTTATAGATTAAATCATCTATAAATTTTCTTCTATAATGAATATAGCAATATTTAAATATTCTTATATATTTATATTTAATTCATGAGGGAAGTGAAAATTTTCAAGGCTTTAGCCGATCCTACCAGATTAAAGATTCTTGAATGTATAAAAAATGAGGAGAAATGCATTTGTAAAATTATACCATATACAGGAAAATCACAGCCAAATGTTTCCCAACATTTGAAGGTAATGAAACATGCTGGTATCATAAAGGAAAGAAAAGATGGTACAAGAATTATGATAAAAGCAACAAATAAGGAAATTTTTAAAATAATTGACCAAGTAAAAAGGATTAAATGAGCCCATGACACCAATTGATATCTTATCATCTGGAATAGCAACGTTAGAAGAATATCTTTCAGCCCATATTCTAACTTGTCTTGTTCCTGCATTTTTTATTGCTGGAGCAATAGCTGTTTTTGTTTCAAAAACAACTATTTTAAACTATTTTGGTGCAGGAGCAAGAAAATATATATCTTACTCAATTGCATCTATATCTGGCGCAGTCCTTGCAGTTTGTAGTTGTACGGTATTACCTTTATTTGCAGGAATATATAAACGAGGCGCAGGAATTGGTCCTGCAACAACATTTTTATTTTCAGGTCCAGCAATAAATATTTTAGCAATTATTTTAACTGCTCGTGTTTTGGGTTTCGAAATTGGTATTGCACGAGTAATTGGCGCCATTTTTATGTCAATTCTAATCGGTCTTATAATGGCATTTGTTTTTAGAAAGGAAGAAAAAGAAAAGAAGAATAATAATTTATTATTAAATCAGGATACCGAAAAAACAAACCGTCCATTAAAAATTTCATTACTATTTTTTATTTTACTTGTTTTAATACTAGTTATTGGTGCAGCAAGTACTGATTACATTGATTGGATACCAAAACTTGCAATTGTCTATCTATTAACAATTACGCTTTCAATAATTCTAATATTTTATTATACACGTGATGAAGTAAAAAACTGGGGTTTGGAAACCTGGAATCTTACAAAAAAAATACTTCCAATTCTTCTAATTGGAGTGTTTATTGTAGGAATTATAGGTGGTGTTGCTGCTTATTTAATCCCAGGAGCAGATCCTACTAATGCAGTTGGCGAAGCTGTAGCTAAATATATTGGAAGTAATGATATTTTATCTTGTTTCATAGCTTCAATTATTGGCGCAATTCTGTATATGCCAACACTACTTGAAGTAGCAATTGTTGGCGATTTATTTGGTTATAGCGTTGGAATTATGGGAGGTGGCCCTGCTCTTGCACTTCTTCTTGCAGGTCCATCATTGAGTCTTCCAAATATGATTGTTATAACCAGGGTAGTTGGTATAAAAAAGGCCTTTGTTTATATTTTTCTTGTTGTAATTGTAGCAACCTTTGTTGGTTTTGCTTATGGAATGATTTCGAGTTGAAGGATGTGATATAAATGAAAATTGAGGTATTAGGTACTGGTTGTGCAAAATGTAGAGCAACTGAAAAAAATGTAAGAAAAGCAGTCGAAGAGCTTGGAATTCAAGCAGAAATTGTGAAGGTAGAAGACCTTCAAGACATAATTAACAGAGGAGTTATGATGACTCCAGCAGTTGTAGTTGATGGAGAGGTGAAAATATCTGGTCATCAACCTACAGTTGAAGAAATTAAAAAGATAATTAAATAGATTAAGTCAACAGGGGAAATTAATATGACTAATAAAACACTAATATCTTTCTTTTTTACCATTGCTATATTTCTATTTTTAAGTGGTTGTACAACTAATAATAATCAAGAAAATTCAAACAATGTTGATTGGTTACCAAATTATTCACCTATACATAATATTGGGTCTGGAAATGATGATTTCTGGATAGTATATCCTACTAATCATACTAATAGTAGTGAATCAGTGATTCATCTTTCCTGGGTAAATGACTCATTAAAACAAGGATGTGTTTTTTTTGTAGTCCATAAAACCGGTTGTGAAAGCTGTCAGCCTCAAGCAGATAGATCGATAAATCTTGCGAAAAATTATGAAGAACATATTGTGTTTTATGACTTAGATATGACATTAGGTGGATCGATTGAAGAAAAAGCATATGAATCCTATCTATATGATCCGGATGGTCCGCCTGGAATAATTGCCCTAACAGGAATTCTTACACTTTTTAATAGTAGTGGCACAATTGAATATGCATGGCATAGTTGGGAACAAGATGTAAAATATAGCGAAATGGAAGAGTGGTTGAAAGATGGTATTTATTATTGGTATCAGAACAGTGAGGAGCTAAGATGAAATTTCCAATGAAGATTTTATTATCATCTGTAGCTTTGATAATTATTGTTGGTATATTTATTCAACCAAATGTTGAAGCAGAGGATTATAAGGTTATTGACGCATATGATTTCTCCGCTGTTGATGAGCTTGGTATGAATTTTTCTCTAAGCGATTACTTAGGTAATGTAATAATTCTTCATTTTACAGCTCTTGAAACTCCAATTTGTATAGAATGTGAAGAGGAAATGAAAGAACAAATCGAGGAGTTAAAAAGTCTTGATAATAAAAAAGAAAATTTAACAATAATTACAGTTAACCTCAGAAAAAATCCATATTCAGAAACTGGTTTTAAGATGGCAAAACGTGACTTTAAGGTAAATATAAGTTGGCATTGGATCGAGGACTTTAATCCATATCCTATTGCAAGTCTCTATCAGAAATATTGGACTGTGGATGGTGCATTTTCAAATCCTTCAATTGTATTGATTAATCAGGATTTTGAAATAGTGGGTGTGTATAACATATATTTACTAGGTAAAGGAAAATTAGATGGAATTCAAACATATGAGTCACTTTCAAAGGATGTAAAAGATATTATATCTGGTGATTGGCAAGGTTTTAAGGGAGGTCACTATAGCGAAAGTATTACTTTTTTGGGAATTTTTGTTCTTGGTATCCTTACTGCAGCAACACCCTGTTCAATTGCACTTCTTGTTGCAATGATATCATATGTCGGATCTCTGCAGGATGATTCAAAAAATAAAAATAAAAAATATACTTTTCAGGGATTTTGGATAGGTGTAATTTTTACTCTGGGAATGTCACTTGTTTTCTTTTTATTTGGTATGATTATTTCCTCACTAGGAATTTTTCTTGAGGTATCAACCTTATTTTTTCTTATCGCTGGAATTGTACTAATTATTCTTGGAATTAATATCTTTAAACCATTAAGAGAACTTTTAAAAATAAAATCACAAAGCGAATCTAGTTCAAAAATCATGTATAAGGGGCAGAATTTATTTACAAAGATAAGTAAAAAATCTATTTATTTAGGTGCATTCTTTTTAGGGATTTTATTTTCTATCGGTTGGGCACCATGTGCTATATCACTAATGATGCCTGTTTTTGTTTTAATTCTTGCACAAAAGATTCCAATACTTACTGGAGGATTACTTCTTTTTGTATTCGGACTCGGACATGGTATTCCAATAATACCATTATGTGCAGTGACTAGTAGTGTTCGTGGAAAAGTAGGAAACAAGTATGTAAAAGTTGGAAAATGGATGCATAGAATTTTCGGAATAATTATTATTGTAATAGGAATTATTATGGCTGTAAGATTCTGGAATATTAATTTATGGTAGAAGAGACAATATAGTTTGAATAAGAAAATTTATATAAAATAATAAAAATAAGGATATAGTGATTATTAAATGAAAAATAAAATAGTTGGATTAATTATTTTTTCCCTTTTAGTTGGATTTTCTGTCTCCTTAGCATCAGGCAATGTAACAGAAGATATAGAAGTAAAAAACAATACTACCGGTAAAAGTGGAATTTTAGATTATTGGATAGAACAGGAAAAATTACAATCTTCAGATTGTTCTCCAGGTGACTATTTTGGTTGTTCTGTTAAAATAGATGGAAATTATGCAATTGTAGGTGCATATAAAGAAAATGATGATACTGGTTCTGCATATATATACAGTCGTGATGGTGAAAACTGGATTGAAGTGCAAAAATTATCAGCCTCAGATGGAGAACCTGGAGACAATTTTGGTAAATCGGTCTCAATATTCGAAAATCTAGTTGTTGTGGGTGCCCCTGGTGATGATGGTAATACAGGTTCGGCATATTTATTTAATAATAGTGGTTCAACTTGGATTGAAGAACAAAAACTAATTTCCTCAGACGGAGAACCTGATGATCTTTTTGGTAGCTCAGTTTCAATAAATAAAAAAATTGCCATTGTTGGAGCATATGCTGATGATAATTTCAAAGGTTCAGTTTATGCATATAACTATAGTAGCACCAATAATACAGAATTTATAAAACTAGAGGCTGTTGATGGAGAAATTGGTGATTGTTTTGGTTATTCACTATCATATGATGGACGATTTGTAATAATTGGTGCAATTGGTGATGATAATCAATCTGGTTCTGCATATATTCTTGAATATTGCTGTTACTTTAAATGGAGAGAAAAGGTGAATGTATCCAGTGGTGATCCCTATTTTGGTTGTTCAGTTTCAATTGATGGAGATTATGCAATAATAGGATCGCCAGGTCTTCCTTTAGATGGAATTACTGGATCAGTTAACATCTTTAAACGTGATGAAAACAATTGGTTTGAACATACATTTTGGAATGAAACTGATAATGGAGAATATCTTTTTGGATCTGTTTCAATTGATGGAGGACATGCTATTGCAGGTTCATATTATTTTGATGATGGAAAAGGTTCAGCATATGTTTTTAAAAGAAATGGTACAATATGGGAAAAAGAACAAAAGCTAACTGCATTAGATAGTGGATATGGAGATAAATTTGGTATATCTGTTTCAATTGATGCAGGATATATAATAGTTGGTGCAGAATGTGTTGATGCGTGTACTGGTTCAGCATATGTTTTTATGAAAATTGGAGTACCTGATTTAACTATTGATATTATCGGCGGATTTGGAGCAAATATTATTATTACAAATAATGGAGAAAACGATACCGAAGAATTTGATGTTGAGGTTTTTATTAATGGCGGCATCTTTAAAATGGTTAAAAAATCATTCAATTTTTCAATAAATCTTCATTCTGGAGAATCCAAACAATTATCAACAAGTTTATTTTTTGGATTAGGTAAAGTCTATATTACTGCAACAACACCCTATAAGGAAAAAACAGTTTTTGCTTTACAGTTGCTTATCTATACATTTATTCAATAGTTGAATTATTTTCTTTTTTTTTAAAAGTTACTATGTGTATGTTACTGGAAAATCCCCTGGAAAAGAATCAACAATTGTTGGATGCTGTTTTCCTTCTGAAAAAAGAACTACCCAGGGATATGCAAAATTAAAGGATTCTTCTGCTGAATTAATACCATCGTTGTTTCCAAAGAAATCACCCCAACCATTGAATCCTTGAATTATTAAATCTGAAAAAAGTGACCCATATGAATACTCTTCCTCTTGACTAGACATCATAACAACTCTGCCATTTACTGCAATATCATCTAAGAAACCTTGAGTAAATTCTTCTGCTTTTGATGGTTGAATTTCCGAAGATTTACCAGTATTAATTGGATCATTAAATCCTCCACTAAAGCAACTATCGATTATCATACAGAGTCCTTCTGATTGTAAAAATCTAAGGAAAAATTTTAACATATCATCTGTGAAATGATCATACAATCTTTCAAAACCATAATACATAACTAAAGCTTCGTCATCTCCATCGTTTTCATCTTTAGGCGGTAGATCAACAGGGAGACCACCACTATTTCTTAAAGGTGTTCCATGGGTTGTAATATATATTAGAGTCATATCGCCTGCACGTTCATTTTTAATTAACCAAATCAATTCTCTTATTAGATTCAAGGTAGTTGCCTGACTGCCCTTAAGAACATGTATATGATCAACCTGCCAATTTGGAGAAGAAATAAGAGAACTATAGAGGTTATCTACTGCATCAAGCATTGAAGGTCTATCCTGGTCTGGATTGTTATAATAAACTCCAACACCAACAATCAATGCCCAATTTTCTGTTGCTTTATTTATTTGCTGATAATCAATAGTTTTGTTATCATTAAAAACTTGAATTTTATTAATATTTATTGAAGCACTATTACATACAGGTAAAAAAATTAAACCTGCGATTATAATTGATAAAATAACCATTAGAAATTTTTTGTTGTTACTTGTTTTAATATTAATCTACCTCCCGAAATAATAATCATAATAGTTTATGGGTTTATAAATACAATTGTTAAAAACAATTATATAACTTCTAATAACCTCAGTGAAAAAAGGTTTAAGTTTAACACTTTTGAGACAAAGTCAATTAATACTTTCAATGAACCCTCATTTACATATATAAACTAAAAACAATCTTACTAAGTTTAGACTGACGTAAGATACGGGGGACATGCCCGCGCATCTCGCGCTGGCATTTCTGCCACATATTTATTGTTTTAGATTCATCCCATCCTCCTCCTTTTTTTATTCTTTTTGGAAAAGATTAGGTTATCTTTTTAAAATAGTTTATATTTTTATTTATTAAAAATTACTGATGGTGAGACATGAAAGAAGGATATATTAAATTAAAAATTGCTGAATTGAATGATAAATGTAAGCATATTGATCAAATAATTTCAATGGAAAAATCAAAGCTTGAGTTATTAGAAGAAAGAGTAGGGGGATTTAAAGACCTGATAAAAAAGTTACAGGATATAGATAATTATAAAGAAAATATGTTAAAACAAATTAAAAAAGAAAACAAAGATCTCCTTGAAAAAGAGATTTCAAATATTACAAAAAAAGTATCAGAAAATATTGAACAAAATATTATTGTTAAGATAAAAGAAATTGAAAAGATAATGAAATATATTACAAATCGTGAAAAAGAACTATTACAACAATCAGAAAAAATATCAGGTTTAAATGATAAGATTGACTATCTTATGAACCATAATAATTATCTAATGATGAAACTTGTAAACAAAGCAGTAATTTCAGATAGAGAAGTAAATGAATTACATATGAGATCTAAAAAGAAATAGGATTAAAATTCAAATTTTTATTATAACAATTGAATCGGAATCTATTTTAAGAATTTCTTATTATACTTTGAGATTAATTAACTAGAAATGATGAATTATGACTTTAACTCCTTATGAATGGCAAAATCGTCTTACAAGAATCTATAGAGGTAAAGGCGTTATAAAAGCATTTGCTGGAACAGGAAAAACCTTTGCATCTATTCTTCTTATACTTGATAAAGGATTTAAGAAAGTAATTGTTGCTGTTCCAACCAGAAAATTAAAAAATCAATGGATAGAAGAACTAGAAAAGCATGGATTAAATAATGTAATGGTTGAAACGTTTCATATACTTTCAAAAGAAAAATCATATGGTTTAAAATGTGAAATTTTAATTGTTGATGAGTGCCATAGAAGTACAAGTCCTGTTTTTAAAAGATTATATGAAAATATTTCATATGAAAATATCCTAGGACTTTCTGCAACTCCAAATAAATCCTCCCTAGAGTATTGTGGTGATGTTATTATCAATGTCCCTATAGAAGATGCTCAAATTTGTGATTTTATAGTTTATTTTCATCCAATTGATTTATCACTTGATGAAAGAATGCTTTATGATGAATACTCTGAAGCAATTAGGAGATATTTAGGAAGATTAAAAAGTACAGATGATTGCGAAAAAGGAGATATTAGAAAAAAGCTTGATTCGATGATTTTCAAACGAAGAAGTCTTGTTTATAGTGCAGAGGCACGCATTCCTAAAGCAATTGAATTATTAAAAGAAAACAAGGACAAACCAACACTAGTAATTTGTAAGAGAATTGAACAGGCAAATACGATTTCAAAAATAACAAATTTACCTGTTTATCATAGTGAAAATGTTGATGAAAAAGCACTTGATGATTTTCAAAACGATAGAATTTCAGCATTACTTTCTGTTGGAATGCTTGCTGAAGGATATGATAAAAGAAATATAAAATGTTTAATTATTGTTTCAACAGCAATTACCGAAGCATATCATATACAAAGTATTGGTAGAGCTGTAAGACTTCCTGATGATGCATATATACATATTTTGTTAGCAAGAAAAACAACTGATGAAAAATTGTTACAATTCAGGAAGATGTACAATCATAAACTTATTGGTGAGTTTTCAGCAGGAGCATTAAAGACAAGAAATCCCTGGATTGAACAATATTATATCGCAGATGAATATTCTATTGATCCTCAAGGTAGGATTTTTAAAAGTTCAGATAATGGAAAGGAATATTTTAGGGGTAACATAATGACCTCAGAACTTGAAAGATTATTTGATTATAGGGGTGGAAAATTTAGGATTACAAAAGAAAATTTTGTCCTTGCAAAAAGAAGAGGCAAAATTATTCCACTTGGAATGCTTCATGAACCACTTGAAAAAATCAAACCTACAAAATTAAAACCATTGAGAAAAGTAACCTAATTTTAATTTTCTAATTTATTTCTAAATATATTTTCAATCTCAGATAATGAAAATATTACTTGATTTTCTTTTTTTGATTTCTTTCGATTAAGATAAAAAGAATTTATACAAATTCTTTGTGGGCTTTTAAAATCAAATTCAAAATTATCACCAACATGTATAATTTCACCTGGTCTTATTTTTAATAACTTTAGAACATTTTTATAAACTTCTGGAGTTTTTTTAACTAGATCAAAATCTGATAATGAGGAAAAAACATGTTTAAAAAATGGTTTAATACCAGTTTTTTGTAGTTGAATTTCAATAAATTCTTTCTTTGCATTTGATATGATTATTAGTAAAAATTTCTTTGAGAGAATTTCAAGAGTTTCATATGTTTCTGGAAATAATTCTATATAATTTGCATAAGAATCTAGAAGCTTTTGCCAAGAACTTTTCAATTGAAATTTATTAAACCACCATTCAATGTCATACCACTCTTTTCTATCTTCACCTACCTTTTCGTATAAATCATAAATATAACTTTTAGCTTGATCTATCTTAATATTTTTTTCTTTTGAATATATCTTAGGTAATCCTTCAAGCCACACTTTATCTGCATATGTTGATTTTACTAGTGTTCCATCAAGATCAAATGATACTACTTTTATCATTATGTCAACACTCTTAGTTTGAAAATAATATGTTTTTTCAATAAAAAAGTATAGTAGTTTTTAAATGATAAGGGAGGTAGAAAAAGAAATGAAAATAATCATAAACCTATTCTTTTTCTACACTAATCTAAAATAAAGTATATTGGTTTATGCTTATATATTGTAGTAAAATGTTCGGAAAAAACCAAACAAACTCTTCTGTAAAAATGGCATTTTCATAAATATATTTCAAGAAATTCTAAATAAAAAAGATTAAAAAGAAATTAATGAAACATCGTGCTTATTATTATCATTAAAAAAGATATTGCAATAAGCGAACCAATAAAGAAACGATAGTCTAGAATTAATATATTTTTGTGTTTTACATTCATTCCTTTCACCTACCTTTCTATTTAATTTTTTTTATCACTTTACTTTCTCTTTTTTGTGATATTTATATTCATCGTGTAAAAATGTCAAAAAGGATAAAATAAAGATTATTTTAAATAAGGACTATTCAAGGAATGGTAGATGTTTCCAAAATGGAAAAATGCCTCCTCCTCTTACTAGATATACCTGTTTTATATAGTTATTATCTGGATTTGAGTCCAATGGAAAGACCTCATACTCAACGTAAAAAATTCTAGGGATGAAATTTAAAAATAATAAACCAGCCTCAGATTTTGGAATCCATGTCTCACCAGGGTCTAACGAACCCAGCAATAAGGCTCCCCACGCACTACCATACTGATTTTTACTAATAAACAATGAAGAGTTCCCATAATATCTAACGACACTAGTTGTGGAAGAGTCGCCTACATTCTTTATTTCGAGTGTTAAATGTAACTCGCCTGAAAGTCCTTTCCCCTCATTCCAAATATAAGGAACAATATCTATAATTGCTAAATCAAAACCCTGGTTAGAAACCTCTGAAATTCCTTTATCTTTATAATTAATACTATCTATATTTTCCTGATCTGAGATATATACAGCTTTTATATATGGTGTAAAAGCTAGAATTAAAACCAAGATAAAGATGGAGAATGCAATATATTTTTTCATTTTTTACCTCCCAATTATATAATTATATTATTTCCATTCTTTTAAATATTTCCAATATTAATATAAAAATTAATATTGAATTTATAGAACAAAATTTTTTTAAAAATAAAAAAAAGAGAGGTTGGGATTATTTATAATTATATTATTGTCTGTATTTTCAATAAAAAGTTTGAAAAACTTTTCATGAAAATTTCTAGAATTCTAAGATTAAATGGTCTTGTGAAAGCTCTATTTTTAATAATACGTATGTCAAAAGAAGTTTGACCACTTTTACCATTAACTTCATCCTTTACCATTGATTTAATTGTAAATGATCCTCCTTCAGAATATGTATGATTAAATGTCACTTCTTCTCCTGATAAATATGGACCATCCCAATTTTCATATGTGCCATCATCCCATATTACATAGTAGAATATATTATGATTATCTGGATCAGATGAAATAATTTTAAAATTAAGTTCTTTTCCAGTAGCAGCAATTTTTGGTCCACTTATAGATGGATTTTCTGGATTTGAATTTTCAATAATTATTATTGTTGTATTTTCAGACCATTCACTCTGTACACCATTAATATCTTTTGCACAGGCTTTTATTTGGTATTCTCCAATCTCATCCCAATTATTTGTTGCTTCTCCAGTTTCCCCTGGAGCAAAAGGACCTACCCAATCACTAAAATTGCCATCTCCCCAGTCAAACATATAAAAGACATCTTCTCCATCAGGCTCTGTTGCAGAAGTTGAGAATACTACATCCTCATTCTCAGTACATTGATCTGGACCTTCAGGTTTGGATGGTGTATCTGGTGATTGACTTCCAGGCCAAAGAGTAAATAATTCTCCAATTCCTTCTGGATAATCTCCATATTGAGGTTCTTCAGATTGTTCGTCATGAGCTTCTGCATAAATAAATGCTTCATCCATTGAGATTGTACCATCATCATTAAAATCAGCATCAGCTGGTTCTCCAAAAGCATCTTCACCTTTTACTGCAGCGGTCCAGTAAAAAACATATTCATCATACAATAGATTCGACATTGCCCATGAATATTCATCATGACGGCATGCAGAGGAAGCAACAATAGGACCAGGTGGTACTACAACATCATCTAAAAATCCACCTGAAAAACATGGCTCAAATGTACAAATTATTTCTGTAGCAGGAATTTCAGCCAATAGACTTGCAAAATGATCATCAGCCAATTCTTCCATATTCCAAAGGTTAAAAATGGAATCCCAATCACCAACACTATTTCCATGATCAGTTGTAAAAATAAATAACTCTCCTCCTCCACTTAATGTATCAACTAGTTCCTCAAAAACCAAATCAACATTTTCTAAAACACAAGAATACATTATATCTTCATCACCGTCACCATCTAGATCTGGATCTGAATTTTGGCCATTTGATTGATCTGCAGCGGGATCTAACCCATCAGAACAAAGTACAATTATGTTTTCATCAAGAAAACCATAAACATCAACTAAGGTGATGTAAATATTTGATAAATCATTCCAATATCTTACATGGTTATTACCTGAGTTATATCCACCGTTCATAAGAACAGCATATCTTGAATCTGATTTTCCTTTTAAAGGAAGTTGTGGTTTTTCTTCAATTCGAGGAGCTCTAATATTATATGCTGATTTAAAAACCTGCCCAATTTCAGTATCAATCATTTGATAATCATCAAAATTTATTGGTGGGTACTTATCATCTATCTCAATAAATTCATCAGTGTTTTCAGATAAGAAAACGTATTTTACAGGATGAAATAAATTCGCTGTTGGATAAAGATCTATATAAGTTATAAAACCTTTTTCAGGTGTATCTATTATATGGTTCTTTGTACTTAAAACCTCAACACCTTTATCAATTGGACCCCAAACATAAATAAAAACTTCATCTTTATCTATTGATAATTGATTAACGATATAATTTGCAGCTTCTTCAGGATTTATAATATGTGGTGATGCTAGAGTTAGATTTGTAAAAGTTGTTATAATCAGAATTATTGCAAGTATACCAGCTTTCATTATTGTATTCATCTTATTTTTCTTCTTCAAAATATTCACCTCGCCAAACTATTACTTCTATAATATAATTAAATTATTTAAAATGTTGCTATTTATTTTACATTATTTTTATAAAATTTGAAAAAAATATAATTTTACTGATTTCAATTTAATCTTGTAAACCTCAAAATTTAATTAAAATCATAAAAATAATTTGAACCAATATTGTTTTTTTATAGAAAAAGAAATCTATAAAATAGGGAATTTTTATTATATATTTAAACTAATTATGAGCCATTTTGGCAGAATATTGATCTGTTTTTAAATGGACTAAGATCTATTTAATTTAAGAGGAGAAAAATGGAATATAAATTGAAAAATTATAATGAATTAAAATTAAATGAAAAATTTTCAAATTATGTTTTAGGTATTGATATTGGTGGAACAAATACAAATCTAGCTATTGCTGGGATTAAAAATCATAAACCAATTCTACTTTTTTCACATAATTATCAAACAAATCATCTAGAATCAATTATACCTGCTATAGAAAATATTTCAACATATGCAAATAAAAATTATAAAATTAATATTGATATTTCTTGTATTGGTGCAGCAGGTGTTGTTTCACAATCAAATGATTTTGTGAAATTGACAAATGCTAATTGGTACATCAGTTCTAAAGAAATAACTGAAAAAACTAACTTAGATTCGATATATATAATAAATGATTTTCAAGCTATTGGATATGGTTTAAACCTGCTTGATTATAAAAATAAGAATGATATAATCATTATCAGACCTGGAAAAAGTGATTTAAATTATTCAAAATCAACTATAGCAATTATTGGAGCTGGAACTGGTCTTGGAAAAAGTATTTTAACATATGACTCAAGTTTCAATGCTTATATTCCTTTACCTAGTGAAGGCGGTCATGCAGATTTTTCGATTCAAAGTAATTTTGAGGTGCAACTTGTAGAATTTATTAAGAATTTGAGGGGAATTTCTAAACCTCTAACTTATGAAGAATTACTGTCAGGAAGAGGTATAGAAGGTATTTATCTATTTCTTAGAAAAAATCAAGAATTTAATGAATCTCCATATACAAAAGAAATCGATGAATCTATTGATAAACCTCAATTAATATCAAAATATAAAAATTTAGATGAAACCTGTAAAGTAACATTTGGCTTATTTTCAAGATTTTATGGGCGATGTGCTAAAAATTTTGTTCTTGATACACTTTCCAAAGGAGGACTATATATTGCAGGTGGAATTGCTGTAAAAAACAAAGAAATCTTTTCATCAAATGAGTTCATTAATGAGTTTGAAAATGTTTATAATCGTAGTGATCTGTTAAAATCAATTCCTATTAGTATTATTGTTAATTATGATGTTAGTCTTTATGGCGCATGTTACGCTGCAATGTATAAATTCTTAAGAAAAAAATCACAATAATTGCAAAATTATAAATCAATGATTTATTATCCGCATTAAAGGTGGAGGCTAAAATATGAAAATTTTTATTGATTCAGCTCAACTTGATGAAATTGAAAAAGCATTTAGCTATGGGATAATCGATGGAGTTACAACAAATCCATCCTTACTAAAAAAAGCAGTTGATAAATTAGAGGAATCTGGTAATAAGATAACGATTAAAGAATATCTTAATAAAATATTAATAGCAGCAAAGGAGACACCAGTAAGTTTAGAAGTAACTGAACTAAAGCAAGATAAAATGATTGAACAGGCAAAAAAGTTATATAAGATATTTAACCCTGTTGCAAATAATGTTAATATTAAGATTCCTGTAAATCCTTCATTTCCAGATGAAAAAGGTAGAGATTTTGAAGGAATTCAAGCTGTAAAAACTATATCAAAAGCAGGAATTCCTGTTAATTGTACATTGATTTTTACTCCTGAACAAGCTTTACTTGCTGCAAAAGCAGGTGCAAAATATGTAAGTCCCTTTGCAGGTAGAATAGATGATTTTATTAGATCAAATAATAAAATATCTTTTAAAAAAACAGATTACTTTCCCGCTGAAGGTTGGGAAAAAAATAATGAAATTTTAGAAGATAATGGAATAGTTTCAGGTATTGACTTAATAGCTCAAATAGTAGATGTCTTTGAAATTTATAATTTTAATACTCAAGTCATTGCTGCATCTATTAGAAACTCAAGACAAGTAAGAGAATCAGCACTTGCTGGAGCACATATTGCAACTCTACCGTATGATGTTATTATGCAACTTCTTGTGCATTATAAAACTCAGGAAGGAATGAAGAAATTTACTGATGATATTGTTCCAGAATATGAGAAATTAACAAGAGTTAAATAATATGAATAAAAAAATTATTCCAGCAATCATTGCAAAAAATCAGAAAGATTTAAATGAAAGATTAACAAAAGTATTAGATTTTTTTAATCTAGTTCAACTTGATATAATGGACAATAAATTTGTTCCAAATACTTCATTATTTTTTGATTTTTCCTTACCAGAGACAATGTGTAATTTCGAAGCTCATTTAATGGT
The DNA here is from genome assembly GCA_001595915.1 of Thermoplasmatales archaeon SG8-52-3. Taxonomy (GTDB): domain Archaea; phylum Thermoplasmatota; class E2; order DHVEG-1; family DHVEG-1; genus SG8-52-3. The sequence continues at coordinate 16,943 of LSSG01000058.1, forward strand.
GCAGGATCCACAATCTTGGATAGAAAAAAATGGATATAAGGTTGATACAATCCTTGTTCACTTTGAATCAAATTATGATCAAGAAAGTATCATTGATTTAGTTAAACAACAGGGAAAAAAATTTGGATTTGTACTAAATCCTGAAACCCAAATTGATAATATTTCAAGTTTCTTAGATGAAATAGATCAAGTGCTTATTATGACTGTCAATCCTGGTTTTTATGGCAGTCCTTTTTTACCAGAGATGCTTGATAAAATCCATAAGCTTAGAGAAATAAAACCAACTCTTGATATCGAGGTTGATGGTGGAATTACTGATAAAACAATTGGATTGGTTGCAAAAGCTGGTGCTAATATGTTTGTGTCTGGTTCATATATTGTTAAGTCAGAAAACGTTTCTGAAGCAATTAATAATTTAAAAATCAAATTATAACGAAGTTTTATATATTGATGCTAATATAGTATTATTATTGATAACATCGAAAATCGGTGAACACAAATGATTTCCAACTATAATTCTAAAATAACTGCTCTTATTCTTTCTATTCGGCCAGAGACTACGCCTCTTGGAATGTTAACAGTTTATATTGGAGGTCTAGTTGCAGGAGCATCATTTAATTCTTTTACAATTTTACTTGCAGTTATTGTAACTTTTTTTATTACTGCTGGAAGTATGACCTTCAATGATGCATATGATTGGGAAATTGATGTAATCAATCATCCAAATAGACCTATTCCAAAAGGAATACTTACTCCAAAACAAATGCTTCAATTCACAGCTGTTTTATTTACTATTGGGCTTGTAATTACATTTTTTATAAATTTATTATGTACTTTTATTTATCTTTTTAGTATAGGATTCCTGGCTGTTTATGAATTATTTACTAAAAAATATGGAATTATGGGAAATATAACTGTTGCATTTGTATCATCAATTGCTTTCACCTTTGGTGGAGCAGCAGTAGGTAATCCATTAGTTACCTTACCTCTTACAATATTAGGATTTCTAATTGTTTTTGGAAGAGAAATAGTAATGGACATCCGCGATGCAGATGGTGATAAACAAATGAGACTTACCTTACCTCATCAGATTGGAGTGCGTAATGCATCTCTAATAAGCTGTATTCTTTTATTACTTGCAATAGCAGTAAGTCCTCTGCCATATATTCTAAATATTGTGAGTTTATGGTATATATATTTTATAATTCCGGTAGATATTATCACGATATTAACTGTAATATGGTTTCTTAGAGATCATAAAAATGCTGCGATTTCAGCTCATTTAATCAGAGGTGCTCTTGCGTTAGGTCTCATTGCATTCATTATTGGGATTTTATAATTAAAAACTAATGGGAATACCCAAATGCATCAAATGTAAATCCCCAATTTTTCAATACTTTTTCCATATCATTTTTACTAATTACATATTTATCTTTTTGATAGTTTTTATGAAAATCTATATATTTTTGAAAATAAGGTTTTGCATTAGTAAAATTTTTAATTTTTAAGAAATCATAAATTTTATTTAAATTGTTCAATGGATTTTTTACAAACGTTTCATATGAAATTTCATACAGGTTATTTTTAGGTATGAGAGATTTCTCAACCAAGTAACGTTTATACATATCACTATATATTTTTAAAATTGCTTCATCCATCATATCATAATCAACATGTTGAAAAGAAAACAATGGAAGAATGCTATTATAAAGTTTCCAAGTGGATTTGTAAACATCATATGGATTTCTGAAAATATGAATAAATTGAGCATCTGGAAATAAATCAAGTAAATGTTTTACCTTTGCAGTATTAACAAGACTCTTTAATAAAATACGTTTTTCAGGTTTCTTATACGAAATCTTTTTTAAAAAATATATATAGTCACTACCCCATTTTTCAATAACCTTTTTATTTACATTCTTAAAAAGGACATATTTCTCAAAATATCTTATAATATTTCTTGGAAAATACCATCCATGATAGAAAGAATATGGATTGATATTTGCAATTGCATATTCGTCTTCATAAGGTAGGTCAGCATGTAATTCAAGATTATCCATGGGTCGTTTTGTTGGTAAACGTTCTCTCATATAGTTATGTAAAAAGGTATTATTTGTGAGAAATACATTAGGTGCAAGTGTCTCCATAGTTGAAACATATGCAAGATTAGGATCATTACCCATAAGGTAATGAAGAAAGGTTGTACCACTACGCCAATGACCAATGATAAAGATAGGTGATTTTATTTTAATTTCCTTACAATAGGTGGTGCAAAATTTATTTTCCTTCATTCTTAAAGGTATTAAGAGTGTTGTCATCAGGCTTACATAAAGAGCTTTTGGAATAAAAGGCCATGAAATATTATATTTATTTTCTCTAAGTACTCGTATCCAGTTAGAAATGGTAGTTCCCGCGAGTGGTTGACTATCAAGTTTTAGATAACTTGTTTTTTCAAATTGTAATGCCATTATAATTAGCTCAACCACATTAAAAATAGCTATATATACTTTTCAATAGATTAATCTGATATCATTTTTTAATAATTTATTTATAAAAGATACACGATTTGTAATTGAAATGAGATATGACAAATAATCAAACTCAAACTTATTTAATTGGAGCAATACTTTTTAGCTTAATTGGTGGTATTTTATTACTTATAATGGATTTTGGTGGATGGTATGCATATAATTATTATGCAGGTGTCCGTTCCTGGGGTTTTATTGGTTTTTATGAACTTCCTTCTGGTCTAATTTTCTTAATTCCTGCAATTTTTCTTTTTTACTGTACATGGATATCATTAAAATCAATACAGAATTCAAAAAAAAATCTAAATAAAAAATCAATACGTATGGGATTCTTTTTATCATTAGCTGTATTTTTTCTAGCATTAATTGGTGGTATAATATTTATTTTGACACTTGAAAATGTATCTGATTGGTGGTTTGATGGAGCATTCTATGGTGGGCTATTAGGTGGATTATTTACATCAATTTTTTTATATCTTACATTAAAAAATATTGGTTAAATAATATAAATATTCAAAATTAAAGGGGTTGATATTATCGGTAAATATGAAACAGTTCAGGATTATATAAAGGATCAAGAAGAATGGAAGGGGAAAATAATTTATCAATTACATGAAATATTAAAAAAAACCTCACCAAAGGTTAAAGTGAAGATTAAATGGTCACAACCAGTTTATGAAGATGAAAATGGACCATTTTGTTTCATCAAAGCACACAAAAATCATGTAAATATCGGTTTTTGGAGAGGTGCAGTTATGAAGGATCCAAAAAAATTACTTGAGGGAGATGGAGTAAAGATGCGTCATATCAAATTAACTCAAGACTCAATAATAAATAAAAAAGATATATCTGATTTTGTTAAACAAGGCTTGTTTTTAAATAAAAAACTAGGTGATCCAACTAAATAAAGATGGATAAATGAAAAAATCTATCAATTATAACAAAAATAAATCTTTAACTGGCAGTAGACTCTGAAGGTTTTTTATTATTCAGAGGAGAAGCACAATAAGGACATACTATAACATCCTTAATTATGTAAATTCCACAATCAGGACATCGTAAATATTCTACCATTTTATTTCCATATATTATCTTATAGTATTTATATTTTATTTTTTATATCATAAAAGATTATTTTAGATCAGAGTTACTGCTGTAGTCTGATCAGCAAAACGAGCAAAATAACGCTGAGTAAAATCATCACTTTGATATCCCAGTCTATAGTGTGGAATCCAATCAAATATTGAGGATATAACCATTATATTATCTTGAGAAATATCTTCAAATGTCTGATTACCATGTTTTTCATTACCATCAAAAGTCCCTGATATTGTTTTTTGTTTTCCAGGCACTAATAGAACGAATTTGTTTACAGCATAATCAAGAAGTGAATAATGATATGGTTTTCCTGATTTATCTATCCATCTTGATTCAATTTCTGTTACATAAGATCTTAATTTTCCAAAATATGGCAAATTTCCTTCATTTTCGATTGTTATTGTAACTGTTAATTTTGCATTTCCTTCCCATTCAACCGTAGATTCCATAGTTATTGGTTGTTTTGGGGCCCTTTGTCCCTCCTGTTCAATTTGAAAACGGTATTCATTTTCTGTTGCCTCAACTGTTCCTCCATGACCAACCACATTAGTATCTCCACCATCAAAATATATTGTAGGAAATCCATAAATCTTGAATAAGCCAAAACTATAGTCTCTATTACGTTTTTTTGCAATTGGATTCATATCATTAACTAAAGAAACATAGTAAAACGGATAATCACCACTACTGTAAACATTATATAATGCCTCAGCCGCTATTGGACAATTTGGACACCAAGTAGCAGTACATTCTTCAGCAAGGATAGTATGAGTAAAGTTTGCGGGATTTTGTTCTAAATTTCTTTTTTCATGAGATTTATTAGAGTCTATATTTGTCTGTGCATTTACAGTTGAAAAAATTAAAAGTCCTAAAATAAATGCTATAAGAATATATTTTTTCATTTTTTCCCCATCAATAAAATTAAAAACATGTATTAAAAGTTAACGATTGTTAAATATTATTCTCAAAAGTTCTTTAGTTTAGATATATGCTGTTAGTTATTAAAAAATAGATATATTACTACTAAATAATAAAAAAAAACCTGATTGAATATCTAGCTATTTATCATTATAACCCATGAAAAAGAAAAGGATTCCAAGAATAAAGGATGCAATCGAAAACATGAATGGAATAAATGCGTCAAGATCTAGAAATACAGGCATAATAAAAAATATAATAGATACAATAATAAATATAAATCCAACAGCAAAGGAATATGTTCTTTTTAACATGAAATCAAATTAATTTTTTATTATTTAAATGTTGATAAAAAAAGAAAGGATTATTTGTTAAATCTTTAAAAATTCAATATTGTACTATATAATCAAGACCGTAGTCTTCATTATTAGGTGCATAGTCCCATAGTGAATTTTTAAAAACTAGGTTAAATAAAGAATCAATTATTGGACGAGTAAATCCTATTAGACCTAAAAGACCATATCTTTGAAAAGCGTTTGACCAGGTTTTTGTAAGAACTTCTCCAGAATCTGGATTACCAATTATCTCTTTTGGTATTTTCCATTTTATGATACCAGTTGATGTATCATAAGTTCCCTTGTCAATTTCAACATAGTTAGGTCCACCACCCGAAGCTTTTTTTATATATTCTCCAGCAGTCCATAATTCTAAACCTATCATATGCAAACCAATGAAATAACCACATGCATATTGAATTCCATTGTTTTCCCAAAATACTGCAAAGGTTTGTTGTAGTTTATTTTGTCGAGGATTATTTATTTTCAAATGGACAAATAGAAAATCAGGTTCCTCTGATTTTTCCGAGAACCATACCGAGTTAATATCAATATTTCCAAAAGCATCACCCATTTCATCAGAGATTTCTGGGTTTTCCTCATCACCAGCTATTGCAGTTATAGGAAGAATAGTAGTAGTTAACAGAATAAAAATAAATATTCCAATTATCTTTTTCATTTTTCACCTCCTTCCTCTATTAAAAATACATCTTAGCACTACTATATAAATACTATGCTAATTATTATCATTTACTGAAAAAAAATAAATAATGAAAAGAAGGATAAAAACATTAGTATTTAATTATATAATCTTCTCCATATCCTGCCCAATCTTTTGCAGCTTCTCCTCCAAGAGGAATAGTTGCAGGCTCAAATATAAACCTAAGACCTGTCCAAGCATCTGTTTTTGTTAATATATCTCCAGGTTCAGGATTTCCAATTAAGCTTTTTGGTGCTACAAAACTTACAATATTATTTTCTATATCAAAAGATCCATTGATATCATAATATTTTCCCCATCGACCAATTGTTCGACCAGCAAAAAAGCTTTGAATTTCACCATTTTTATACACATGTACAGCTACAGCATAACTTTTATCATTAAATTTCCAATGCATTGCATATATTGTTCTTTGATTAATGAACTCTAGATTTTTTAATTCTATAGTAAAATACAAATTGTCTTGGTAATCAGGACTTTCATAGAACCATGCAGATGTAATATCCATGAAATCAAAGTTTTTTATGTTAAATATTTTAAATGTTTTAAAAAAATTAAATATCATTGGTTTTCTAATAAACATACCAAATAGGTCATCTGTTTCATCAATTATCTCAGGGTTTTCTTTATTACCTGCTAAAACAGTATCTGTAATTGAGAGAAATGAGATAATCAGCAGCATACAAACAAAAATTCTAATTATTTTTTTCATTTTTTACCTCCTTCCTCAATAGATTTACATCTTAGAACTACTATATAAATACTATGCTAATAATTATCATTTAATGGATAAACAAATTTTTCTAATAAGAATTATAATTATCAAAACTTAATTTATGATATAATTAAAGGTTAATAATTCAATAAAAATATAGGAAAATATTATTAATAGAATTTATATTAATTATCAATTACTTAAAACATGAAAAATAAATCTCTATTAAATTCATATTTTTTTAGATTTTATTCTAAACCCATATTAATAATTTTTATAATGTTTATTCTTCTGTTTAATTCCTTTTTTATAGTCGTATCATTGCCTAAAAAGATTGATTTAATTTATGAACAGTCAATAATGATTGATGAAGGTCAAATCTTATATTCACCTCTGTGGAGCACTAACACATATTTAAGAGAAAATGATGGAACTTTAAATCATACATGGTATAGTAGCTATTTTCCAGGTGTAGCAGTCAAGTGGTTAGGTGATGGGACAATACTTCGTGCAATAAGAACCGGTGGCGGACCTGTTATGGGTGGAGCTGGTGGTGGCATTCAGAAAGTAGAATGGGAGGGTACTGTTGTTTGGGATTTTAGATATAATACTGATGGGTTAAGAAGTCATCATGATATAGAACTACTTCCAAATGGAAACATTCTAATGATTGCTTGGGAAACAAAAACACGTACTCAAGCGATAGATGCTGGAAGAAACCCATCCTTTGTTTCAAGTTCTGGATTAATGCCTGATCATATTATTGAGGTTGAACCAACGGATCCACAAAATGGTGATATTGTCTGGGAATGGCATATGTGGGATCATCTCATTCAAGATTACGATTCTTCGAAAGATAATTATGGTGTTGTTGGAAATCACCCAGAATTAATTGATATTAATTTTGTAACTTCAACTCAACTAGATTTTTCCCATGTAAATTCAGTTGATTATAATGAAGAGTTTGACCAAATTTTACTAAGTGTTCGTTATTATAATGAAATTTGGATAATCGATCACAGTACTACTACTGAAGAGGCAGCGGGTCATACTGGAGGTAATAGCGACATGGGTGGTGATCTTCTATACCGTTGGGGCAATCCACAAGTGTATGATGCAGGATCATCAAGTGATGAGAAATTTTTTAATCAGCATGATGCTCAATGGATTGATGACAATTTACCTGGTGCAGGAAATATCCTAGTATTTAACAATGGAGCAAACCGCCCTGATATCAAATATTCTAGTGTTGATGAGATTATTCCACCTGTTAATGAAAATGGAGAGTATTATCTTGAGGAAGGTTCTGCATATGGACCTGATGAGCAAACATGGCTATATACCGCAAATCCACTCACAAGTTTTTATTCACAAAATTGCGGTGGTGTTGATAGACTTAAGAATGGCAATACTATTATAACTAATGGTAATAATGGATTAGTTTTTGAAGTTACACCTGAAAAAGAAACAGTTTGGCAATATAATACAGGAAGTTCATTATTCAAAGCTGAGTACATTCCACCTAAATCACAAGAGCCTCCAGAGCCTAATAATCCTGATTTAGATTGTTCAGGTAGTCTTTCATGGAGCGATATTAAACCAGGTGGTACTGTACATGGAAGTTTTTTAGTACAAAATATTGGAGATTCTGGATCTTTGTTGAACTGGACAGTTAATAATACATTGATTGACTGGGGGACTTGGTCATTTAATCCGAGTTCTGGTGAAAATCTTACACCAGAGGATGGAAAGATAACAGTACAAGTTTCAGTAGTAGCTCCAGATGAAAAAGAATCTGAATTTTCAGGTTATATTAAGATAGAAAACATAAATAATCCTGATGATTTTGAATTAATTTTAGTAAATCTGATTACTCCAGTTAATCATCATTTAATTTATAAAATGATTTTTAAATTCTTTTCTAGGTTTTTAATTCCTATTAAGTATATAGAATTTTTATTGAATTAAATAATTATCAATAAACAAAAATCATTATATATTATATTGGAAAAAATGCATATAGTACTTCTATATTATTCTTAAATCTGATTTTTTTTCTCCAGTATTTTATCCTGAACCAAATTAAATATCCTTGAACTTTTCTGAAGCAGGTTGTCCCCCAACTCCCCAATGCGATTTTGGGATTTCATTTACAACTACTTCAACAGCATGTTCTGGTATTCCTAAATCAACAAACACTTTTGTAATATTTTCAATAACGCTTTTTGTCTTATCCTCTCCAAACCCTCTCCATACATATACTTGGACTATTGGCATATTTTCATTCCCTCTAAATTAAATTTGTTATTTTCTATTTGATAATAAAGGTTAATATTTTAATCTAACTTTGTTATTAGAAACATACAAAAAATTATTAAAAAAATGTAAATAGGTAAAACAATTTAATTATTATAACTCCTAGATTTAAAGATGAATTTTATTATATTATTAAAGGCAAGGTTTATTATGAGTGAAAAAAGAGCAAAGATGTTAAATAAAAGGGCATCAAAACCAAAAAACAAAGCGGATAAAATTTTGGAAAAACTTGCTTTAATACCAGGACAATTTATAGCAGATATCGGATCGGGAGGAGGATACTTCAGCTATAGATTTGCAGAATTAGTAGGTGAAAGAGGGCGAGTTTATGCTATTGATACTAATCAAGAATTTTTGGAATTTATCAAGAAAAAGGCTGCAGAACAAGAATTAAAAAATATTTTTACATTGCATACTTCATCAGAACATCCAAATCTTCCAAAACACATGTTTGATTACATATTTTTTAGAAATGTTACTCATCATATTTCAAATAGAATCAATTATTTCAAAAGCTTATCAAAAGCATTGAAATCAAAAGGTAGAATTGTTATTATAGAATATGATGGTAGAGGTGGTTTTTTTAGTTTTCAACGATTGCATCGACATTTTATTCCGAAAGATAAAATAATTGAGGAAATGAAACAAGCTGGGTACAAATTACAAAAAAGTTATGATTTTCTATCTGACCAATCATTCTCTATTTTTTCTTTAAACTAAAATATAATATGATAAATTAGATAGTTATTTAAATTTCTGATTGCTTTTAAAATTTTCAATAGACCAACGTCCATTTTTTCCCCATAAAATATTATAAATCTTTATTTCAACGAACAAAAAGATACTAATAGTAATAATAGCCGATATGAAGTTTGTAATAAATGGAAGACGTCTTAAAATTTCTAGCGGAATTAATGCATCAATAAGTAGTGAAATTACAATAAACAGTGATTTTAATATCTCTTGATATAATGGTCTTATCATACTTTTTTGTATATTTTCCCGTTTTCTGATTGATATATTTTTTATTGATTTCTCAAATCTTTCTACATTTGAGGTTAGTCGATTTATTATACGTTTCATGGGATACAACTTCTAAAGTTTTTTTTATTTAAAATATTAGGATTTTTAGTGGTATTTTAATATTGGCAACATGCTACAAAATGATTTTTCTTAACCTCTTTGAGCATAGGTTCATTTTTTGAGCAAAAGGTACCTATACACCTTGAACAACGTGGATGAAATCGACATCCTTTAGGTGGTTTAATTAAACTCGGTACTTCGCCCTTTAGATGAATATGTTTTCTTTTCATTCTAGGATCAGCAACAGGTATTGCAGAAAGTAATGCTTTCGTATACGGGTGTAACTGCTCTTTAAAGAGATCTTTAGTGGGCGCAAGTTCAACTATATTTCCTGCATACATAACTGCTACACGGTCACTAATATATTTAATCACACTTAAATCATGAGTGATAAACAAATATGTCAACTCAAATTTCTTTTGTAAATCCTTGAAAAGGTTGAGAATTTGGGCTTGAACAGAAACATCAAGTGCTGAAGTTGGTTCGTCAAGTACAATAAAATCCGGGTTCAATGCAAGAGCTCGAGCTACACCAATACGTTGTTTTTGTCCACCACTGAATTCATGTGGATATCTATACATATGTTGTTTATCAAGTCCTACTATTTGCAGCAATTCAAGTACTTTATTGTTTAATTCTTCTCCTTTGAACCTTTTGTTAATTTTTAGTGGTTCACTAATTATGTTTTTAACTGTCATACGAGGATTCAATGAAGAAGAGGGATCTTGAAAAACTATTTGCATATGAGGTCGTAATTTTCGAAGTACTGTCTTGTTAATTTTAGTGAGATCAGATCCCATAAATATTAATTTACCAGCGGTAGGTGGTATAAGATTAATAAGAACTCGACCAAGAGTTGTTTTTCCGCAACCGGATTCACCTACAATACCAAAGGTTTCTCCTTTCTTTATTTCAATGTTTACATTGTCAACTGCTTTTATATTATCTTTTGTTGAGGAGAATAATCCTTCTTTTAATGGAAAATATTTTTTTAGATTAGTTCCTTTTACAATAGTCTTTTCCATTTTCTTCCCTCGAAACAATTGAATATTTTACAGTTTCATAATGGTGACAAGCAACTTGATGATTTTTTTCTACTTCTTTAAGAGGCGGATCACATTCTTTACAAATATCGGTTTTATATTTACATCTAGGATGAAATCTACATCCCGATGGCGGTTCAATAAGATTTGGAACAGTTCCAGGGATAATTTCTAATCTTTTTCTTTCTTCTGTAATCTTTGGTATTGCTCTCATTAAACCTCTTGTATAAGGATGGTCAGGGTTATCAAAAATTTTTTCTGTTGTCCCTATTTCAACTATATAACCTGCATACATAACTCCAACACGATCACACATTTCAGCGATAATTCCTAAATTATGGGTAATTAACCAAATTGCTGTACCAACACGTTGTTGTAATTCTTTCATTAAATCAAGGATTTGTGCTTGAACTGTCACATCCAATGCAGTTGTTGGTTCATCAGCGATTAATAAATCAGGATTGCATGCAAGCATCATTGCAATCATAACCCGCTGTCTCATTCCACCACTGAGCTCATGAGGATATTGTTTAGCAACTTTTTTTGGTTCAGATATTTTAACAAGATCAAGTGCATTTATTGCTTTTTCAAATGCTTTCTTTTGGATGGCTTTTCTTATTTTCTGCTTTTCCCATATATTATACCATGGTATCTTCTGTTTTTGCTCTGGAAAGATTTCATGTAACAATATAACCTCTGCTATTTGATCCCCTACATTATAAACAGGATTTAATGCAGTCATTGGTTCCTGAAAAATCATTGAAATTTTATTTCCACGTATTTTTTGCATTTCTTTTTCAGTTTTTTTAAGAAGATTCTCGCCTTTTAAAAGAATGGAACCTTTCAAAATTTTCCCTGGAGGTTGAGGAATAAGTTGCATAACAGAGAGTGCAGTAACGCTTTTTCCGCATCCAGTCTCTCCTATTAATCCAAATGTTTCTCCTTTCATTATATTGAAGCTAGTTTCTTCAAGAGCTTTTACTACTCCTTCATAGGTATAAAAATAAGTTTTAAGGTTCTTAATCTCTAATAATGGTTTATTTTCTATGAAATCACCTTCTTAATTTTGGATCGGTTATATCTCTTAAACCATCACCAAGGAGATTGAATCCTAAAACAACAAATAATATTGCAAGACCTGGAAAGGTTACATACCACCAAGCATGAAGCATATGTATTCTACCTGATGATATCATTAATCCCCATTCTGCTGTTCCAGGAGATGCACCTAGTCCAATGAAACTTAGTCCCGCAGCTACGAGAAGTACTGCTCCAAGATCTAATGTGATTTCTACTAACAATGGTGAAAATGCATTTGGTAGGATATGACGGATGAGAATTCGTGGATTACTTGCACCAATGCTTCTTGCTGCCTCAACATATTGTTGCTCACGAACTGCGAGGACTTGACCTCGCATTAAACGAGCATATGTAGGCCACCATACAATAATCAAAGCTTCCATAATATGGTCTATACTTCGTCCTAATGCTGCTGCTACAGCCATTGCTAATATAAGATATGGTATTGCTAAAAATATATCAGTAATCCTCATCAATATTTCATCAATAATTCCACCAAAATATCCTGCAATTCCACCTAGAATAATTCCAATTAAAGTTGATACAGCAACTACTATAATGGAAATACGAAATGATGTTTGAGACCCATAAATAACCATACTAAAGATATCACGTCCATAATCATCAGTACCAAAAAGATGCTCTCCACTAGGGGGTAGTAATTTCTGATCAAAATCAATATCCCATCTTTCTTCAGTGACTGTAGTACCCTGTTCGGTACTTACTTTTACATAGGAGGGATGTTGACTTGCAATAAGTGGAGCAAACAAAGCAAGAAAAATCATTATAAGAATTAATAATAAACCAATCATAGAAAGAAGACTTTTTCTGAAAAGATGACCCATGAATTTTAAATCCTTAATTTTTGATTCATGTTTTTTTAAGAAATCATCTAAAGCTTTAAAATGCGGAAGTATTCTATCCACCTCCGAGTTTAACCCGTGGATCTACTACCGCATAAAGGATATCAACAATGAGATTTGCTGAAACATAAATAATTGCGATGAGTATTGTAAAACCCATTACTGCATTAAAATCAAAACCTAGAACAGCTGCTGCAGCAAAACGTCCCATACCTGGCCAATTAAAAATTGTTTCAGTTAATACAGCACCTCCTAAAAGCCCGCCAAAAGCAAGACCTGTGACTGTAATAGTTGGAATTAAAGCGTTTCTTAAGGCATGTTTAAAGATAATACTACGCTCTGAAAGACCTTTTGCTCTACCGGTACGAATATAATCCATACCCATGACTTCTAACATACTGGACCTTGTCATACGAAGAATCAATGCAAGTGTTGCAAATCCTAAAGTAAATGCAGGTAGTATGATATGATATAAAGACGAACCTAATGTTTCTAGATTGCCAGTTAAAATACTGTCAATTACATATAAACCTGTAATTGAGGATGGTGCGTCCATTCCAATTCCTAAACGTCCTTCTAAAGGTAAAATTGGTATCTGATATGCAAAACTATATTGAAGCATGAGTGCTAACCAAAAAATCGGTAAAGAATATCCAGCAATCGCAATAATTCTTGTTATATGATCGGATAATTTATTTCTTCTTATAGCTGATATGATTCCTCCAACAATTCCCAGAGGAATTGCAAAAAACATTGCAAAAATTGTTAATTCAAAGGTAGCTGGAAAATATTGAGAGAGACTATCAGATACTGGTCGACTTTCCAAATACGATTTCCCAAGATTAAAATGAATAATATCATTTAAATAATAAAAATACTGCATCCAGATAGGCTCATCAAGATGAAGCTCTTTAGTTATTCGTTCTATAACATCAGGTTGTGCTTTTGGTCCACCTGCAAAGGCTCGTGCTGGATCAGAAGGAATAACATGGGAAACAGTAAAAGTAATAATAGTAACTCCAATAAGTACTGGTATTAGGAGTAATAGTCTCCGAACTATGAATTCCCATGTCTTCATAATTTAAAAAATAAAGAGGGGGTTTATTCGTAGGCTTTGTAGTAATCGTAGAAGTACCATTCACGAACTGGGTTATATGAATAGTTTTGTACCCAATCCCTCCATGGTCTAATGTACTGTCTCTGACAAATAAACAAGAATGGAGGTTCTTCTATATAGATGTCATATGCTGTTTCATATGCAGCCTCTCTCACATTTGTATCTGCTGAATATTTTCCTTCCAATATTTTCTCGAAAACTGTATCGTTTGTATAACCTGTATTAAATGTATCAGTTGCCCCAACAAATGGATCTATATAGTCATCAGGATCATTATAATCTGGTCCCCATCCAATAAACATTAGATCCCAATCATCTGTAGTATACATACGATGTAAAAGTTGTGGCCATCCTTCTGCTATAACTGATGAAAGAATTCCAATCTCATCGAGTGCACCTCTAAACATTACTGCCATTTTTTCTCGTTCAGAGTTTCCTGCGTTATAAAAAAGTCTTATTGTTCTACCATTAAAGCGATAAAGTGTACCATCTAAATCATAATTTTTGGTATAACCTGCATCGTCAAGAATCTGTTCTGCCATTGTTAAATCATAATCATAGACAGGCTGACCATTATTTTGAGTTTCATAATATGGCATACCTACAGGTATTGCCCCAGGTAGTCTACTAGCATAACCATTAAAAGCATTTTCTATTGCTGAATCGTAGTCAAACGCATAACTTAATGCCTTTCGCACTTGACTATCAGTCAAATACTCATTGTTGCTTGCTTTTGTGTTTATAGCACAAAGTACAACATCGTAACTATCAAATGGGTTTACAACTATTCCTTCTTCTCCAATTACATCCTCAAGGTTAGAATAAGGTACATATGTAAAATCAGCATCTCCATTTTTCAAGGCTAAAATTCGTGTTGCAGGTTCATCTGCAAATTTTATGACAACTTTGTCAACATGATTTCCTTCCCAACCACCCCAATAATTCGGGTTTTTATTAAGGACGATTTCAGTTGCACGTGTCCAATGGTCAAGCACATAAGGACCTGTTCCCATAGGATGTAATTTCAAATATTCATTTTCTTCTCCTTCAACAACACCACCGTTTGCCTCTACATAGTCTTTATCAACAATTGAACCTATTGTATATGGTAATAGAGCTAAAAATCCACCATAAGGTTGTGTAAGTTCAATTTGAATCTCATAGTCATTAATGACTGTAGTGCTATTCGTATCCATACATTGTGCAAAAATCCAATCCACACCAGATTCAGGTGCCCCCATCGTTAAAACTCGATCAAAAGAATATTTAACATCTTCTGCAGTAAAATCATTACCATTAGAAAATTTTACATTTTGACGTAAATTAAATGTCCATGTTAATGAGTCATTTGATACTGACCAGTCAGTTGCAAGTAGAGGATAAAATGTTTTCGTATCGTCTCCTCTATATGTAACTAGTGTCTCATAGATTTGAAAAATCGGTTCAGAAGAAGCAGTGTCATAACAATCCGCAGGGTCAAGTGTTTTTGCATCACCAATAGTATATCTTACAAGTGTTTTTGGATTTTTTATTTCAGCTTTTTCTTCTTGTTCTACACATCCACTAAAACATAGAACGATAAACATAGCACTTAGAAAAATTGCGATAAAACCAGCTTTCTTTTTTACATTATTATCTCTCCTCATAATTCACCCTCTTTACCACCCTCTATATTAAAAGGTCATAATAGTAAGTTATATAACATTTAATAAATTTTTCATTTAATTTTAGAAAATTGATAAAGTAAATATTAAAAAATATTATATTACTAATTTGTTTACATAAAAAGTTATATGCAATTGATTTATTTTGTATTTTTAATGGATGTTTAATAATGGTAAAAAATAATAAAAAATTTATTTTAGGAGTGTAAAATATGAATAAAAAAAGTAAGTGCCCTGTAACGGGTAAAACTCATAAATCTATTGCTGGTAAAGGCACATCAAATATTGATTGGTGGCCTAACCAGTTAAATCTTAAGATTCTTCATCAGCATTCAGATAAAAGCAACCCTATGGGCAAGGATTTCAACTACGCTGAAGAATTTAAAAAACTCGATTTAAAATCCCTTAAAAAAGATCTCTATGCACTTATGACTGACTCGCAGGATTGGTGGCCTGCGGATTATGGTCACTATGGAGGGCTTTTTATCCGAATGGCATGGCATAGTGCAGGTACCTACCGTATGGGTGACGGTCGTGGTGGTGCGGGATCTGGTAATCAACGTTTACCACCTCTGAATAGTTGGCCTGACAATGCAAACCTTGATAAGGCACGTCGGTTGCTATGGCCAATCAAACAGAAATATGGTAAAAAGATTTCCTGGGCCGATCTCATGATTCTTGCTGGTAACTGTGCTCTGGAATCTATGGGTTTTAAGACCTTTGGTTATGCTGGTGGACGTGAGGATATCTGGGAACCCGAAGAGGATATCTATTGGGGTAGTGAGGATACTTGGTTGGGTGATAAGCGCTATAGTGGTGACCGCGAACTTGAAAATCCACTAGCTGCTGTACAAATGGGACTGATTTATGTGAACCCTGAAGGCCCTAACGGTAAACCAGACCCAGTTGCCTCTGGTATCGATGTCCGCGAGACATTTGCGCGTATGGCAATGAACGATGAAGAAACTGTAGCATTAGTCGCTGGTGGTCACACATTTGGAAAGTGTCATGGTGCTGGTGATGCATCTCATGTGGGACCTGAGCCTGAAAGTGCCAGCATAGAAGAACAAGGTTTAGGATGGAAGAGTAGTTTCAGAAGCGGTAAGGGAGATGATACAATTACAAGTGGTATTGAAGGTGCATGGACACCCAACCCAATCAAATGGGATATGGGTTATTTTGACATGTTGTTTGGTTACGAATGGGAGAAGGTTAAAAGTCCTGCGGGAGCCTGGCAATGGATCGCCAAGAATGTCGCTGAAAAAGACAAGGTACCAGGTGCTCATAATCCAAAGAAACGCTATCCACCAATTATGACAACCGCTGATCTCTCGCTACGTTTCGATCCAATTTATGAACCAATAGCACGCCGGTTTCAGAAAAATCCTGAAGAGTTTGCCAATGTCTTTGCTCGTGCATGGTTTAAATTGACCCATAGAGACATGGGTCCTAAATCACGATATCTCGGTCCTGAGGTACCAGCAGAGGACCTAATCTGGCAAGACCCAATACCACCAGTTGACCATAAACTTATTGATAAAAAGGATATAGCTACCCTTAAGAGTAATATTCTTGCCTCGGGATTGTCAATTTCAGAACTTGTTTCTACTGCTTGGGCTTCAGCGTCCACTTTTCGTGGTTCTGATAAACGTGGTGGTGGGAATGGAGCTCGCATTCGTCTTGCCCCACAAAAGGATTGGAAAGTCAACCAACCAAAGCAACTTAAAAAAGTAATGCAGATCTTAGAAAAAATCCAAAGAGATTTTAACAAAGTGCAATCACAAGGAAAGAAAGTCTCACTAGCCGACTTAATCGTTCTTGGAGGATGTGCAGGTGTCGAACAAGCTGCAAAGAATGCAGGTCATGATATAATTGTTCCATTTTCACCAGGACGTACAGATGCATCACAAGATCAAACCGATGTTAAGTCATTTTCCGTTCTAGAACCAGTTGCAGATGGGTTCCGCAACTATCTAAAAACCAAATACTCTGTATCAGCAGAGGAACTCCTAATAGATAAAGCACAACTTCTTACATTAACTGCTCCAGAGATGACAGTTCTCATCGGAGGTATGCGAGTATTGAATACCAACTTTGGACAAACTAAGCATGGTGTATTTACAAAACGACCAGAAAAACTTACCAATGATTTCTTTGTAAATCTTCTTGATATGAGGACAACATGGACGCCAATCTCAAAAGACAAAGACATATTCGAAGGTCGTGATTGCAAAACTGGAAAACTTAAATGGACTGGCACTAGAGTCGACCTTATTTTTGGTTCCAACTCACAGCTACGAGCAATTGCTGAAGTATATGCATCTGAAGACTCGTCAAAAAAGTTTGTTCATGATTTTGTAACAACATGGAATAAGGTAATGAATGCTGACCGATTCGACCTTGTTTAACATTAATATATAAAAATTACAGAGCATCTGAATTGTTATGCAGAAATAAATTAATTTAGTAATTTGTGCTAATATTTATTTATAGCCTAGCAGGGTATGAACAATTCAGTAGTTGAATTTCCATGTGAACTTTTACAAAAATGAAAAGTTTGAGAGGTTCTTCTTAACATAACTTGTTTTATTTATTTTTATCTTTATCAAATTTCTTAATCAATGGAGAAACAACTTCTTTATTAAAATATGCAAGCTCTTTTTCAATTCTCTCTATTTCATGCCATGAAGAAGGACCTGATGATGTTATATAGGCTGTTCTTGCTGCCATAAATTCAGCTTTGAGTTGATTAATGAAATAAAGTCCGAAGTTATTTATAATTGCATCTCTTGATAATCCTAACATTAAACCCAAATGAATTTTTGGATATTTTGACTTGCTTATTTCAAGCCAATCCTCAGGTTTTATGGAATTTATTATTTTTTCCTCATCAATTTTTCTTTTCTTAATGTTTTTTAGATATTTCTTTGCAGATCTATCAATTTCTTCGTTTAGCAAATTATCATTGATACTTGCTCTATATTTTCCTGGATTTTTTAAAATCGCCTCATAAAAAGCCTGATCTTTGATATATTCTTTGTCAAGATGTTTAATGTATGAGCCTTTAGATGCAAAAACCGTTTTTAATGGAGGGTTACTAGTGTTAGATAGATTTCTTTCCCGCATTCGAAGATCTTCAAAAGAATTTTCTCGAATTTTTGGTAGTGCTTTTTGTTTTAGGTTTTTATTTTCAATACAAAATTCGGTCCAACCAACAATATCATATTGATACTTACTAATTGCATCTTTTAATAATTTACTAAATCCTACCTTCTTTTTGAATATACTTTTTTTAATTTTTACCAATGATTCTTCTTTTTTCATTATATTCTGGTATGCCATTTGACCTAAAATAATAAAATACTCTATTTTATAATTGCTGTTACCATAAAGGTGTCTGAAAATATGTGAAATCTATTCTATTCCAATCATCGAAATCATTTTTTCCACGACTTCCATCAGAAAAATCAACCATTCTATATATATAACCATAATTCATGACACTTTTATAAGGTCGCCATTTCAACCAGTTCTTCTTAAAAGTATTACTATCAGGATCATCACAACCTGGAGTATTTCCATTGAAAATTCCAAGAGTATGACCTAATTCATGCATATATGCACTTGCATAGACTATTTCTCTACTAAAAAAAGGGTATTTTGATTTTCTTTCCATACCCACAGCCGATATTTGAAATGAATCTATTACTGGTTTTATTCTTCCTGAGAATCCAAAACCAATAGGTCCATCAGCATTATAAATTAATAAGCCATAATGAAATACTCCAAATCTCCAGTTATCTTCATCTTGATGTAAAAAATAATTCCAGTAAATGTCTCTTATTTCCTCAATTGTAGAAGAGTCATCAAAAGGTATGATTTCACCACCACCCATACAACCATCATCTAGATACAATACAATATTTTGACGATTAAATACTGTATTTAGCAACTCCTTTGATTCTTGAGGGAATTCAGTTATCTCACTATTTGGTCCTTCATCCATTACATCTAATTCAACAAATAAATCCTTTCTCCAAGGATCTGAACCCCATTTAGATGTTAGATATTCTTCATAATTAGATAAACCATCATTATCTGAATCCAAATTAATATGATCTTCCCAATTAAAGGGATCATACCATTGGATATACTTATATTCAAATGTATTGTAATCCCAAACTATTGATTGCCCCCATTTATATTCCCATTCTATTGGTACAAAATCTTTATCATCATCTCTTCCTCTATCATCAATAGTTGGATCAGTATGATAAATTTCTGTTTCAACCCAATATGATATTCCATCTTCATCAAAATCATTCTGATAGATATTAAACCATAGTTCGCAATCATAATCATGTTGATATATTGAACCATCATCACAGCCGTTTAGACGACCATAACCACTTGGATCGGCATTTATATATAATTTTTCTAAATAATCGTCTCCAATCCATCGATTATATTTTAAATTATAACGAAGATCAACATCTTTATTATCATTACCTTCTCTATTAAAACCACTTATATCACATTTTTTATCTTTTCCTATATTCCAATCCCATAACTGTATTTTTATATCAACCCATTCTTCATCCTCAGGAACATTTGCGGTAACATTCCAGTCTGGGTCATATATGTATTTTTCATTTCTAAAAATTGGGCTTGTATATATTTCATCATTAATCCATAGTTTAATATAAAAATCTGGATTTCCTAATAAATCAATATATTCTATTTTATTAAGATGTCTATCAATTTTTTCAAGAGACCTTATTTTTAATAATTCAAATGTTACTTCAAGATCAACCAAAGGATCAAGATCTTCTGATTTTTCAACATTAATGGAGTGTACATTTATAGAAATATTAACTATTAATACAAATACTAAAATTGTAATTTTTATAATTTTTACTTTAGACGATATCATGATACACCACTCAATTAACATCATTAATTTATATTTAATATTTTACATAAAATCTTATTACAAAATTGTTATAAATACTTATTTTAACTTTATATATTATTGTTTAAAACGGACCTGACGGGTTAGACCTATTTTACAGGAGGGACACTGTATTTAGAGGGGTTATTTTTGTTTATCTCCAGAGATCTGTTGGAGAAATATCTAATAAGATTCTTTTTTGTGTGTTTCTTTTATAAAATATAATATTAATAAAGTTAAACCAACTGTTAATGCTGCATATAAAAAGAATTTATTATAGCCAAGAATAATAATTAAACTACCACTTATCATAGAAATACCGATCATTCCCAGGTTGCCGATACTTGCCATTATAGAGTATTGTGCTGCACCGACTTTTGGATTTGTAATATCCATCATTAGTGCTGCAATTGCAGAATAACTAGATGCACCTGTCATAAAGCCAATAATGCCATAAATAATTCCAAGTTTTTCCCATGTATCTGCAAAAACTAATAATGCTAATGAAATCAAAAGTCCTGCTAATGTAATATATGATATCTTTTTTCGACCCCACTTATCAGCTAAAAATCCTCCAAGTAACGCCCCAATAATAATTAAAATGTAATATATTGAAGTAAGAGATCCTGTTTGTATTTTATCAAGTAAAAGTACATTGGTCATATATTCTGGAATAATGAATCTTAGCATTCCAAAATTTAAGCCTAATACAAAGAGTAAAAATATAACAATTTGTGTGTTCCTCTTCTTGAATTCCTTTATTAATAATGGTTTTACTGTTCCTTTTTTAATTTCTATTCTATCTTCTTTGACATATAATGGTAGGAAAATTGATAGAGATATAAGAATAGCCGTTGTTATAAAAACCATTTCAAAACCAAAATAAGTTGCAATAAATGCTAATAGAATACCACCAAAGGCAATTCCAAAGAAAATTCCTGTTGACATTGCCGCATTTACCTTTCCTCTCTCATTTGTTTTTGTGGTCTGAATTGCCCAAGCATCTGCTGAAACATCAAGTAAAATAACACCAGCATGTCCAATGAAAAGTAAAAGAGTAAATAATATCATCGAACTAATTGGATCAACAAAAGCTACCATTAATATAGATATTGCGCCAATTGCCCCGCCAATAATAATAAAAATTTTTCTTCCATATCTGCCAAAAAAATCAACAGTTGGCCCTAAAATAAACTTAAGTACCCAGGGGGACGAGACTATACCTCCAACAAGAGCAGTTGTAGAAATTGAAATATCCTTTTCTGTGAAGTATAATACTATAATTACAGATGCTAAAGCATATATTAAACCTTCAGAAAAATACAGATTTCCAAACAGAATATATTTCAAGAAAGGGTGTTTGGAAAGTTCAAGCATAAGATAAATAAAATCTTTGTAAAAGATATAAGTTTTACCATAATATATTAGTTATTAAATAATAACTTTGGTAATTTTTCCTTTTTAATATGAGATAACATCAACGGACCTGACGGGTTAGACCTGATTTACAGGAGGGGCACCGCATAAAATGGGGTATTTTCTATATTTGAATGCTCTATCTGTTGAGATATTATGTGATACTCAATTTTAACATATCAATTACTCTAATCTAACATATCCAACTTCTCTTTTAATTAAATCAATGATCTTTACATTTTTATTTTCTATTATATAGATGATTCGATAGTTCCCAACTCTTAAACGATATTTCTTTGGATGAGTATCTATCAGTGATTTAACATCACAATTTGGTTTAGATGTGTAAGGATCATTTTTAAGTTCTTTTAATGATTTCCGTATCTTATTTTGGAAAGATTTTTTAAGTTGTTGAAATTTTCGTTGAAAAGTTGTTGAAACTAAAACTGAATAACTCATTTATTCACAACTCATCAAGAGGAATAAATTCATCATTTGCAAGAATCTTATTCCATTCATCGTCTAATTTTTTCCAGGCGAATCGTTTTAATAATTTTCTTATGATTGAATCGTAGGTCTCTCCTTTTGTGCCTAAATCAAGTAAAGCTTTTTTCGTTTCTTTTGTTACTGAAATTGTAGTATTGGTCATATTATCACATATTTTATAATTATTATAATAATTATAACTGCTATAGTATTTATAATTTTTTGTTCAAAACAGCATAGATTTATTTTTCTAGTTTTAACAGGGGAAAACCAACGGACCTGGCGGAGAGAGGACATTTATCTCGAAGAAAAATCAGGTAAAAAACACCATAAAAATGCTCTTTTAAAAATTGGTTCTATTCTCATTAAAA
>LSSG01000059.1 GCA_001595915.1 Thermoplasmatales archaeon SG8-52-3
CTTCGTCGTAGTCGTTGTCTAGTGCGTCTATTTGGTTGTCTGTAGAGTCTTCGTCTACAGTTTGATAATCATCTTCTGCGATTGGGTCATCGTTTTCAGAATTAATTGTTATATAAACAGTTGCATGATTATAAGCACCATAGGGATCTGAGACATTGTAAACAAAACTATCAGTAGTTGTCTCACCACCATCATGAGTGTAACTAAAAGTCCCATCACTGTTAAGTGTTAATGAACCATGGCTAGGTC
The DNA here is from genome assembly GCA_001595915.1 of Thermoplasmatales archaeon SG8-52-3. Taxonomy (GTDB): domain Archaea; phylum Thermoplasmatota; class E2; order DHVEG-1; family DHVEG-1; genus SG8-52-3. The sequence continues at coordinate 250 of LSSG01000059.1, forward strand.
CACTTATTAGATCTGCATTTAATGGATCGCCATCTGCATCTGTATCATTATCTAAAACACTATCATTTCCAGAATCAAGTAGTGTGGCTGTACTACCTTCTAAAACTGTTATATAATCATCATTTCCAATAGGCGCATAATTACAAATTACGACATTATAATTATCACTTTTATTTTCAACATTTACTTTATATCCTTTACAATCATCAATATTAATTGTATAAGCATTAAAACAAAAAGAACCACTATCACCAGAGTTAATTGTTCCACTTGCTACTACTGTATTTGGATCACAAGAACCCGGTTGACCAGTTATTGCCCAATTCAATTCAGTATTAGGTTGAAAATTATCTCCATTTATATATACGACATCTCCAGCACAATACTCATTTGCATTCTGTTCTTGAGTTCCACAATCATCTCTTGTTGTCCAAATTGCTCCTCCGCCAATAGGTTTATCACCTTTTGTATTTATATCCTGATTTATATCAATTTTATTTGGATTCTTTGGTTTAGTTTTATCGATTGTACTTCCATTTTTATCTTTAGGATCACTTGAATTTTCAGAAATTGAATTTATTGCTCCTTCTTCAATCAAATCTGAATATTGATTTTCTGTGATTACAAGAATTTCGTTTGTTAAACTAGAGTTAACTCTTGGATTGTAAGAATCAGTTGTATCATTTGTATTTTCAATTATTAAATCAATAGGTCTGTCTGTAGTTTCATTGTTATCAGATGTTGTATAATTTTTTGTTGTTTCACTATTTGAATCATTTAATTCAGAATTTTCTGAAGAATTATTAGTTATTTCAAAATTATCATTTTCTATTAAAGATTGATTTAAATTATCTATAATTTCAGATGGTTCAAATATATCACCTGAAACTTGGTTAATAGTTATTGAGGGTGTGATTAAAAGATTAATTATTAAAAATATAGTCAGCATACTTTTTATATGCAAATTCGTTTTCATTTTAATGTTCCTCCCCTATTTTTATTAATATAGTATAAAGATGTATTTTATATAGATTTTCTATAAAATTAAAATAGGGTTATAAAAATTATAATTTTTTATTAAATTGTTTATTTATTTTTGTTATAGCTAATCTCTGTGTTAATTAAATAGAAATAACTATAAAGCACTAATTAATTTTAAACTAAAAATTGAAATATAGATATTGGTGAGGAAAAATGATAGAATGGCTAAATATAATTGCTGGACTAATTCTATGTGTAGGATTACTTGAAGCAATACCAGCAATGGGAAAACATCTTGCAAAACTAGCTAAATGGTTAGGTAGCTTTGACACAATAATTGGAATAATTCTAATAATTTATGTCTTCTGGCAAGGTTATTGGGATAGCTTATTTGGAATAGTTGCAATTTTTGCAGGATTAATTATGATAGTTGGAATTCTACCTGCTATTCCTGCTGTTGGAAAACATCTTGCAAAACTAGCTAAATGGCTCGGTGGTTTTCAAACAATTATCGGTCTAATTGTCTTAATTGTTGGTATACTTGGAGTATTAAATATTCTATAAAATTACCCTTTTCTTTTTCTCTTTTTGTCTTTGTTCTAAAATTATTACTATTTTGAAATAACTTTAGAAAAAATAAAAGATTTAGATAAAGATAAACTAATGTATTTTAGATAAAAAGGAGAGATAAGGTAAAAGAAAACAAAATATTAGTTATGATAGTAACAATAGCGTTTCTTAGTTCAGCAATTTTGCTATCAGGATGTACAGAAGAAGAAAAGGAAAATAAAATTATTGTTGGAACCTCAGCAGATTTTCCACCATTTGAATATTCTGAAGGTGGAAAAATAATTGGTTTTGACATAGATATTATTACAACTATTCTTGAAAAATATGTATAGAATATTTTGAAATTATCATAGGTACTCCTTTACTAGTACAGCTTTTTATAATCTATTTTGACTTACCCTCTGCAGGTATTATTTTATCACCTATTGATACAGCACTATTAGGATTGTCACTAAATTCTGGTGCTTATCAAGCTGAATACCTTAGAGGGTCCATTCAATCAATTTCCTCAGGACAAATGATTGCTGCAAGAACTATTGGTATGACAAAATTGCAATCAATTAAAAATATTGCACTTCCTCAGGCATTAAAAATATCTATTCCTGCATGGTCAAATGAACTGATTTATCTCCTTAAGTATACCTCAATTGTTTATATTATTCAAGTACGAGAACTTACTGCAGAAGGTAAATTTATTGCAGCTGAGACCTTTAAATTCATTGAGATATTTGCAATTATTGCAATAATTTATTTGGTACTTACTATCTTATTTACGACAATAATTGATAAATTTGAAGAAAGACTTAGAATTCCAGGAATTGGTTCAAAAGAAACAGTTGGAATTAGAAATGCAAAGATATTTTAATTCTTTTTAACCCCATTCTCTTTCGAAATAGGATAAATCCATTCTAGTCCAATCGTTATAATCTCTAATTGGACGTGAACCGTCTGAATAATCCACTGTATAATACATGTAACCATAGTTCATACAACTCTTGTAAGGTCTGTTAAGCCACCAGCCAAGTCTAAATGGTGAACTACCAAATGAGCTATGTCCTGGAATTGGCCAGAAATCCAGAGTATGTCCTGTTTCATGCATATAGCAACTAGCATAAACTTCGTCTCTTTCAAAAAATCTGTTATCTGCTTTTGCTTCTAGACCTTGACTTGCTACCATGAAACTATTTGCTCTGAAAGTGATTCCCGGAGGACCATCAAAGTGATATATTAAAATACCATAATGAAACACGCCTCTTCTCCAGTTGTTTGGATTTCCATGTAGGAAGTATTGTTGGTATATACCATTTGTATCCCACCAGGTAGTATCATCATCAAATGGTAACATTTCTGAACCGGTATCTTCCCATTTTCCATCATCAAGGTGATAAACTATGTTTTGCCTATCATATGCTGTATATAGTAGCTCCTTTGCTCCCTCAGGAAATATGCTTTTTTCCCCTTGAGGGCTTTCTTCCATTTGGTCAAGTTCAATGAAAATATCTTTTCTATACGGGTCAGAATACCATTGAGAGGTTAGATATTCTTCATAGTTATTGATGCTATCTCCTTCTGGGTCAATATTTTTATGATTATCTGCAACAAGGGGATCATAATCCCATTTCCACTCCCATTCAATAGGTATTGAGTCGTTATCAGTATCCTCACCTGTGTTATCTATCTCTGGATCGGTTCCATAAACATTTACCTCTGTCCAATAAGGAATTTTATCATTATCAAAATCATTTTGAAATATATCAAACCAAAGCTCACAATCTTTATCTCTAATGTAAATAGATCCATCATCACAACCATTAAGTCGTCCATAACCACTTGGATCATTTATTTGATCTTCACCAGTCCAATGACCTGTTATTATACTATATATGACATCAACATCTTCCTCTTCGTTTCCAATATCACATAAAACATCACCATCATCATTTGAATCCCAAAGTTGAATTGTGATATCAACAAATTCTTGATCATCAGGGACATTTAATGTTGCGGAAAAATCAGGTGAATAGATGTATTTTGTTTCCCCCCAAGTTTCACTTGTGAACTCTTCATTGTTGATAAAAATCTTTAAATAAAAGTCAGGATCACTATCTTCATCAATATATTCTCTCTTTGGAAATGGTGCAAGATTATAAGGTAGTATGTTTAGTTGTTTATCAAGTTTATCAAAACATCTTATTTTTTTTATTTCAACTGTAACTTCAATATCAACTAATGGATCGAAATCCTCTCTATCTATTGTTTGTACTTGTTCTTCTGCTACTGCAGAAATCGATAATATAAACATTGAGCTAAAAATAGCACATAGTATTGTTTTTGTAGATTTGGTCATTAATTTATGCCTCCAGATATTAAGATAGTATAAATACAATATTTATTATTTTTGCTTAGATATTAAATAATATATTTGATTAAAAAATTAAAAGGTTAATTTTGGAATGAATAATATTGGTATATCTATTATAGTAAGAATTATAATTGCTAAAATGAATCCTAAAATAACTGTTGTTAACCAGGCAAGAAAAGCTTTTTTCCAGCTCTCTTTATAGAACCATTTAATCAAATAAAGAAATACAAATAGACTTAATACCCTGCCAATAAATGGAATTGATGATATGAAGAATGCAACTATTGCTCCAATAAATAATGCTTCTAGACCTGTTCTATAACTTAAGTTTTTAAATTTAAAAATTTTTGTTGAATAATTTAAAAGAAGAGCACCAATCAGTAAAATACATGAAAAATAAATCATTTGTCTGATGGTAAAATTTACTATATCAAAAGCAATATTCATAATTAATCTTTGATGAATGTGAAACTGATTATATAAATTTACTTTTTTGACTAAAGATTATTTATTTTCTCTTTAAACTTCTTTTTTCAAACCTATCGATAACCATTTTATCAATTTGATCTCCGAAATCATCAGTAATCTCCTCTAGTTTACCTGATTTTATTAAACTTACTCCAATAATTGCAATAATTATTCCTGCAATAGTATCAGCTGTTAAATTTAACATTAAAACATGATTTGTTTTAGTATAATAGGTTCCTGTAACATTTAACCATTTGACTAGTTCTAAAATAACTCCAACAAACATTGTGAAAATTATTGTTACAAATGCCATTGCATATTTATCCATTTTAAGGCCATCCCAATGCTCATCTAAAATATATATCATAGAAAGACCAATAAATGCCACAAGAACTGAGATGAAAAATCTAGTAATAAGTTGATAATTTTCAATAGTATAATAGTAATCTAAGAGTCTTCCACCCATATGTAAAATTGTAACAATTGCAATTAAAAAATCAAGTATCCATGGAAGTGTAAACTTTACGTCTCTTTTTAAAATACTAGGTAATAAACTAATAAATAAACCAATAAAAGTTCCAACTACCCATACCCAATCCCTTCTCCATAATGCAAGTATAATAGAAATTATCATTACAATTCTTAGAAAGAATGTAAAAGAAAAGCACTGTTTTTTGCAGATTTTTTGAATTTTACCCATTTTTTTCAACCATTTTTACTTTTAATTATCCTTTTATCAATTTGTTCACCAAATTCCTCAGTCATTTTTTCAAAACTTCCTCTTTTTATCATAGTTACACCTATACTTGCCATTAAAACACCAGCAATTGTATCTATAAATAGATCTTTTATTGTATCATTGTAACCCCATTGTTCATGTGTCCCAAAAATGATATCTGTGATCCATTCATTAAATTCCCAAATAACACCCATAGCAACAGTTGTAATTATTACAACAAAAGCCATTGCATATTTATCCATAATTAAACCATCCCAATACACATGTAGGATGTAAATTATTACAAAAGCAAGAAAAGCGATGAGAAATGATGATATAAAATGAGTAAAGGTATCATAATTGGGAATATTATAAGCACCTAATAACCCTCCTCCAACATGTAATAATAAAGCAAATGTAACAAGAATTTCTAAAACAAGAGGTAGTGTAATCTGATAATTTCTTTTTAAAATAGTGGGAACAAAACTTACAATTAACGCAAGGATACAGCCAAAAATCCAAATCCAGTGTAGTTTCCAGATAGAGATAAATAAAAAGATGATCATAATAATCTTAAGAATATAAGATAAAATAATTCCCCCAAATCTTAAACTCAATTTATTCATATTTAAACATACCAAAATAAACATTCTTTTGTAAAAACCTTTTGAAATAATCTTTTTTTAATCATTATCTATAATATTTTCAAAGTGTTTTTTAAAATCTTTTGAAAACCTCCTTAAAATACCTCTCTTTATTAGAAAATAGGCAAAAAAGGCTATAAGAAGACCTCCAAGAGTATCTGCAAAAAGATCACCCATTGTATCATCAAGACTAGGTTGAGTATTTAAATTAAAGAAGAAATCAGTAGTCCATTCCAAGAACTCCCATACAACTCCAAAAGCCATTGTTATTACAACAACATCAAACATGATTTTTAAGGTATTTGTTGCAATACCACGGTGATATTCGTTAAATACAAAAATTAAAATCAAAAAAATAAAAGCAATCACACTTGCTGAAAAAAAATGAGTAAATTTATTGTAAATAGGATAATTATTAGATATATCTAATAAACCATTTCCCATATGAAAAATCAAAGCAAGACAAATAAAAACGTCAAATAAAAAAGGTAAATTAATCTTTAAATAACGCCTAAAAATAGATGGAACAAAGGAGACAAAAATCATAATTATAGCAAAAAAACTCCACAACCAATCATTTTTAAAAATCGCATAAAAAAATAAAAATATTAAAACTAAAATCAGAAAAGAAATTAATAATTTCATATACAAATATCTATTTTTCATAAAAAAAAGATAAAAGAATGGTTTTAATAAATCTTACAACCATCTTTTATGTTTAAAAAAACCAAGTAATGAAATTGTAACAATTATTATTACAATCCAAACTGCAGGATAAGCCCATTGTATCGATAGTTCAGGCATATATTGAAAATTCATTCCATAAATTCCTGCAATAAAAGTAAGAGGGATAAATATTGCAGCAAAAATGGTTAAAACCTTCATTACTTCATTCATCTTGTTACTTAAACTGCTCATATAGATATCAAGCATTCCTGATATCATATCACGAAATGTCTCAATTGTATCAATTGTCTGAATTGTGTGATCGTATAGATCTTTAAGATAAATATGGGTCGATTTTTTGATAAGTTTTGATTCCTCTCGCAATAGATTGTTAATAACTTCTCTTAAGGGCCATACTGATTTACGTAGATAAATCATTTCACGTTTTAGATTATATATCCTTTGTAAAAGTTCAGGTTCTGGATTTGATACAACATCTTGTTCCATACTTTCTACTCTTTCACCGATTTTTTCAAGAATTGTAAAATAATTATCTACTATTGCATCGATTAAAGTATAGGCTAGATAATCAGAACCCATTTTTCTAATCCGACCTTTTATCTTGCGGATACGCTCACGAACTGCATCAAAAACATCACCTATACTTTCTTGAAAAGATATCACAAAATTCTTTCCAAGAATAAGACTTACTTGTTCACTATGGATTTCTTGTGATTTTTCATCAATATAAAGCATTTTTAAAATAAAAAAGATATATTTTTCAAAATCTTCCATAATTGGCCGTTGATCAGTATTTAAAATATCCTCTAAAACAAGAGGATGAATTTCAAAACATTTACCAAGTTTTTCAATAACATCAATTTCATGAAGTCCATCGATATTTATCCAAGTAATAGAGGGTTTAGGTTTAAAAGAAAAACATTCTTCAACATTTTTAACTTCTTTTTCTTCATAATTTCTAATACTATAGTCAATAACAGTAATTCTTACCTTTTCTGTTTTTTTCTCACCAACATGAACCAAAGAACCAGGTGGAAGCCCTCTACTTTTTGAACTTCTTTTAATTAATCTAGCCATTAAACTTTCCCTCTCTTAATTAAAATAAAATCATTGTTAAAATATGTTACCAATTAATTAAAAAGCTTCTATGTTGCATCATGCTCATCAACAATTTCACCAAAAATTTCTTCTATTAAATCTTCAAGTGTCACAATTCCAAGAATTTTATGATTTTTAGATTTAACAACTGCCATATGAAATTTTTTACTTTGCATTTTTCTTAAGACATCATCAGCTTTCATATTTTGTTGGACAAATAAAACACTTTTCATGATTTCTTTTACTAGAATTTTCTCATCTTTTAACAGAGCATCCTTAACATGTGCAATTCCCACAATATTCTTTTTATTTTTTTTATAGACAGGAAATCTTGAATGCCCAGTTTCTATAGCTCTTTTTTTTATTTGATTTAAGTTATCATTTTCATTTAAGATAAAAACATTTTTTATTGGAATAAGAACATCTTTTGTTTCAGTTTCATCAAAATCAAAAATCTCATTAACTAAATGTTTTTCATCCTTTTTTATTGTACCGTCCTGAACACCAAGCTCAAGCATTATTTTTATTTCTTCTTCTGATATCAATGCTTTTTTACCTACTTCTTTACCCAAAAACCTTAAAAAGATATTTGAAAGAGTAGATAAACCTCTGGATATTGGTGAAAAAATAATAGTAATAAAATTTAGATATTTTGCTACATTCAAAGCAAATTTATTATTATGTATTCCATATGCTTTTGGTATTGTTTCTCCAAAAACTATTACTAAAAATGTCATTACTAAAGTTGCAATACCAACTCCAATATTACCAAATATAAAAGTTGCAGCAACACCTGCTAGAATTGAAGCAGTAATATTAACTAAATTATTACAGATAACTATAGCACTTATAACTTCACCTGGCTTTTTTAATAATTTTTCAATTAGAATTGCTTTTTTTTCTCCTTTATTTGATTTTTTTCTAACCATTATTCTGTTTAATGAAACAAATGCCATTTCAGCAGCAGAAAAAAATGAAGAAAGAAAAATTAAAAAAACAACAATAAAAATTATTAAAATTTCAATCATGTCAATCTCATAGTTTATTTAATCTGATATATCTTTCGAATTGGCCAGGAGATTTCAATTCCTTCTTTATCAAAACGCTCTTTTAATTGCTTAATAAACTCGTTTCTAACTATAAAACGTTTGAATGGTTCTTCAATTCTTAAGACGGCTATAAAATTAATATTTGAATCACCAAATTCTTTATATCTAAAAGCAGGTTCAAAGTCTTTAACAGCACCATCAACAGTTTTTTGAATATGCCTTGCAACCTCAAGAGTCACTTTCTCTACCTTTTTAAGGTCAGATTCATATGCAACCCCACATGGTACCCATATTGAGAAATCTTTTACAGGCATTGAATAATTTACAATATTGCTTTCAGCAAGTTTACCATTAGGTATTATTAAAAGATTATCAGTTAAAGTTTTAATCCGAGTAGATCTCCAACCAATATCTTCTATTACACCACTTGTGTTTTCATCAAGTTCAATATAATCTCCAACATTTATCGGTTTATCTGAAATTAAATGCACTCCTGCAAAGAAATTTGATAGAGTACTTTGAAGTGCAAGACCAATTGCAAGTGCACCTAATCCAACTCCAGCAATTAGGGGGGTAATATCAAAATCAAAATAACCAAGAATTAATGCTATTGCAACAACATATATTATAACATTTACTGCTTTGTTTAAAAGACCTGGTGTTCTTTCAAAACCTCTACGAACTTTGAGCCATCCACTCATTAAAACAGTTATAATACGAGATATAAGAAAAGCAGTAATAAAAACAGTAATAATAAAAAAAACTCCATCCACCCATAAATAATATTTCTCTAAAACTGTAAGTGATTTCAAAGATGTATATAGACCAATAAAAAATACAAAAATTAGAACAGGTAATGAAATTTGTTTTAGAATAAATTCTCCATATTTCTTTTTTTTATCAACAATTCTTTTTACAATTAGTCTTAAAATTAAATAAGAAAGAGAAATAAAGATAATTGTCAAAATAAGAATTATTAGGAATCTAAGATATTCATTACTAATTTGTTCTTCTAATATAGCCAATTTTTTCCTCCATGGTCTGCATTTTTAGATTAATATTCAAAATAAATAGTTTCTGTATTTATATAGACTTATCAAATATTTACTTTAACAAGAATATAGTTTAAAAACCTAATCAATATAACAGGTTATATTAACTTAAAAAGAGGAATTATTATGACTGAATTCTGTGAGATATGTGGTGAAGAATTAGATCTAGATGAAGAAAATGAGGGTATTTGTGAAAACTGTAAGAAATCACAAAAAGAAGAAAAATATAAATCTGACGAGGATTTTGTTGATCCTGGAATAACTTAACAACAATTCTCTTCAATTTTTTTTTTATCTTTTGTGTTCTTGAGGAGGATTTACATGTGGAGAAATTAGATCCATAAGATACTCTCTTAAAATATATCTAATAATAGCAAGCCAAAGCATTGCTAAAATGATGAAAATTATTGTTATATAATCCCAAGGATTTATCACCAAACCAAGAGCAATACCAGCAGCAGGAGCATGCTCAGTATTGGTAACAGCCATTATAAAAATTGCAAAGCCTATTGCTATTGCTCCAAATATTACTAAAGCTGTTGTTTCTGAAAAACCAAATGTACTTTTAATTTGTGATTGGGAAATAAAAAAGAATATAAAGCCAACAATCAAACCAACAATATATCCACCAATAAGTCGTCTGGGATCAGACGAATATTGAGTTGGCATAGTAAATATAATAAATGCACTTGCCCCAAGAGCGGTAATTATTGCTGTTTTATTTAAAACATCTAAAAAAATTAAAACTGCAAGAATTGTAATTGTTGCAAGAAAACATTGAAAAATGTATTTTAATGTATTTTTTCTAAACTTTTTGTCAATCCAGATTATTTTTGTCATTTTTCGCATTCGATTTTATTTAACAAGTTTATTTTCAGGAAGTATAATCTGTGTATGAGGATATGCAACTTCAACATCATCTGTTTTTCTAATTTCTTTTAAAATTTCCCTAATAATATCTGTTGCTAGAGCATTTCTTTTCATTGCCATAGTGTGATATCTAACTGTTATATCTATACCTGAATCTTTTGTTTTAAGTCTTATGTGAGAACCAATCAGCTTTTTTTTTGTAAAAAAATTCCAATGAGGTGTCATAATTTTTTTAACAGCATCATTCATAATTTTTTCTGCTTTTTCAAGATTACTCTCATAAGTAATAGTAACAGTTACCTCATCAAGTATAATATCGTCTTTTTCATTGTAGTTTATTATTTCTTTTTCAAAAATAATTGATGTAGGAAGTATCACAGTTCTATTTGATTTTTCCTCACCTTCTATTGTTCCGCCAACTTCTTCTAAATGAATATGAGTGAGTGAAATATTTGTGATATCTCCTTTTATATTTGAAATAATTACTCTATCACCAATACTAAATTGTTTTCGAGATATAATTATCAACCAAGCAAATACCCCAGTAATAGGCTTTTGCAATGCCATTCCAAGAGCTACAGTTAATAAACCTGCTATAAAACCAATATCTCCTAAACTACCATAATAAGCAATTACAATTACTATAAACAAAAAAAATGCAAATATGAATTTAAGCAAACTAAGAAAAGTTACAACATTAGAAATTTGTTTTTTCCTAGTAACTTTTTTTAACAATATATTTTTAATTACTTTTATAACAATGCTAAAAACAATAAATACAAGAATGACTGCTACCAAAAAATAAATTGTTTCAAGATAGGGATTAATATTAATAAGGATTTCATCAATAAAACTCATGTACACCCATTATACTATATAATTATTTTCTATAAAAGGTTTTATTTTACTAATCTCTTAGTCGGTATCTGATTGCATCAATATTGTGCCATGGGAAAAAATCATTTACACAAATTTCTGCTTTGTCACCTATTTGTCTCTCAAGAACTATACCCAATTTATCGATGCTAATTAATTTACCCTCATAGCTTTGTGTTTCCTCGGTCTTTTTCTTGAAACCAAATCTAACTAATACTGTTACATCCTTTCCCTTGAATTTTATTAGTTCAATTTTTTCCAAATTATCACCTAATATTATCCTATTTTTTGGATCCAAATATCTTTTATAATAATCCTGCTTTATATCTCAAAATAAAATCTATTAATAAGTATTGAGTGTAAATATCAAGGAAAATATCTATTTAAATCGTTTAAAACACGGAATATTCTTAAAAATAGGTTTTATTTTGCAATAACTACCTTATATTTAAATATAAAAAATTGGGATGATTAAATGATTGAATTAACAAATATTACTAGTACCGAAATTTATGCATGGGTTATTCTTCCATTTTTGATATTTTTTGCTCGAGTCTGTGATGTTAGTCTTGGGACAATAAGAATAATATTTGTGTCAAAGGGATTAAAATATCTTGCTCCTCTTATTGGTTTTTTTGAAATTATAATTTGGCTTTTAGCTATTGGGCAAATAATTCAGAATCTAACAAATGTATATTATTATATTTTTTATGCTGCTGGTTTTGCTATTGGTAATTTTGTTGGTATTTTAATTGATGAAAAATTAAAAATAGGAACTGTTGGGGTAAGAATAATTACTAGAAAAGATGCCCAAGGATTGGTTAGTGCATTGAAAAAAGCTAATTATGGACTAACAGTTTTAGATGCAGAGGGTTCAAATGGTATGGTAAAAATTATTTTTACAGTTGTAAATCGTCAAAATATTCAGGATGTAATTAAAATTGTTAAAAAGTATAATTCTAAGGCATTTTACTCTATTGAAGATATTAGATATGTTAGTGAGGTATTACCAACTCACACTAAGACATGGTATAGTAAAGATATATCAATATTTTTCAGATGGTTGCGTAAAGCAAAATAGATTATTAACAGGAATCTATTATATCTTTCATGTTATACTGTTTTTTAATTTCTTGTATCTTATGATCAACATCTTTTATCCTTTTAAATGATCTTAAAATAAGATATGCTCCAAAAATTATTAATAAAATACAAATTGTAAGTAATGGTATTATAAAATGAAGAGATGCCATAACATCATAGTATCTAGATGTAGCTATTAGTACAGTAAAAACAGATATTGGTAGTGTAAAAATTGCTATTGCTGTTCTTAGAATTGCTAGTGATGTTCTTTTTTCAGCAAGTAACAATGATATTGCGTTATATACATCTGAAGAAAATTCTTTTTTTATCATTTTATCATTTTTTTTATTTTTGATTTTTCAAGTTTATAAAATCCTTTATTTTTATCTATTATTCCAACTTCAACACAATCTATGTTTATTTTTCTTTTAAAAACCTTTTTAATACAATTAACAGAAAGTTCTATTGATTTTTCAAGTGATAGGTTATCATTATACTGTTTATTTAGATATTTTATAATCTCTTTGTTTTTTATCCCTTCACAGATTGCTTTATATTCTAAAAAGGAACCCGAGGGATCTGTTGCAAAAATATGGATACCTGATGAGTCAATTCCTGCAATAAATAATACTAATCCAAAAGGTCTAACTCCACCAAAAGTTGTAAACAAATGCATATAACTACATAATTCCTTAACTAAACTTTTTAAATCAATTTGTTCATCATACCAAATTTTATAATTAGCAGCTATCTCCTGAGAATATTCTATTAAATGTCTAGCATCAGCAGATAAACCAATATATGCGCATAAATAATTCTTATCAATAAGATTTATTTTATCAATTGAAGAAACTTCTATTAAATTTGAAGAAATATCTTTATAAGCAAGGATTATAACTCCTTCTTTATATTTCAATGCAATAGTAGTTGATCCTTTTTTAATTGCTTCTCTTGCATATTCTACCTGAAATAGCCTACCTTCTGGAGAAAAAATAGTACTGTCAAAATCGTATTGAGAATTTAATGATTCCATTTTTTACTCCAGATATAATTTTTGAAAAATTTATTTTTTTTCGTTTCGAATTTTTACCAGAATGTAATATCATATCTATATAGCTTATCTTTTAACATCTATCGACATTTTTAAATAAGACCTTTATGGTTATCTTTTTTTGTTTAGTGGCAAAATCATGCCTTCAGAACAAGAAATTAAAAAAAATAATTCATCCAATAATGGGAAGTCTAATGATATAAAATCAGAAATAATTTTGAATCTTTTAGATGGAGCAAAATCTCAATTTCCTCCAATTGCTCCTGAGCTTGATACTCAAAGAAAAATAGCATCAGATTTAAATCGCTCTATGGAAGAAAGACTTGAAGCTTTTGAGGACATTATTGATTCTGAAATTGGTGATACAAACCTTACTCGTGCAAGAAATATTGAAAGAGAATTTGGATTACGTCAAATTTTTTTAAAATTTGAAGGAACAACTCCTACCGGTACTCAAAAAGATCGTATAGCTTTTGCACAAGTTATGGACGCTTTAAGAAGAGGATATGATACAGTAACTGTTGCTACTTGTGGAAATTATGGAGCAGCGATTTCACTTGCATCTTCTATTGCAGGAATTAATTGTGAAATAGTTATTCCTGAAAAATATCATACGAGCAGAATTAAAGAAATTGAAGAATCTGGTGCAAAAATAATCCGTGTTCCTGGTGATTATGAAAATGCGGTAAAGATTTCTCAAGAGATGGCTGATAAAAAGGAGTATTACGATGCTAATGCTGGGGGTAATAATACAATGATACAGCTTCGTGCATATGGTGAAATTGCATATGAAATTTATGATGAGCTTCGTGATGCACCAGCAGTAGTTGCAATGCCTGTTTCTAATGGTACAACTCTTGCAGGAATTTATAAAGGTTTTTTAAGCATTTATAGACGTGGTAAAACTTCTAAGATTCCAAGAATTGTTGCTGGCTCCTCTTATGGGAAAAACCCTATTATACAAGCTTTTTTAAAAAATCTTACAAATTGTGAGGATTTATCTCCTGAAAAGATTCATGAAACCGCAATAAATGAACCATTGATAAATTGGCGATCTATTGATGGTGATTATGCTCTTGAGGCTATTAGAGAGACCGGTGGTTGGGGTGCTTATGCTACTGATAAAAACATGATATATTTTTCAAAACTTCTTCGTGAAAAAGAGGGCCTTAGTGTTCTTCCTGCATCAACTGCTGGTCTTATTGCACTTTTAGATAAACATAAAAAAGATATTTTACCAAATGATAGATACGTTATAATCTTAACAGGTAGAAAGTAAAATATTACTATTTTCTATATTTGGTTTGTGGCTGAGTTATGAATAAAAAAAAAGCTATTGTTTATGCAGATAGGTTCTTTAACTGTGCTGATGGTAAAACTGCTCATGGTCTTGTAAGATATAGTAAAAGGTTTGATATAGAATGTGTTGTGGATAGTACTATTTCTGAGGGAGATGCAGGGGAAATTTTAGATGGAGTAAAAAGAAATATTCCTTTATTTAATGATCTTAAAAAAGCATATAATAAGGTTAAAGTAAATACTTTTATTATTGGAGCCGTATCAGAAGGAGGCGTTTTACCAAAAGATTATGATAAGGCAGTTATCTGGGCACTTGAAAATAATCTTGATATTGTGTCTGGTCTGCATCAATTTATATCTGATGATCCTGTTTTTTCAAAATTAGCTATAAAGTATGGATGTAATATTATTGATGTAAGAAAGATTTTTCGTGATCATAAACGTTTTTATACAGGAGAAATAAAAAATGTTAAATCCAAACGAATAGCAATTATTGGAACAGATTCTGCGGTTGGTAAAAGAACTATTGCTGTTATGATAAATGAAGAATTGAAGAAGAGAGGTAGAAAAACTGATATGATTTATACCGGCCAAACTGGCTGGATGCAGGGTTGGCCACATGGAATTGTTCTTGATGCTATGATTAATGATTTTATATCTGGTGGAATTGAGGGTGCTATTCTCGACTCATGGAAGGATATTAAACCTGAATTTATGTTTATAGAAGGCCAAGGAAGCCTTGTTCATCCTTTTTTTCCAGGTGGTTATGAGATACTTGCCGCAGGAAAAATTGATGGATTTATTTTAGTTGATGCACCAAATAGGCCTCATATGGATGGCTTCCCAGATTATCCAATGCCAGATCCTAAAAGAGTAGTAAGAATCGCTGAATTACTTACTGAAAAACCATTAGTTGGTATTGGTATGAACAGAGAAAATATGGATAAAGAAAAAATTAAAAATGTTAAATTAAATCTAAAGAATATTTTCAATGTACCTGTTATTGAACCTTTGAGTGAAGGTGTTTCTGAAATTGTTGAATCTTTGGAGGAAATAAATGCCAGGTAGAATACCTGATATGATTTGTTTTTCTTCAATTGAATTAGAAGATCCCAAAATTATTGGTAAAAGTGTCAAATCAAATGTAATTCTAAATAAATTAAATGGTGATATATCTTCCTTTGATATTTTTTTAAAATATGATATGAAAGTAAAGGAAGATTTTCTTCCTATTTTACGTCTTGCATTTACTATGCCACTATTAAATTATGGTCTGTTTTCAAAAAAATTCATATTAAAATTTCCAATAAGTAAAGCAGATTATGATATTTTAAAAAAATTAAATGAAATTTTTAGTAGAGATATTTTTGTAAATAAGATTCTTAGAAGAAGAGCTAATTATATTCTTCCTAAATTTCTTCCAAAAGAAGAAAATGTTAAACCTGAGGATGCTAATTCTAAAGCCACTATTGAATCAAATAAAATTTACACTGATATTGCAATTTCTTCTGATATTGATAAAAATTGCTGTGGTGTTTTATCAAGTGGTGGTAAAGAAAGTCTATTAACTTATAGTTTGCTAAATGAGATTGGATGTAAGACTTATCCATTATATGTAAATGAAAGTGGAGGACATTGGAGGACTGCTGTTCCTGCTTATAGATATCATAAGAAAAATGATTCTAAAACCCAGCGAGTTTGGACTAATATTGATAGATATTATGTATTTATGCTTGATAATTTGAAATTTATCAGACCTGATCATAGAAAAGTATGGGCTGATACCTATCCTATTCGGCTTTGTATTTTTCCATATTATGTATTCTTACTTTTACCAATTTTTGCAGACAAAAAAATCGGCAATCTTCTTATTGGCAGTGAATTTGATGATTTGAGATCTAGACCTAAATATCTTGGGATTAATCACTATTATGGTATTTACGATCAACATCAGGACTTTGATATCATTATGAATAATTGGTTTGCCAAAAGAATCCCTGGATTATTACAATGGTCAGTTGTAAGAAATATATCAGGTTTAATTGTAGAAAGAATTCTTGTAAATCGATACCCAGAACTTGCTAAATATCAACGATCATGTCATTCATGTCATTTTGAAAAAGATGAAATAATACCTTGTGGTGTTTGCTCAAAATGCATGGGTGTTTTACTATTTTTACTTGCAAATAAAGCAGATCCTAAAATTATGAATTTTAAAAATGTACATATTGATAATTTTTCTAAAAATGTCAAACCATCAAATCTAAGGCTAGATGAAGATGAGAAAAATCAATCATTTTATCTTATTTATAATAAAGATAAAATTTCTAATTTTAAACCAATAGATCATGTTGAAAAAATCCATATTAATAAAGATACATGCAATCCAGATATAATCCCTGAACATCTAAGAGAGAAACTTATGGGGATAATACAAAATTACACTAAAGGCAAATGTGAATTAAAAAATGAAGAATGGATTTCATTAAACTAATTTTATTTATTTTACGTTTCAATTTCTTTTACCATTCTAAAGGCATCGTATGAGCTATACTGTTTATAGGTATAGTACTCTTTTAATAATGCAATTTTTATAAAACCCAATCTTTCATAAAGTTTTATCGCAGAAATATTTCCAACTGAAACCTCTAATCTAATTTTCTTTATATACATAGTATACATGTCTTCTTCGGCTGCTTTTATAAGCTTTTTTCCAATTCCATTACCTTGAAACAAAGGATCGACATTCAAAGTTTCTATACCTGCAACTTTTGATCTTCTATTATATAAGACAATTATAAAACCACGTAGTTTCTCATTTATTATTTCTGCTAAACAATTACTATTTGCTATTGTTATTAGATATTTTAATTGTTTTGGGGTATATGCTATAAACCTGTTAAAGCATTTTCTTTCCAGTTCAACGATACTGTCAAGATCATTTATTGTAATTTTGCGAATACTCCCCGGCTGCATAAAAATCAATCAGGTAATGTAAACCTATTCAATTACTTTTCTATGAAAAAGTTATTTGTTTTTAAGTCAATACAGAAAGTATTATAAATAGGATATTGGGGATTTATTATGAAGAAATATTTATGTTAAATATTTGGAGGAAATATGAACAATACAATTGATGTTACAGAAAAATTACTAAAAATTGTTAGGAATAGAAAAACACCAATACTTGTTAATAAACAAGAAAATGCTTATAAAAAGAGCAGAAGTTCAAGTAAAAATCTATCATATGATAGTTATTCATCTGATTCAGGAGAGTAATATTCTTTTATTTATTTTTTAGAGCATCTGCAATAATTAATATACTTCCAAGTTGCATTTTTACAGAGTTACGAATTGGAATTTGATAGAAAGCTCCACGTTCTTGAACACTTTTTGCAAGTGATTTTATTTCTAAATCGTATGCCTCCATTAATTGACATATTTTTGGAGCCCCACCTTTAACACAAATGCTTTCAGCAACTCTCCATATCTGACCAAGAAAGAATAAATCAAATATGTCTTCGACAACACTATTTTCAAATTTTTCAGCTTTTGTAATAGTCCTATCCTGTGATTTCTCAAGAATTCTTTTTTCATGTTGAAGGGATAATTTTGCATTTACAATATGTTTTTTTGCTAAATTTAATAGTAAAGGATCTGCCATATTTTCATATTCTTTGAGTCTGTCAAGTATTTTTCTAGAATATTCAACTCTTGATTTCTTCCTATTATATCGCTCCTCCACCATTTTTTTATAGGATTTTTTCGATAGTTTTTTATCTTCTAGTTTATGACTTAGATACATTGGGACTTCGCAATTGAAACTATAGCCACCAATATTTTTCTGGTACCATTCATCACTACAGGCACCACGTCTTAAATCTGGTAGTACTAATGGGTCTTTTTTTTTGTAATATTCAAGATAATCTTTTAATCCATACATTTGATAAAATCCTGGATAAAGCATCTGCCCAAATGGAACATCGGGTGATTTATCTGAAAGGGGTATATTCAAACTAGCGGCAAATTTTGTTAATTTTGGATAAACTTCAGGGAAATCCTTGCTAAGATAGTAATATCCATTTGTAAAGCCACTATGATGTAGGTTACATAATAATTCTGGATGTTCTTTTTCCATAATTTCTTTTATTACAAGTGATTCAGGTCTTGATTGTGTCCATTGGTAATCCTCATATTCAATTGGAAAAGTCCATTCATATTGGTCTTCTGTTGGTTCTCTAAATGAAGATTTTGCCATTGCTGCTAAAGACTCAGGCATATTGAACCAACCTTCATTTAATTGCATACCTCTTCGTTCAAGAATCGGTATTAATAGCCATCTCCATCCGAAACCATTTACTTCGGGATGAGTTGCCAACCATCTGGCAAAAAATGTTACCACGAGGCTTCCCAAAGGTTCATCACTATGAGGAACACCAATAATAAGTGCTGTTTTGTCACTTTCTCCTATATCTAACATAATCAGAGGTTTTTTATCAACTGTATCAACAATTCTTTTATGTTTTACATTGGGCATTTCTATAATAAGATTAATTAAATTGTCAATTTCATTTACAGTTAAAAAACGAGTATAGCTGGGAATTTCATTTAAAATTTTTTGAAGTTCTGTTGTTTCCATTCTATAAATCAACCTCTATACCAAGTCCAGGTTTATTAGATGGAATAACATAGCCGTCTTTATAGGTTGCACCACCTTTTACAATATCTTCTTCAAAATCTAAAGCAGAGTCTAAATCTGCATATTGAACATTTTTAAATGCACAAGCAAAATGTACACCTGCAGCCATTGCTGCCATAGATTCATTCATACATCCTATCATTACTGGAATTTCTGCAATTTCTGCATAGGTATTTGCTTTGATTGCATTTGTAATTCCTCCGATTTTCATAAGTTTGATATTAATCATATCTGCTATTTCCATTTTAACAGCTTTAAGACTATCTCTGAGTGTTAATGCAGTTTCATCAGCCATTATTGGGACTGTACACTGTGCTGTTACTTCTTTGAGTGCATAAAGATATTTTGCAGAAGTTGGTTGCTCTAAAATTTCAATATCTGCTCCTAGTTTTTCTAGAGTTTCAATCACACGTAATGCTTTTTCAAGAGAGTAACCTTCATTTGCATCCAAACGAATCTTTATTTTTGAACCGACTACATTTCTAATTGCAAGAACTACTTCAATATCTTGGTCGGGATCCATTCCACATTTAATTTTAAGACAAGTAAAACCCTGTTTTACGAATTCCTTTGCTTTTTCTACCATGACATCAGTTGGATTCAAACCAATTGTTACTGATGTCTCGATTTTATCTCTATATCCTCCAAGAAGTTTGTAAATTGGCATATTTGCCTTTTTACCAATTATATCATAAAGCCCCATGTTAATGCCTGCTCTTAATGAAGGATTTCCCTTTATTTTCTCTTCAATAATATCATTTATAAAATTGATTCTGATTGGATCTTCACCTATAAGAATATCTTTTAAAATACTATTAAAACAATTTATAACAGATTCTTTTGTTTCAGATGTGACACTATCGGGTGTTGCACATCCCCATCCAATAATATCTTCATCTGTTTCAATTTTCAAAAAAACATTTTCACCAACGTACATTGTTTCATTTGCTATTGCAAAAGGTTCTTTTAAATTAAGATCTAAGGGATATGCTGAAACTGATTTAATTTTCATATGAGCCAGATATCAAAAATCTTTTAATAATGATTGTTATAATCATAATTTATTTTTTATTCATAACTATCAGTATCTTCACCTGACTCTTCAAAAGATACAGAATCTGATTCATGACTGCTATAACCATCTTTATCCGATTTTTTATTTTCACTATGAATTATATGTTTACAAATTTTACATCTGCCTTCTGAATCGTATTCTCTCCACTCCATACAATGAAGACAGAATTCATCATTTCCTGTTTTTAACTTCATGGTACACTCTCATATTCTGGTTTATATGTACTGTAGAGAATATTAATACCATTTGTTTGCTTAATAAGTTTAATAAATTCTTCTCTTATAAAATTTAACTCATTTTGAGACATTAGTTTACAATTTGTTGATAATTTACATTTTAAATCAGAAATATTTCCCTGAAGTCTACATACAATAGGTCGAACAGGATATATTATACATTTATCATTTATAATATAAGGACATCTCATTTTATTATGTTTAAATTCTTCTTTTGTCCATATAATTCTATTTATTTTCTTTTTAATTAAATAATCCTTTATCAAAATTTCTTCAGGTTCAAACCAAATAATTGGTCCACAACATTGATGACAGTTTTGACAATTAAAACTTGGAATTGAAATATAAATTTTTTTTAAAGATTTTATAATCTTTACATTCAATTCAATTTTTCCCCTAAAAATTTTTATATTAAACTTTTTTGCCTTAATGCAGCTGATTTAATCCTTATACCCATTGATTCTAAACCAGAAAAACCTTTTTCAGTAAGCATAAAAATTTTTTCATTCTTCTTTTTTATCCAACCTAATTCAATTATCCTTTGCATTAATAAACTGCCTAAATATGAACCAAGATGCTCATAAAGAATACCATGATTACTCTCAAAACAAATACTGATTTTATTTCTTTTTTCTGAACGAAGTTTATCTACATCAATTCCAATAATTTCTAATTCGTCCCATCCCTTTTGAGTTATAAAATAATCATTACCAATCAATTGAATTAGATTCTCTTTTAAAAAAAATCTTAGAAGTGATTCTCCTAGAAGACCTCCTAAATGATCATTACAAGATGTAATATTCATTGTTTTTTCATTATTTTCATAATTCATCATAAATCACATCCATACTACTATCTTTTTTACGTGGCGATAAACGCCTAGTTATGTATCCAGCTATACGATTTCTTAAAAGTTTACTATTGACATCAGTTAATTCTGTAACTTTTAATTTGTTATGTTGAAAATCACCAACAATGAACTCATTTGGAAATTGTTTTATAAGTTCTATTGCCATATTTTTTATACTAGTCTGTCTGATATTTCCCAATATAATCAGCTCGCATATTTTATTTTACAAGGTGGGGGCAATTTTGATGATGCCTTAATTAAGGCATTTCTTGAATATTCTATATTTCTTTCAAAGGTTTCAACCTTCATTATAGTTTGACCTCTTTTAACACGAGCAGCAGTTCCTACTGTTTTTCCAAAAGAAGCACGCATTCCTTGAGAAACACGATCTGCACCTGCACCTGTTGCTTGTTTATTTTCTCTTAAAACATGATGAGGATAAACACTAATTGTTAATCTGTAATCATTTACACCTATCTTTTTCTCCAAAAATCTATTTGCTGCAATACGAGCAGATTCAAGAGATGTATGTCGAATTTGACAAGCTTCATCTGAATAAAGCATTAATTGAATTGGAAATTTATCTCTTTTATTACCCAAAACAAACTGAGTTATTCGGGATAGTGGAACACCACCCATATACTCCCTTCTTGTATAGGGTTGTTGTTTTATGTTATGATACATACTTCCTGGTTTTCGTGCCATATACTGAACCTCAATTATTCACTTTTTTTTAATTTTATAGATTAATAGATGCACTCAGGATTATAAAATTTGAGTGCGTTTTCCACGGAAAAAACAAAAAAAATAAAAGAAAACAGAAGTTAAATTTGAATAATATAACCCTTTTTAGATGATATAATTTGAAAAGTAATATTTGTCTCAGAAACAAATGCATAAATTGTTGTTTGAAAACATCTATGCTACTTTCAAATAGTGATATTCAAAAAATTGAAAGTATTGGATATGATAGAAATTTTTTTTCAAGAAGTAAAAAAAAGTGGTTGAAATTGAAAAATAAAAATGGAAGATGTGTTTTTCATAATGGAAAAATCTGTTTAATCTATGAAAATAGACCTGAAGGTTGTAAGCTTTATCCTCTTATTTTTGATAATATACACAAAAGAGCAATTGTTGATGAAGAATGTCCATTTCAGGATTATTTTAGATTTAGTAAAAAAAATGTTAATCAATTATACATGTTAGTTACACAAATTATTGAGGAAAGAAAAAATCGAAAAAAACCAAAAACATAATCCTTTTTACTTTTTTTTTAAAATTTATGCTTGAAATTTTTAATCATATTTATCTAAATGATTTTTAATAACTTATTTGGTGATATTTTGGAAACATATATTGATGTATTTTTAAATGTGGATGGTGAAAAAGCATCTATAATATTTAATAAACTAAGTGAAATGGGATTAAAATATCATATTGGAAAATATGATTTTATATTTGATTGGAAACGTATCGTTTCAATTAAAGAAGAACTAACTTTTATAGATAAAATTCAAGAAAAACTGAAGGGAACTGGAGTTATTTTAAAATTTACAACTATCAGATAATATTTTTACTTAAAAATAATCATTTAAGGGAAAAAACGTTATCAATTGCATGAATTACACCATTTGTACACTCAATATCAGTTTTCAATATATTTGCATCATTGATTTGTAGACCTTTTTTTGTTGAGATATTTAGCTCTTTTCCATTAATTGTTTTTATTTTTTTCATACTTAGTAAGGAGTTTGACAAAACTTTTTTTGCAAGAATGTGTGATTTAATAACAGTTAGTAATCTATCTTTATCATTCAATAAATTTTCAATTTTTTCAGGTGAAAATTTTGCAAAAGCAGCATCATTTGGTGCAAATAACGTTAATTGATTACCATTTGTAAGATTTTGAATTAAACCTGCCTTTTGTATAACTCTAATAAACGTTTTAAAGTTACCCATTTCTATTACTGTTTTCATTATATTTTGCATATAAATCACCTAATATTATGTTTAAAAATTAAAATGGATTTATCAAACTAAGCCTTGTTTTTTTGCCTTTTTAGTATTTTTTTCCTTGTTAAAAGACCTAAATCATTATATTACCATTATTTGTAACATTTTTAAAATTAGATTTTGGAAATTAGGAGATGATAGTTAATTGCCACCTAAAAAAAGAAGGAAAAAACAAGAGAAAAGGGATGACGAAGAAGATTTAGGATTTGATGATGAAGAGCCTATAAATCTTTTTGGGCCATGATTTTTAATATTGTTTAGATGGGATGTGTGATGAAAAATGAATGAAACAAAGGTATTAGAAAAATGGTTAAGGCAAATAAAATCTGGTGAATTAAACCCTGAAGCTGTAGGATTAGGATCGGACAGAGATAAAGCAATCGAAAAAATAAGGGGTGAGCTTAATAAATTAGCATATAATAAATGATTTATAACTAAAAAAAAGCAATTTTTTCGATTTTTTTAATAATATGAATTTTTAAATTTTGTTTATTTTTTTAAAATTAAGACTTGTACTAACCTTTATAAAAACTTATTTGTTGCCTAAATAAGGGTCTATTATGGTTGTAAATATTGAGAGGTTATTTTCAAAAAAAGCAAAAATGCTTAGAGCATCTGAAATTAGAGAGCTACTGAAGGTTACTCAGATTCCAGATATGATATCATTTGGAGGAGGACTTCCAAATCCATCAGCATTTCCAGTTGATATTATACATCAATGTATTGATAAGATATTTATTGATGATATTAACAATGCTCTTCAGTATGGTTCTACAGAGGGTCTAATACCGCTAAGAGCCGCTCTTGCTGAAAGAATGAAAAAAAACAATAAAATTAGTTGTACGCTCCATGATATATTGGTTACAACTGGCGCTCAACAAGCCTTGTTTTTATCAGCACTTTGTTTTTTAGACCCTGGAGATACTTATTTGTCTAGTGTTCCGACATATCTTGGAGCTATTCAAGCATTTGGTGCTTTTGAAGCAAACTGTGAATCAATTCCAATGACTGATGTAGATATTGATATTGATTCACTTAGAAGGAATTTAGAAAGATTGCACAGAACTGGGATAAATCCTAAATTTCTCTATACTGTCTCTAATTTTCAAAATCCATCAGGTGAAACTGTTTCTCTTAGTAATAGAAAAGAGCTTCTTGATATTGCTTCTGAATATGATTTTCTTATTATTGAGGATGATCCTTATGGAGAGCTAATATTTGAAGGTGAATTTATTCCTCCTATAAAATCATTTGATAAGAAAGGAAGGGTAATTTATGTTAGTACCTTTTCAAAGATACTTGCTCCTGGTTTTAGACTAGGATGGGTTATTGCCTCAAAGGAAATAATAGATAAATTTGTTCTTGCGAAGCAGGCAGCTGATCTATGTACAAATGTCTTTAGTCAATATGTAGCCTGTGAATATATTAATGGTGGTTATTTAGATAAACAGGTTTTAGAAATAAAAAAGTTGTATAAGAGAAAGCGTGATATAATGTTAGATTCTTTAAAAAAATATTTTCCTAAGGATGCAAAATGGACGATTCCAAATGGGGGTATGTTTATTTGGATAACTCTTCCTGAGGGTATTAATACAAATTTAATGTTACAAAAAGCAATAGCAAGAAAAGTTGCATATGTGTCAGGATCTGCTTTTTTTCCAGATGGAGGAAATTATAATTCAATAAGGTTGAATTTTTCTTTCTCTGATGACAATATAATAAAAAAAGGAATTCAACGACTTGCAGAAGTTATAAAAGATGAATTGACAACAAACTATAAGAAAGGTGCAATTTTTCAAGAGGGTGTTTAAAAATATATTTTATATTTATTGGAAGCAATATATAAAACTATCTAAAAGTTCTCTATTGTATTTTATTTAGTTTTAAGCTTATTTTTTAACTTATAATCTACCTTCTCTATTTGTTATATAATATTTTTCTAAATGTTTTGGGAAATCCTTCTTTGGAATATAACCCATATCACACCAGTTTTGAACTTTTTCAATCTGTTTTTTTAATTCCTGTTTCTTCTCGCCCTCTGGTAAAAGATCATGAAGTGCTTTCATTATAACAAGATCCATATAGCGATATTTCATCTCTTCAAAAGGTCCGATTGCATAAACCGCATATGGATTATAAACTTTCTCAGCAACAGATTCTGTTCTATACATTTCAAAATTTTTTACATAAATGTGAGATGCAAACCAAACTAGGAGAAATACACCTAGAAAAATTAAAGGTATTGCAAAATATGGATGTATTCCCCTATGAGAAATAAAAGGATATATTGTAAATGATAGATTAAGAATTAACATTATAAGACTACCAACAGCAGCAGTTCTTTTTATTTTTACATATTGAAGGTTTATAAACCTTCTAAATTTCTCATCTTTTGCATTTCTTTTTTTCATATTAAAAACCCATTTTTTTAAAAAAGGTTAACATATTTTTCCGATTCCATAGATTATTTAATTTATCTCATTGTTTGGTATTTTTTTAAAATTGATAGGATATCATTTAATAATCATCTAAATCTCCACCACTTGAAGGACCAGGTGGAGTCATGCTTGTCCCTTTAGCTGCGATAACATCATCTATTCTTAGAATCATAGTTGCTGCTTCATATGCTGATTGAATTTCCTGAATGCCTAATCTCAATGGTTCAATTATGTTGTTTTTCAGCATATCCTCAATTTTACCATTGTTTAGATTTATTCCAGAATATTTATTTCCCTTCTTATGTGCTCTACGTAGTTCAAGCATTATATCAATAGGATCAAGACCAGCATTTTCAGATAATACTCTTGGTATTATTTCTAAGGCATTTGCAAAAGCTTCAATCGCCATTTGCTCTCTACCACCAATACTTGGTGCATAATTACGAAGAGACATTGCTATCTCTGTTGCAGTAGCACCTCCTCCAACAGTTATCTTTCCATCTTCAATTGCAATCTTTACAACAGAAAGTGCATCATGAAGTCCTCTTTCAAGTTCATCGACAACATGTTCAGTCCCTCCTCTAATTAGAATGGAAACTGCTTTAGGGTTTTTACAATCATAAATAAATGTCATTTTATCTTCGCCAATTTTTTTCTCTTCAACTGAACCTGCAAAACCAAGATCCTTGGATGTAAGATCTGCTAGGTTTGCAACAATTTTTGCACCAGTTGCTTTACTTAGCTTTTCAATATCGCTTTCACTTACACTTTTTAATGCATATATTCCTTCCTTTGAAAGGAAATGTTCAGCCAAATCGTCAATTCCCTTTTGACAGATTAGGACATTTGCTCCACTATTTTTAACATAGTTAATCATTTTTTTCAACATGTCCTCTTCTTCATCAAGGAAGTGCTGTAACTGTGATGGATCACTTATTTCAATACGTGCGTCAAATTCGGTTTTCTTTATTTCAAAAGCAGAGTTTATCAATGCAACCTTAGCGTTTTTAACCCTCTTTGGCATTTCTTCATGGATTCTTTCTTTATCTAAAATTATTCCTTTAAAAATTTCAGTATTTTCAATACTTCCTCCTTCCTTTTTTTGAATTTGGATGTTATCAAGATCAACAAAGCTTTTATCATTAATTATTTCTACGATACTAGTAACAGATTCAACTATTATTTTTGCAAGAAGTTCTTTTGAGCCTGCTGCACCTTTACTTGCCATGGAGGTTAAAGCAATATTTTTAAGAGTTGTTTTATCTTCTGGTTTAATTGGAAGAGCTATATTTTTTAAAATTTCCATTGCTTTTTCAGCAGCAATTTTATAGCCATGTACAATAATTGTTGGATGAACATTTTGGTCTAAAAGATCCCCTGCATATTTTAACAATTCACCTGTTAAAACAACTGCTGTTGTAGTACCATCGCCGCATTCTTCATCTTGAGATTTGGCAACTTCAACTATCATTTTTGCAGCAGGATGCTCCACATCAATTTCTTTTAAAATTGTTGCCCCATCATTTGTAATTACAACATCACCCATTGAATTAACTAGCATTTTGTCCATTCCTTTTGGACCTAATGTTGATTTTACTGCATCAGATATTGCATGTGCAGCCATAATGTTATTTTTATGAGCAGTTTTTCCTTTTTCTCTCGTGGTTCCTTCTTTTAAAATTATTATAGGTTGTTGTCCAGCTATCATATTTATCTAAACTCCAAATATTGTTTAATCAAGAAATGAGAGTTTAAGAGGGAGGAGAATATTTTTATAATAAACCTCTATTCGCTCTCATCCCTATGATCTTTTTTATAACTTTTTTTCCTGATTAAAGTTATTTTTTAGTTAAATACAATAAATTCATAAAAATATCCAGAGAAAAACCTCAAAAATCAACAAAAAAACACAATTAAACACGGATATTATATTTTAAGGTATTTCTAAAGGTGAAATAAATTCCCGATCAGCTTCTAAAACACTTACAATTTCTTCATCTTTTAAACCTAAAGGAAGTAATTGTAATCTAATTATCTCTTTTAATTCCTTATATGATTGAGCAACCATAAAAATTGCAAGTCGCTTATTTCCAGAAATCTGATATACGCGTAATACATTTTTTACTTTTTTTAACTTTTCTGTTATTGAATCAAGGTCTAAGGATGATATTGGATTTGCAAAAATCATGGCAAAAAAATTCAATCCAAGAGCAGTCTTATCAATTAGTGCAGTATACCCCTGAATAATTCCGACTCTTTCCATTGCTTTTATTCGATCTCTTATTGTTGTTTCAGAGCGTTTAAGTTCAGAAGCAATTTCTTTATAAGTAACTCTTGCATCTTTTTGAAGTAGAAATAGAATTTGTTTATTTATATTATCAATTTTCATCTTCTATAATATTTAAGAATGAAAATTGTTTTGAAAAACTTTTTTATTTAAAAAATTTAAAAAATAGACGTAGACATAAGCAAAATTTTGAGAGGATGGGATTGCAGACATAAACTTTATTGCTCTATGTCTTACGTCTTTATGGGGGATATTTAACTATATTTTTTAAATACTTGTAAACTTAATTTTTCATTTTCTACCGGAGATCATTTAATGTTTTTCCCCA
The DNA here is from genome assembly GCA_001595915.1 of Thermoplasmatales archaeon SG8-52-3. Lineage (GTDB taxonomy): Archaea > Thermoplasmatota > E2 > DHVEG-1 > DHVEG-1 > SG8-52-3. The sequence continues at coordinate 28,984 of LSSG01000059.1, forward strand.
AGAGTTTTCAATTTTCTTTTTTCTAACATTTTTATTTTTTTTTGTTTTTTTCTTGGGCATTTTTTTCTCCATATTTATTTGTGATAATTATGTAATAATAGTAAAAACTAATAGTAATATTAAATAAATGATAATTAATGAACCGATGAAGAATCGATAGTTTGATACAAATGGTTTTCTTCTGATATAAATCATAATTTTCTCCATATTAAATTATAATTAATTTATTTGTTATAAATTCATAAATATTGAGCTTATTAAACAAGGAAATTCTCTAAAAATTTGGATAAAACAAGAATATTTAATCAAAATGTCTATTTTATTTTCTTAATTTGTAAATTTATTATTTTTTTATGTTAATTATCATATAATAAAGTATATTTTGTTCCCTTTAAAATAATAAAATCTCAGAATCGATAAATAAATATACTTCAATATTTTTTATACAATGCCTCTATTTTTGGAGAATCGGTGAAAAAATATGATCTGTATTTGACGACATAGAGGAACAAATGGGCTCCTGGAATGACCCTAAGGGAGCCCAAAATTAATTTGTTAATTATACATTATTTAATGATTAATTTATTATATTGTCATCAATATCTGATATCTTTAAAATTTCTTTATTAAATTTGTTATCATTATAGTTGTCCATTTCAGGTTTTAATTCATTAATTCCCATTAGTCTTAATATTTTAAACCTTTTATGACCATTTAAAATTCCTAATTTTCCACTGTTTTTTCTATAAATTACAATTGGTTCCATTTTTATTTTTATTAAAATGTATCATTGTATCCCTCCTAGCTTTTCTCGTTTGATGAAATTAAGTATATAAAATTATTGGATGTAAAATCCAAATTATTCTTTTATACATTGATTTTTACCAATAATTAATGGATTATTTTGGTAAAATTCCATTTAATATAGGAAATTTACCAATAATTATAAATATGATGAACTACATATATATAATCATGGAAAGAAAAAAAGAAACACAAATGATTGAAAAAAGAGGTATTGAACGAAATAGAAGATATATAAAGTATATTGAAAATAAATATAAAATAAAAAAGGGAGGTGAAAAATGATAAATAAATATAGCTCTAGAGAAATTTTGAAAAATAATGAAATTAAAAACAGACTGACAGAATGCTTTAAAAAATGTGCTGCAGGTAGACACCAACTTAGAAGATGTGTTGTAAATGCAATGAATGCAGGTTTGACAAAGGAAAATATCTTAAGTATTGTTAACAAAATGGCTACAGGAGTAATGTATGATGAAGCTTCGTTATGTGCAATAGTTGCAATTGGACAAGCTTTAAGATATGAAGAAAAGCATGGTAAAACAAAATCTTTGTTAATAACTGAGAGAAATAGAGATACTATTGAAAATAAACTTAAAGATTGTTTTAAAAAGTGTGGTTTAGCTAGAAGACAACTTAGAAAATGCATAGTAAATACTTTAGATCTAGGTTTAACTAAGGAAGAAGTTTTAGCTCTATCAGATGACATTGTTGGTGGTTTTGGAAAAGATGGAGTATCTTTATGTGCAATAGTTGCAGTAAATCAAGTATTAGAATACGAAGATAGTCTAAGAACAAAACCGTTAGATATTCTAAAAGAACGAGATATTGAAAGAGACGATACTTAATTTTTAAATTCAGTATAAAAACAAAACTAAAAATAGGGAAAAAAATGAACGAGCTAATGAGCATAGAACTATTTGGCTTAGAAATTTTTATATTTGTAATATTATTAGCTTTTTTCAGTGAACTCTTAGACTCAACTCTTGGTATGGGGTATGGAACAACTTTAACACCTATATTGATGTTATTTGGTTTTGGTGCACTTGCAATTGTACCATGTGTACTTTTATCCGAATTAATAACTGGTATAAGTGCTGGTATGGTACATCATAAGATTGGTAATGTCAGTTTCAAACGTGGTTCAGTTCATTTAAAAATTGCTATTGTACTAGCAACTTGTAGTATTATTGGTGCAACTCTTGCAGTTTTTATTGCAATAAGTTTACCAAAATTTTGGTTAAATCTATATATTGGTCTAATGGTTCTAATGATGGGAATAATCATTCTTTTAGCATTGAATAAAAATTTTAGATTCTCATGGAAAAAAATTGTTGGATTGGGTTCAATTGCTGCTTTTAATAAGGGAATGAGTGGTGGAGGTTATGGACCAGTTGTAACTGGTGGTCAGATTCTATCAGGTGTTAATGGTAATAATGCAGTAGGTATCACTTCTCTTGCCGAAGGTTTAACCTGTATAGTTGGTGTTATTGTATATATTATATCTCCAGAAATAATTAACTGGAGTCTTGCACCTTCTCTAATAATCGGAGCCTTATTATCTGTTCCATTTTCTGCATTTATAGTTAAAAATATTCCAACAAAAGCCTTAAAAGTTGCAATAGGAACTCTTACTATAATTCTTGGTGTTATTACTTTAATTAAGGTGATTAATTTCTAAATAAACCGATTTAAAATGAAATAAACAAGAAAACGATCCATAGCAAAAACAATAAGTTATCGAATTATTTGTATACTCATATTATGTATTGTAACATATTCAATTACAAAAGATCTTATTCAAATGACCTTTATTGCTATAATTTTTCAGTTTATCCAGATAATAGTTTATTATTTTCATGAAAGATTGTGGGATATAATTAAATGGGGATATTTGTAATTGTTTAATTATTAATAATTATTGAATTTTTAACAAAATATTTTGTAAATATAACAAATTATTTATGTTAATTATTGTTTTTATTTTTTAGGAGTTTTTATGAAGATAGAACTGGATGAAATATCATGTATAACAGATACCTCGATAACGATAAGAGGATCTCGTAGACGAATTACTGTTCCTTCAGAAATTGTTGAAATTCTTGATCTAAAAGATGGTGACAAATTACGTTGGATTGTTTTTAAAAATAAAGATATTCATATCCAAAAAGTGAAAAAATAAATTTATTTAATCTATTATTTATTTTTACCTAATCCAGTCTTGATATGTACAGATAGTTAAGGTTTTCTTATTTTTCTTTTTAATTTCTTTTTTGTTTCATCTTTGTAATCTTCATCTGTTAATAAACCTTTACGCAAATATTTTATTGGAAAATCTCCTTTTTTCTTGGTCATAATAACTCAGCTTATAATTTTTTTTTTTTAAATTGTAAATTGATATTTTTTCCTTTTTTTAAGTATTTATTTTATTAATATCTTTCCTCTTGAATCATTAGATATACACATGATACATATTTATGTGTATGATTTGATTTTAATTTTTTTTGCACTTTGCTCAGTAATTATGCTATCGCTGTCAATACTATAGTCATATATATTTTAAAATAATGTAAAGTTTAATTCTTCAATAAAATGTTTTGTCCCACAATGAGGACGATATTCAGTTTTCATTTTAACCCCCTAATTAAAGATAAAGATTAAAATTATATTTAAATAACATTATTGATAAATTTATTTTTTTAAAAAAATGTCAAAATGGTTAATATGAAGAATCTATTATATTGTTATTTATGTTCTATAAAATCCAATAATGGATTTTTTATATTTTATTTAATTTTTATTTTCTTGGGTTTATCTTCAGATTTGGGTTTGGCTTTTGGTAATTTAAGTATAAGTATTCCCTCTTTTAATTCTGCGTCTATATTATCTGTTTTTAGTTCCTCTGGAAGTTCAAGAGTTCTGTAGAATTGAGTGCTACTTCTTTCTCTGCGTAACCAATTTTTATCTTTTTCTTCTTTACTTTCTTCATATTGTGCAGATATTTCAACTGTGTTTTGTGTTACCTCTATATTTATATTATCTTTTGGTATCCCTGGCATTTCTAGATGCATTTCATAGCGATCTCCTAAATCTGCAACATCCATTGGCGGTGTTCGTCTTTGTGTCAGTGCTGTAGATGGATAGTTTCTTTGACCCCATGGCCAGAATAATTCATCGAAATCTGTTCTGAAATTATCAAACATTCTGTCCATTTCTGACCAAAGATCAAAAGGTCTCATACTTGTTATTTCTCCTTTATTTTCTGAAGGCTTTACAGCTAATTTATTTTCTTTTTTCTTTCTTATTGCCATAATTATTACCTCCTTTAGTTAATAAAATCTTTAGTTTGTCAACTTTTGATTTTTATAATATGTATATAAGAACTTCTATATAAAATTTATTGTTTTGTCAACTTAAAATTAACAAAATAAACAATTTTTAGAAAAAATTTATATAATCTTATTAATATATCTTTTACTATGCCTCAGCAAATAATAATTAAAAAGATTAGGTCACCTGCTCCAGGAAATCTTAATGATGATATTGATTACCTTTGTAAATCTTTAGGATATTTCTCAAAAAGAGACAAACAAGATACTGCTGGAAAAATTTTTCAACTACTAGTAAAAGAGACATGTAACCCAGAAAAATCTTTGACAAGTGATGAAATCGCAAAGAAATTGAAACTCACAAGAGGAGCAATAGTTCATCATCTTAACAGTTTTATATCTGCTGGAATAGTTGCAAAAGAAACCGGAAGATATAGATTACGATCAGCAAGTTTACAAAAGAGCATTGAAGAAATCAGATTTGATATCGATAGGATAATGGAACAGATGATAAAAATCGCAATAGAAATAGATGAAAAATTAGGACACTACTATAGATAATTTTATCCATTTAATCAATAAGATTCATTTTTTCTTAAGTGTAATATTTGCAATTGAAGCAACAAATTCCAATGATTTCTCAAATATTTCTTTATCTTTTAAATAATCCTCTGAATTAGTCCTATTTATCTGTACCCATTCTCTCATTTTTCTACCCATTGGTTCAAATGGTATTATTCCATCCTTCTTTAGTAATTCTTTTTTTAAAGATTCAGGTACCTTTACACAAACTCCTTCCATGTAAAGAGATGCAAATAGCTTTCCACCAACATAATAAGCTGGATGACCATACATTTTTCCTGGTTTTACAAACGGCATATCAAGTAAAAAAGTGTCTAGAACTTCCTTATGTTTTAAATTAAATTTTGCTTTTACCATTTTATCACCAAATCTTTTTTCCACAGTTATAACAAAGACCTCTATGAACACAAATAGGTCCACCACACTGAGGACAAGCCCACCTTATTTTTTCATTTTTTATAAAATCTCTTATGCCACTATTTTTAATATTGTTGAGATTTTCAATTATACTCATATGATATTTTGTTTGATATCTTTTATCCATATGTTTAATTTTACCACATGGGAAATCTCTACATTCAAAACAATATTTTAATTTTTTAATTTTAAGAAATTCACAATTTTTAATTTTACATCTTGCAATGCTAATCGGTTCATCTTTATTAAAATCTCTACATCCAGGACATTTATTTTTTTCTTTAAGATATGCCATGCAAATAGCACAATTCATACCACAAGGTGCAATAAGATAATATTTTATAGGAAATTTAGGATTCATATTTTATCTTTCCAATGTATAATAATTTTTTTATTACATATTAATTTTTAATTTTTTTCTAATCAGATTAGTATCCTGTCAATATGTTTGAAACCAGACGAACTTCTGCTTTTCGTAGATGCTGAACAACAGTAGGTTTACTAAGACCTATTTTTTCTGATAGTTCTTTGCTGTTTATTTTTCTTGGATAACTATAATACCCATTCTTTTTTGCAGCAATTAAAATTTCTTTTTGTTTCTCAGTTAAACAGGATAGTATTGTTTGTTCGTTAAATATTGCTTTAGTAAAACTTACACTTTTAACTTCTCCAAGATTCTTAATTAAATCTAAAAATTTCTTTAGATTTTCTTCATTTGCTGTTACACTCAAAGTCATTTTATCTTTTGAAAATATAGACGGTGTATCCCATATTATATCTAGATCAAATTTTTTTGCTAGACTAGTAAATTTCTTAAAAAATGTTACTTTTGCAAATATTATATACCTATTTCCTTCTTTTTTTAAAACAGTCAATGTATCCATAAATTCTGGAAAATCTACATCATCTATTGTGTAACCTGCCTTCATATTGAGAGCAGCAATTCCCATTTTCACTCCTTTTTTAAAATCTAATTTTATAAGTTCAATAAGTTCAATTGATTCTGTTTTATCAAGTAAAAAGTTTAACATTTCTAATAATTCATCTCTTATTTTAAGATCAATTGTTAATTTTCTCATAATTTTGAAATATAGAAAGGCATATATAAACTATCATACATGTATTGCACAACTCAAATATATCAACGAGTAGTATATATAGTGTTATGAAAGGTGAAAAATGATGGGAGATACTAATATAATTACTAAAAAAGTAGCTTGTCCCCACTGTAAAAACGAAATTACTGTAGAAGGTCTTCCAGGAGAAACAATAGAAATTAAATGTCCAAATTGTAATACAAAAGGTATTTTTGCGTTCCCAGTAGAAAAACCTATTGCAGAATCAGCACCTGGTCAATATGCTATAGAAGTAAATAATATAGATTTCACTTATCAAAAATCAGATAAAAAAGCAGTAAATGGTGTTTCATTTGGAATAAAAAAAGGTGAAATATTTGGTTTTCTTGGACCCAATGGAGCAGGAAAAACCACAACTCAGAAGGTAATTATTGGACTATTGAAAGGATATAATGGAAATGTAAAAATTCTTGGTAAAGACCTTGAAAGCTGGAAGACAGACCTCTATAATAGGATAGGAGTAGGTTTTGAACTTCCAAATCATTATCAAAAGCTTACCGCCCTTGAAAATCTTGAACTTTTTGCATCATTTTATCGCGGAAAAATAACACCACCAATGGATCTTTTAAAAATGGTTGACCTTGAAAAAGATGCAAATGATCGTGTTGGAACTTATTCAAAAGGGATGAAATCAAAATTAAATTTTGCAAGATCACTATTAAATAACCCTGAAGTTTGGTTTCTAGATGAACCAACAACAGGACTTGACCCTGTAGGCAGACGTTTGATAAAAGATATTATACTACAGAAAAGAAAGGAAGGTAAGGCAATCTTTCTTACAACTCATAACATGAATGATGCAGATGAACTGTGTGATAGAGTAGGTTTTATTGTTGATGGAAAACTAACACTAATTGAAAGCCCAAGAGAACTTAAAATTAGACATGGCAAAAAAATTGTCAAAGTTGAATATCTTGAGGGTAATGAACTTGTTAAAAAAGATTTTGATTTAAAAAGCCTTGCTGATAATAAAGTCTTTTTAGATCTTCTAAGGTCTGGTAGTATCCAGACTATTCATACTGCTGAAGCAACTCTTGATGAGATATTTATTAAGGCAACAGGTAGGCAGTTGAAATGAGCAATCTTAAAAATATGCTTAAATGGGAATTTACCTTGCTTTATAGATACAAAATAATTCATATATCTATTCTTAGTGTAATTCTATATTTTCTTACAACTCAAGCAATTGAGGATATGAATCGACCGATTTTTCATTCACTACTTTTATTTTTTGACCCGGCAATAATTGGTATTATGTTTGTTGGTGCTCTTGTTTTATTTGAAAAATCAGAAAATGTTCTTCAAGCTCTCATAATTACTCCAATGAAAACCGATGATTATCTCTTATCAAAAATAATATCACTTACAATTCTTTCATGCATTTCAGCTGCAATATTTATTACATTGATGAATATTTTTGGTGGTATAGATTTTAATATATTTTTTCTTGCATTTGGAATAATACTTACTTCAATACTACTAATTTTACTTGGTTTTATTTTAGTATCTAGATTAAAAAGTATAAATGAGTACTTACTTGCAATGGCTCTCTTTTTTCTTGTACTTACTTTTCCACCTATGCTACATTTATCTGGGCTTTATGAAAATGTAATATTTTATCTCTGGCCTACACAGGCAGCATTATTGATTTTCAGAGGGGTTTTTAATCCTTCAATTTTAGAGACCTGGGAAATTGCATATGGAATTGTTTATCAGATAGTGTGGATTGGAATACTGTTTTTCCTTGCTAGAAGAGCGTTTTATAAGCATATTATATCAAAAGGAGGATAGAAAAATGGTATTTATTCTAAAACTTGCAGTAAACGACTTTAGAAATATCATTCGAGATCGTTTCTTTCTATTTGCATTTTTTGCTTATCCAGTAATGCTTATTACTTTTTCAAGAATAATGATACATTTGATTGCACCAAGAATTGAAAGTATGTTTCCTCTTGCAGCAAACTTTTATTTACTTTTTATGTTTTTTATTATACTTATACCTTTTATTTTCAGTTTCATTTCTGCGTTTCTGATACTTGATGAAAGAGACGAGCATTTACTTACTGTTCTAAGAGTTATGCCAATTTCAAGGAATAATTATCTTATATATAGAATGTTTTTCATGTCTTTATTTTCGTTTATTGTTCTTATGATTTTTCCACCACTTTCAGGACTTATTGATGGAACTGAATTTTCATATGCAGCTTATTTACCAACTGCAATACTCTTTGCACTTTTTACACCACTATCTGCATTACTTGTTGCTTCTTTTGCGACAAACAAAGTGCAAGCATTTGCTATTTTCAAAATAGGGGGAACAGTTTTTATTATTCCAATACTTGCTTTCTTCTTGGGCCTTGGCGATATTAAATATTTATTTGGTCCAATCCCAAATTTTTGGTCACTTTTAGCACTTGATTCAGTAATAATTTCTGGTTCAATTGAAATTGTTCCATTGGTTATAGGTTATATTTATCATATAGTATTAATTGGATTTTTATTCTACATATTTAATAAAAAAAATTAATTTGTTTAAATAAATGTTAGATGGGATAAATGGTTGAAGTTGGTCCAAAAAATTTACCAAAAGAGCTATATTATACTTTAGATCATACTTGAGCAAGAGTTGAAAAAGATGGAACAATAACGGTGGGAATACATTATTATTCAGTAAGTGTTGGTGAAACAATCTATGTAGATCTTCCTTTTGAAGGTGACGAAGGTGTCTCATGTTGAAACTTGTGGAAAAATTCAGTCCGCAAAATGGGTTGGAAAATTTGTTTCTTCTGGTTCTGGTGAAATAATTAAGGTAAATGAAGAACTAGAAGATGAACCAAAATTGATAAACACAAACCCTTATGACAAAGACTGGGGTGTGATTATAAAACCAACAAATCTTGATGAAGAATTAAAAAAATTCGACATTGTGACGAGGTTATTGTCCGGATAAAAAAAGAGCTTGATGAAGCAGAAAAAAAGAAATCCAAATAAATATCTATATTAAACCTTAATTCTTCTTTTGATTTTTTAGATAATAAAAGTACTTTAAATCTTCAATTTCTTCATCATCAATAGTATAATTTGTATCAATTTTTTCCTTAAGCTCTAATGCAATTTTTTCTGCTTGCTCAAGATAGTATTTACGTAACCTTGGAAGTCTTGATAAATCTATTTTTTTTGTTTTAAAAGTTTCATCGGTTGATAAACTTGGGAAATTAGGTTTATAGCCAATATAACTCCATTCAGCAGTTATCATGTTGATTTCATATTTCTCTAAAAAAAGATAACCATATTTAGCAATAAATTCAATTGTTTTTAAAATATAATCAACATCATCTTTACGTAAGGTGTAATGCAAATTTAGACGTACCCATCCTGGTTTTATACCTTCGCAACCCTGTATAATTATTTTTCTATATTTTGAGGAAGTTTCTTCATCGATATCAAGAAGATGATGGCCATAAGGACCAGCACACATACAACCTGCTCGCGATTGTATACCAAATAAATCGTTTAACAATTTTGAAACAAATCTAGGATGAAGATATCTATCTTTATGAATTATATTAAAAGATATAATTGGTATCTTTTTATCAGAAGATATCTCACCAATTATTTCCACATTTTCAAGCTTTCTTAATTTTTCAATAAAATATTCCTTATATTCTTCCTCAATTTTATAAATTGTTTCTATTCCAATTTTTTCTTTTAAATCAAGAACTAATGCAGCTTTTATTGCTTGTAAAATTGGAGGAGTTCCTGCTTTTTCCCGCATTTCAATATCGTCATAGTAATCTTGTTTAGAAAGTCCTACATATTTAACGGTTCCACCACCAGCAGTTGTCGGTGGTAGATCTCTTCTATAGATTTTTTCATTTATTACAAGCACCCCACATGAACCCGGCCCTCCAAGAAACTTATGAGGTGAAAAAATTATTCCATCAAAATATGACTTTTCATCCTTGTTCATATTAATTTTTCTATATGGTGCAATAGCTGCAAAATCGTAAAATACTAATGTATTATTTTCATGACAAATTTTTGCAATTTCATAAGTTTCTGTTAATATCCCTGTGACATTTGAACATGCAGAAAATGAGGCAATTTTGGTCCTATTCTTATAAGCTGGGTTTTTAAGTTTATTTTCAAGATCTCTTTTATCAATCATACCATTTTTATCAAATTTTATGATGATGAGTTCGACAATTGCTTCACGCCACATAAGTTCATTTGAATGATGCTCATATGGACCGATAAAAACAACTGGACAATCCTTTTCAAGAATTTGTTTTTCAAATGATTTTTTAAATTTATCTAGTGTTGCCGGAGGAATGTATATACCAAGAATTTCTTGTAATCTTTTTAATGCACCAGTCGTTCCAGCACCCGTAAAAATAATTTTTCCATTTTTACCTGCATTTACTATTTCTTTTATTCTTAATTCAGCTTGATGTAAAAGGTGTGTTAGATATTTTCCTGAAAAATCATCTTCGGTATGAGTATTTGCATATGTTTTTAGTATATTTTGAATTTTATCTTCAATTATTTTGATACCACGACCAGATGCTGTATAATCAATATATAACATATGGCGATCACCAAAAGGAGTATTAAAAATTAAATCATTTCCAATAATCTGTTTTCTAATATTTTCAATTTGATATTGATTCATTAAACTCCCCAAATCTTATAACAATTTAGAATATTGTTATAACATTTCAATATTTTATCTTAATTGAATTTTTTTAAATTAACATAATTCTTATTGATTTTGCATTAAATATTTAACCATTAAAAGAATTTTCCTTTGCGGGAGATGATTATTTGTCAGAAGCACTATATATGAATGATTCGTATCTTAAAGAATGGGATGCAGAGATCAAATCTGTTTCTCAAGATAAATTTATTATTTTAGATAAAACAGCTTTCTTTCCAAAAGGTGGTGGAGTTGAGTGGGATACCGGTAAAATTATAAAAGTAGATGGAGAAGAATTTAATGTTGTTTATACTGGAAAATTTTCTGGAGAAATAAGTCATGAGGTTGACAAAAAGGGTTTAAAAGTTGGAGACAAAGTGCATTGTAAGCTTGACTGGGATAGGCGATATCTTTTAATGAGATATCATACAGGAACGCATGTTTTAAGTGGTGTATTTTTTAAAGAATACAATCTAAAAATTACAGGTAATCAACTAACAACTGAAAAAGGAAGAGTTGATCTGAATATGGAGGAAATGGATATTGATTCTTTTAAAAATGCAATTGTTAAATCCAATGAGATAATTAACAAAAATCTAGCTGTTGAGATTTATTATCTTTCACGTCATGAAGCTGAAAAAGATTCTGATTTATTCAAACTTGCTAAAGGATTTTCACATGATATTGATACTATACGAATTGTAGATATCAAAGGTTTTGATAGACAAGCTGATGGAGGATGTCATGTGAAAAACTTAAATGAAGTTGGTATGCTTAAGTTTAAAGAGGCTGTAAATAAAGGTAAAAATTTTAAAAGAGTGTATTTTACCATTGAATAATATTTTTTTATTAATTTTGAACATAATCATTACTTATTATCAAATAATGCAAAATAAAATAATTTTAGAAAGAATAAATTGTTCAAAAACTAAAATAGATTATTATTTTTATTTAGATTGTTCAAAAAACTGAAAGAATGTTTCAAGTAAAATAATTTAATAATATTTTTTGAGGTATTAAAAATGAATAAAAAAGTATTTGGGATTGTGGCAATAACAATATTAATTCTTGGGATTTCACTTGCCCAACCAGTAATGGCACAAAGAGAAGAGGAAAAGGTTAATGCAAAACTTATTGGTTTTATACGCATTGATTCTTCAAAATATGAAATAAAAGGATTTGTTTTCTTTGGAAACAATGCAGGTGAATTAATTTTACTAAAACCAATAAATATCAAATATGTTGGAGATCCAATATTTATTAGTCATCCTTTGCCATTCATCTATAATATAAAATATACTCCTGCAAAATAATAAAATTAAATATCTCTCCTCCCCTCTTTTTTTTATTTTTTATTATTTGAAAGAAATTTCTTCAACCCATATAAATAAACTAGGTCTTGGAGTCCATTCAATATTTTCTATAGTTCCATAAAAAGCCTTATTTGAAAAAAGAGGAATACAAGCTACATCTTCTGCTGCTATTGCAAATATTTCCTGAATGTAATCTTTTCTATTATCTGTAATCATTGTATCACATAGTATCTCACAAAGCGTGTCTAATTCACTATTTGAATAATTTCCATAGTTCCAAAGTCCTACACCTTCCTCAATATCAGGTGTATGGAGTAATAATTTTATAGTTGATTCAGCATCGATTGGATTCCATCCTGTGATATATAGAGAGGTATTTCGATAATAAAGATTTGAATAATAATCAAATTGAGGTAGGGGTTTTAGTATAATACTAATATTGATCTTTGAAAGCTGATTTGCGATTTCATTTGATATGTTTATCCATTTAGATGAGTCAGGAATATCTAAACCGATAGTAAATCCGTTTTCATAACCTGCTTCCTTCAAAAGATCTCTTGCTGTATCAATATCATATGCTAATCTAGTTATGTTAGGATTGTATCCAAATGTATGTGAAGTTATGAATTGGGATGCTGGAGTTGCAGAACCATTTAAAAATTTATCAATTAATGTTTCAATATTGATAGCATGGTACATTGCTTTTCTTACTTTCAAATCAGAAACAGGATTTTTTAAGTCTGGAAATCCATAGCTATTGTTAACTTTGAAATCAAAACTCATATATATTACTGCTGGAGTTTGTATGGCTTTTACTTCCAAACCTGCAGTACTTTTTATTTCATCAACATAATCATTTGAAAGTTGAACAATATCTAATTCTCCAGATATAAGTGCATTTTTTAATTCTTCTGAATTGTTCATATTTTTAAAAGTCACTTTGTTAACGTCAGATTTACCCTTCCAGTAATCATCAAATCTTTCCAGAATAATATATTTTCCAGGTATATATTCAGATAATTTGTAGGCTCCAGTACCAATCGGCCAAGTTTCGTTAGTATCTTCTGTTTTTATTATATAATCTTTTGAAAGAATAAAAAGAGTTCCTAATTTGTAAAGTAACATAGGATATGGTTTTTTAGTTATGATATCTATTGTATAATTATCCAATATTATAATTTTTGATATTGAATCGAGTTCTTCTTTATGGTAAGATGAATTTCTCATATATTCTATTGTAAATTTCACATCCTCTGCACTAAAATTATTACCATTATGAAATTTTACTCCTTCTCTTAAAAAAAATCTCCATGTAGTATTATCTGGATTATTCCAACTTTCTGCAAGGGCTGGTACATATTTAAAGGTTTTAGGATCCATTTCAGCCAAATAATTAAATAGATTAACATTTACGGAAAGAGAAGTAGTATCTCTAGTATGCATCCAAGGGTAAAATCCAGATATATTATATGTCATACCTATTATTATATCATAATCAGTTTTTTTATCTCCATTTTCAGTTTCATTTAAACATCCGGATATTAAAAAAATATTAAAAAACAGAATAAATAAAATCAAAAAATTAACAATTTTTTTTAACTTTATTTTTCTAAACATTTTGATATAAACCTATTGTTTTATAAAATATTAGATTACATTCCTATTTAAGTTTTTTTTCAAATCTTTTAACTTTTCAATATAAAATTTTTAAAAAATTATCATGTTTTACAAAAATTTACGCTTTTTTAGAAAAATATTCCTTGATTATAAAAAATAAAAAAAAAATTAGAAGAATTTTTTTATTCTTCAGTATATACAATTACTGCTTTTGCATTCCCTTGTAAATTAACTATTAATTGATCTTCAGTTGAACCATCGTTTGTATAAATTCCATAGTACCAAAATTGTCTCATGCCCCACACACCTGTAAGACCCGTATCTTGCCAAAGAATATCACCATCTTTTTCAGAGTATATGGTAACAGTGACATCTGGTTCCCTCCATTCTATTAACCAAAGGAAAACAAAAGCACGATCATCACCATGTGGACGTATATAGAAGTGTTTGAACATGAGATATTGAAACAAGTTACCGGAGACTTTTTCAATGGTTCCTGTTGCTTCTATATAGCAGTCTTTAAAGACATCTTTTTTATTTCCATAAGTTGGAACTGCTGATATAGACGGAAGAAGTAGAGAAATCATTAGCATCACAATAAAAAATCCAATTATTTTTTTTCTCATCTTTTTTCCTCCATTTCAATAATTTAAAAATTTTAAAAGATAATATAATTCTTACTATTAATTTCTTGAATAAAATAAAATAATTTACCTATTCAATGAAGATTTGTTCAAAAATGGATTTTTTTTTTTTATTTAATCCTTTTTTTACATGATATTTTACATATTTTACAATCTTTCTTACAAGGTTCAAAATGAATATCTACATTGCATGAACCATATTCTTCTTCTAAACTTTTTTTAAGCCTATGACATAATTCGTGTGAGTCTTTAACTGACATATCTTTATTTACAATAAGATGCATTTTTATGTCATCATTTTCTATTCCACGAAAAATCTGAATTTTATGAAATGAAATAATTTCTTTTTGATTATTTAAGATAGTTTCAATTACACGTTTTTTTATTTTTAAATCTAATTTTAACTCTTTTGGATCTAGATGAATAATTATTGAATAATTTGTTTCATTTTGAATATTATTTTCTAAATCATCTGCAATTTTATGTGCTTCATTAAGTGTTAGATTACTATCAACCTCTGCATGAAGTGTTAGAATTTTTGTTGTACCATAATCATGGATTGAAATATCATGTATGCCAATTACATGATCTGTATTTTTCGCAATTAATCTTATATTTTTTATCAAGTCTTGATCTGGACTTTGACCAATTAAAAAATTTGATGCAGTTTTTATTAGATTAAAACCTACATAGATTATTATTACAGAAACAATTATTGCAAAAATAGGGTCAAGAATTGGAAAACCATATCTGGCTCCTAAAATACCAATTGCAACTCCAATTGATGAGATTGAATCACTTCTATGATGCCATGCATCTGCCTTTAGGACATCACTATTAATTTTTTTTGCTAAAAGATAAGAATATCTTGCCATTAATTCTTTTAGTAATGCTGAAATTATCACAATTATACTAATAATTATTGCATATTCTGAATGTTCAATATTTTTTAAATTTATAATCCGCTCTATTGATTGTTCAATGAAGCCAAAACCTACAATAATAAGTAATACTGCAATTATCAAGGTTGCAATATATTCTGCTCTCCCATGGCCATAGGGATGTTCTTTATCTGGTTTTTTCTTTGCAGCCCTAAATCCAAATATTACGACACCTGATGTAGATATATCTGATAAAGAGTGTACACTGTCTGCAATTAATGCAATACTATTGATAAACAAACCTAAAAATAGTTTTACTAAAAATATTATAATATTTCCAATAATACTTACAGTTGCTTCTAAATACCCATATTTTGCTCTAATA
>LSSG01000060.1 GCA_001595915.1 Thermoplasmatales archaeon SG8-52-3
TCTCCCACAAGGATTTGAGCTCTCTCAAGTATCTTCATATTATACTGATCAAGAATGTATAAAGCTTCATCACAGGTTTCACAAACACTCAATACATAATCAAAAATATTACCTGGAAAATAAGGTTTTCCAGTGGAGTTTAAAACCTCAAGATAAGGACAAGCAAGTCCATCCCAAAATATCCCTTTTTCATTCATACCTCCTTGTATCCAGTAGCTTCCTGTATAACCAACGATAACCTTACCATATTCATTTTCATTTCCAGGAATAAAATATATATAAGTATCAGGATCTGACCAGTCCTCATTATTTCCTCCAAGAACTAAACTCTCATTAGATACATGAAATACTGTGCAGGAACTAACAATTGGAGTTGTTGAAAAAAGAATTCCTATTAATAGAATTGTTAATATTTTTTTCATATATTCTCCCTATTTCTAATATTTATTTAATAATATAACTTTATTTATTGAAAATTTGTACAAACATCAAATATTTTTAAAAATCAAGAACTTTTTTAATAGAAATTAGTATCTAATATTGATAAAAAAATGAGACCATCTAAAAGATTTGTAAAACTACTTGAAAAGCTTTTTCCTCAACGATTTTTACTTGCAAAACTTACACATTATCCAATTTTTAGAAAAATAATAGGTAAGATGCTTTTTGATAAAACCAATCTAACAATTCTTCCAAAAAATAATATTGTTGAGATTACACTAAATAAAAAAATAGAACCATTGGAAAACATTATTGTTCCATCAAAGGTGGTTGAATATTTTATTGAAAAATCAAACTATCATTTCATAATGAACTTTTGTTTATGCAAAGAAGCAATGCAATGCAAGAACTATCCAATAGAACTCGGTTGTCTTTTTATGGGGGAAGCTGCAAAAAAAATACCTAAAGAACTAGGAAGACTAGCAACTAAAAAAGAAGCACTAGCACATGTTGATAAATGCAGAAAAGCAGGTCTTCTTCATCTAATAGGAAAAGACAAAATTGACCAAACTTGGCTAGGTGTAGGAACAAAACTTCCTTTAATTACTGTATGCAATTGCTGCAACTGTTGTTGCCTTTGGAAAATGCAATCTAATCTAGATGAGAAGCTTGCTTCAAAAATTAAAGGTATGCCAGGTATAAAGATTATCACAAATGAAAAATGTGTAGGGTGTGGTGCTTGTACAGAAGGAGTATGTTTTGTTGATAATATAAAACTGAAAGAGGGTTTAGTTGAGATTGGTAAAAACTGTCTTGCATGTGGTCGATGTGTTGAAATCTGTCCAAATGATGCAATTAAACTTATAATTGAAGATGATGATTTTATCAAAAAAACAATTGAAAGGGTTAATAGAGCTATCAGTGAATAATCTTTTTTTTTTTATAATAAAAAAAGAAAGGAGATTATTATTTTATAGAATTGCAAGTATTTTTCGTAGAATTATAAACGCATTTGGGGAAAGTTCAAAAAATCTTGTTATTACAGAAAAAAATGTAACACTATTCCTAGGGATTTCAACCTCAAACTCAGTCCAATCGCTTTCAGCATCATAGATATCTTTTGCTTTTGCTTTTATTGTAAATAATCCATCTTCATCCCATATGTGCTTTAAAATAAAATCTACACCTGATTCACTATATTCGGTCCATTCTGATTGATCGTCTCCCCAATCTATAATATACATAATTGAGTCATCCTCTGGGTCAATTGAATTGAAGGTATAATCATATTCAATACCTGATTTTCCACTATTAGGACCATCAATAGTTGGTAAACTTGGGGGAAGATTCACACCGTCATGGGAGATCTTTGCAACAAACACATCATAATCGCCTTCTGTAGTAAGAGTTGTTGATCCAAAAGTTGCAGATCCATCAAAGTATCCTGTAGCAAAGACATATCCATTATTATTAACAGCGATTGCATAACCTTCATCCCAATCAGCTCCACCAGCACTTAATGCCCATTGCCAATCTCCATTATCATCTAATTTTGCAACATAGACATCTTTTATTCCTTGGCTTGTAATGGTTGTCGATCCAAAAGTTATCGAGCCCTGAAAAACTCCAGTAATATAGGAATTTTTTTCGTAATCTACATCAATACCCCAACCACAATCAGATGAGGTGCCTCCACCTCTAACAACCCATATAAAATTTCCATTTGTATCTATTTTTAAAACATAAATGTCCCATTCACCTAGACTATTTAATGTAGTTGAACCAAAGCTTGTTGAAATAAGAAATAGACCTGTTATTCTAATATCATCATTGTTATCTATTGCAATATCATATCCTCTATCTATTGAGCTACCACCACCGCTTTTTACCCACTGCCAATTTCCATTTGTATCTACTTTTACAATAAATACATCAGCCATACCCTGACTTGTAACATTAAAGTCTCCAAATGAAGCAGTACCTTCAAAATCACCGACTATATATGAATCACCTAAAGAGTCAACAACAATATCATATGGGTAGTCAGCTAAATTTCCTCCACCACCAACAGCCCATAACCAATTACCGTTAGTATCTAGTTTTCCAATAAAAACATCGGCACTACCCTTACTTTCAAGTGTTGTATTTCCAAAAGTTGTTTTATACATGAAATGTCCAGTAATATACACATTTCCAGAACTGTCAACATCAATACCATAAGCAGCTTCACCGGGATGGCTACCAGCTCTTATTGCCCACAACCAGTTACCATTAGTATCAATCTTTGCAACATAAACATCCTGATAACCAGTACAGGTCAATGTAATATTTCCAAACCATGCAGTGTCATAAAATACTCCTGTGATATAGACATTACCTTCAAGATCAACTGCGATGCCACTACCTTCATCATTAAAGGTGCCTCCTGCACCAACTGCCCATAACCAGTCTCCATTTGAATTTAGTTTAGCAACATAAATATCCCAACTCATTAAATCTCCATAGCTTTTCAAATTGGTCGAACCAAATGATGCCTCAGAAAAGTATTTGCCAATAACATAACAGTTTCCTAAATTATCTGTAGCAATGTTATGACCGTAATCAATAGAAAAACCTCCACCGGATTTAGCCCATTCCCAATTTGGTTGATTAATAGTGTGTCCTATAGTTTTTTTGTTATTTATTTGCCCAAATACAGGTAATGCAGATGTAACTAACATAAACATTACCAAAATGCCTACTATCTTTAATGATAATTTTTTCTTCATTATATTTCCTCCTTATTTTTCAATAAGACTGTAAATTAAAAATTAGATACTGTTAATTAAAATTTGATATTCATTAATCTTACAAAACAATAAAAAATTAAAAAAATATTTTTATTTTGTTCAAAAAGCTAGTAAAATATCTTTAATATTGACTGATAATATTGATATTTGGAGGAATAATGTGAAAAAAATATTTGTTCCGTGCATTTGTTTGATGCTGGTAATTACTATAGCACCATTTGTATCAGCTGATGAAAATGAATTTGAAAAAAATGATTTTAAATATGATGTAATACCTCTGTTTTTTTTCCAACGTTGGAATCCATTATGGCAAATGTATTTTAAGCATTTGGATATCGTTTCATTTTCAATAACTGAGGATTCTGAAGATTCAGAATTTCTGCATGTAACTATGGAACTTAGAGATTTTAAGTATTCTGAATATCGTTCCGTCTATGCTGTATATTGGACCTATGAATATACACGTTATTTTGTTGTAACAAATACTCATTCTGAGGGACAAGAAATTATCATAAAAGCTGGATATTTTGATGTATCTGGCGAAGAACAGAGCACACTTATTAATGGCGAAATCAATGAAGAAGAAAATACATTATCATGGATTGTTCCGAAAGACCTAATAGGTAATCCAAACACTGGGGATGAATTTACCGAGGTACATGCTAATACATTCTTAATATTACAAAAAGATTGTCAAGTAAAATTTCCAATATATCTAGCAAAGGATATTGCACGACCATTGCTAAAACCAGGTTATACCTATACAGTAGTATATTAAATAAAAGGAATAATTCCATTTCTTTTTTCTTTATATTTTTTTATGATTCTGTAAACATTACATATATATCTTTGTATATATTTAATTAAGAAAAAGTTTTTATATTTCAATTTCAACTTAATATTTATAACATAATTTGGGGAAAAGAATTATAATAATTAGATTAAATGAAAAAACAAAGAAATTCTTGATAAAATCTCTAACCTTGTTTTTACAAAAAAATTATTCTGATATTTCACAAATTCCTAAAATAAGATTCTTAATACTTTCTTCCTCTTTTTTGATTTTATTTATATTCTTCAAAAGCTTTTTTTGTAAATCAATCTGCTCTTTTTAACGTGAATTCAAACTCTTCAAGAATCTTATTCATTCTTTTTACTGCATCATTTTTTTCAACAATAGAGATTTTATCAATCAATAATTTTCACCAGGATTATAGTATTTTTTAATTATTACAAAATATCTTATTTAATTTACCAGATGCATATTTATATTTCTGATTAGAATATTTTTTGTTTTTTGTTATCTTATCAATATGCTTGCACATCTCATCATATTTCTTTTTCATTTCATTTCCACCTCACATTCCATTTTATGTTATCTGGTTCTTGAACCAATGCTATAAAAAGCTATCCTGTAAAAATGTCAAAATGAAAACTTTCATTAGCAAAAATACAATAATTTATAATAATCATTTTACTTGGACGTATTAAACAATTTTTAAGTACATTTTACTGTTTTGTTCAAATATTTTATAAAAACTCTTTTCTTTAAATTATAAATTTAATATTTATTGGGAGGAAAAAATATGAAAAAAATATCAACAATATTTTTGATAGGACTTTTAGTCCTTAGTGGTTTAGGAGCAAATGCTTTTTCTGAAAAAGAAAATAAAATAAATCTACCAATTTTAAACTCAGAAGAATATGATATGGTGATTATTTCACCTGAAAAATTTTCATCAGAAATTCAACCATTAATTGATCATAAAAATACCTATGGAATTGATACGGTTTTAAAGACAACAGAAGAAATCTATTCAGATTATAATGGTCGTGATAAAGCTGAGCAAATTAAATATTTCATAAAAGATGCTATTGAGGAATGGAACATAAAATACGTTCTTCTAATGGGTGGTCGAAAAGGACAACTTCCATCTTTTTACATTCCCGGAAGATATGTGATTTTGGATGATGGATATACCGATATTCCATTTCTAAGTGACACATACTATGCTGATATTTATAAAAATGGAAATGAATTTGAAGACTGGGATAGCAATGGTGATGATGTTTTTGCTGAATGGGGAAATGATACATTAGATTTGGTACCAGACGTATATGTGGGAAGACTTCCTTGCAGATATCCTTTTGAAGTAAAAATTGTTGTTGATAAAATAATAGAATATGAAACATCTTCTTACGGGGAAGAATGGTTTAATAGAATGGTAGTTCTTGGTGGAGATACAAATCCTGGAATAGGTGAACCCTTTCCAAATGAGGGTGAGGCAGCTTGCGATTATATTTCAAATATGATGGTAGGTTTTGACATAACAAAGCTTTATTGTTCTGATGGAACTCTTACAGGACATAAGGAGTTACTTTCAGAATTTAATGAGGGTTGCGGTTTTATTCTTTATGAAGGTCATGGACTTCAAAATAGAATTGAGACATATGACCCAGATGGTGAACCTGTTGAACCATTACATAACAAATATATTCCTTTACTAAAAAATAAAGGAAGGTATACAATTTCTGTATTTGGGTGTTGTGTTACAGCAAAGTTTGATGTTACAGTATTAAATATTTTCAATCCAAATCGTTTTGGAAGATCAGATTGTGTTTTAGAAGAAATAGGCTGGAGACTTGTAAGAAAGCCTAATGGAGGAAGTATTGCTCATATAGGTGCAACATCTGTTGTTTGGGGATATGCTGGAGATTTAAATCACAATGGAATTCCTGATTGTGTTGAATTTGGGCTTCTTGAGTGGATCAATATGGAATTTTTCAGATTATATATTGAGGAGGGTTATGAGCACATTGGAGAAATGCACTGGGAGACAATGAGAAATTACTGTGATTCATTTGAAGTTCATACAAATAAACTAGATTGTAAACATGTTCAACAAATAACTCTAATTGGCGATCCAAGTTTAAAGGTTGGTGGATATCTAAGTAGTTAAAATTTAAAAAAAAGAAAGAAAAAATATATGGACTAAAATAGTCCAAATATGTATCTCAGCAGTGAAAATATGTTTGGATTCTTCTCAAAGAATCTAAGAAGTATTGGATGAATTACAAATCTTCCTCTTGGAATTGTAACTTCAAATGTGCTTTCACCGCTCTTTGCTCCTTTTTGGTCCTCAGCATATGCCTTTATTATGTATGTACCATCTTCTTCATAGGTATGACAGACTTCTATAGGTGTGCAGGGATCATTTAGAGCTGTTTCTTCAGAATCTCCATCGCCCCAATCAATAATGTATTTCACTTGATGATCATTGGGATCGTCTGAGTGAAATGTCCAGCATAGTTCAACACCTGTTTTACCTGTATCTGGACCGTCTATATCTGGTGCTGTTGGTGCTTCATTAGGTTCTTCCTCTGTTGTGAAACTCCATTCAGGACCTGTGGTTGTAGCACCCTGACTATCTTCTGAAACGATTTGCCAGTAGTAGGTAGTACCTAAATCCATTGTACCTGGATCGTATGCAGTTTGGGTTATATCTTGATCAACAAGTGGTGGAGGACTGCTTTTACCAAAGTATACATCATAAGTTACCGTGTCACCGACATTTGGGTCGCCACCTGTCCATCTAAGTATCTCATCAATTGATACGTCCGTTTCCCCATCTGTTGGACTGGGATCTGCTGGTGTATAAGGAGGTGCGTTTTCCTCAGTTGAAAAACTCCATATTGAACCTGTTGCGGAAAAGTCAAATATGTCCCAGGATACAATCTGCCAATAATATGTTGTATCAAATTCAAGAAGTCCAGGATTATAAGACGTAGCCGATTGATTACTTACAACCATTGGCGGAGGACTAGACGTGCCAAAGTAAACATCATAAAGAACTGTATCACCATCAGGGTCTCCTCCTGTCCAGCTTACAATTACATTTATTTCATTGTCAATAGAACCATCTGCTGGACTTGGATCGCTTGGTTCATATGGTGCATCATTGGTTCTTGTTGAAAAGCTCCAAACAGGTCCGGAATTTGTAAGACCTTTTTCATCATAAGCAACAATCTGCCAGTAGTATGTTGTCCCAAAATCAAGACCATCTGGGTCATAAGATGTACCAGATTGATTCTCAGAAACAAGTATATCTGGACTAGAGTCACCTTCCTCAAGAAATACATTATAGGTTACATTATCATCATTTGGGTCTCCACCTGTCCAGCTTAGATTTGTTAGAGGTGATACATCAGTAGCACCATCACTTGGGTCTGGGTCACTTGGTTCATATGGTGCAACGTTTTCAGGTATATACATCCAAGCAGTATACACATACTCACCACTTGTATAACCTGAGTATTCATGTACAAGGTCTGAATTATTTGCAATGTCTACTGAATGAGGTGAACTGCGGCTTTTAGCAGAAGTTACATTTGCAGTATATTGGGAATCATTATACCATCCTTTCCATCCCCCTTGACCATGCATTGAACTACCATCATCATAGGAATCAAAATCCTCAGACCAGAGAACGCCTTCACCTACTTTTGAAAGACTAATGTCATCATAATATACAGTAGATGCAGCATTTGCAAAAAGGTCAACAGCACCGATATTAAGAATTCCACCGCCACCTCCACTGGGCTCATCAGTCCAGTTCTTTTCAAAAAGTAAGTCACCATCGTAATACATTTCAAGCCAGTCGGTGTCAAGGTCAATGTTAATCTTGATTTCTACCCATTCATCTACAATAAGAGGTAAGGTTGCATCATCAAACTCACTTTCGACAATTTCTAATTCACTATCAAATCTCATTTGAACGGACCAAACATTACCTGTCCCAGAATCAGAGTAGTTGCTCAACATAATAAAATATGTCTCACCGTTAAAAAGTGGTTGAACCAAAGGTTCATTAGATGCCTTTAATTCAAATTCTTTTTTATTTTCAGCACCAATATTAGGTATAACACTTGCTCCAAAAAACAATACTACTATTGCTAAAACTATTCCTTTTTTATATTTTCCAATTTTCATGTTTTTCCTCCCTTCAAATAAAAGATTTTCAATTTAACAATATAATATTATAATTTAAATATTTCCTTAACGATAGTTAATTATGATAAAATTAAAATATACCATGTTTTAAGATTAAAAATTATAATAAATAATATTATTTTTAGACTTCTGATTTTAAAAAATTTAAATTTAAGCTTCTCTTCTAATTTTATCTTGGTAATGATCATTTCTTTTTTATTTGATCATCAGGTCGCAAGAATTTGCTCTTGATTGCCCATTCATAAAGTTTTTCGTTATGATCACCAATAAAAACCTCTTCACCAACTTTATGTTTCTTGCGAGTTGTCCAAATAGTAAATGCCTTGTAAACAATATATTTTTTAAAACCAGATCTAGATAAATACGCAAGATTCCTTCCAGAAAGATCATCAAGCTCATTTTGTCTTTGCACCCGAAAGCTTGAATAATTTCCACAATAAATCTTAATAGAACCTTTGTCAATAAAAAATATTGTATCAGCAAACATATCAAGAAACCTCCTATCATGTGAAACCGCAACAACTGTGCCTGTATAGGAATTTAAAGCACTTTCAATTGCTTTTTTTGAATCCATATCCATATGATTAGTTGGTTCATCAAGAATCAATAAATTATAAGGTTGAAGTATAAGTCGAAGAATTGCCAATCTTGAACGTTCTCCACCAGAGAGTTGTTTAACTTGATTTGAGACAAAATTTCCTTTAAAATTGAACTGACCAAGTAAAGCCTTGGCATCATTTTCAGATAATTTATTATTGTCCCTACGAAGTTCATCTATTAGGTTATTATCTAATTTTAGCGATAGATGACCTTGGTCAAAATAACCTAATTTAACACCTGAACTTACATATAGCTTTCCTTCATCAGGGTACTTCTCACCTGTTAGCATTTTTAAAAATGTGGTTTTACCACATCCATTTGGTCCAATAAGACCTATCTTTTGTCCGGCAAGGATTTCAAAACTTGCATTTTCAAAAATGATTCTACTTCCAAATCGCTTATTAATAGAATGTCCCTCTGCAACATTTTTACCGGACTTAAAAACAGATTTGAAATGAAAATTAAATAAATAAGTTTTTAAAACAGGATTTTCAACACGCTTGATCTTTGCCAGTCTTTTCATTTTACTTGCTATCTGTAAATCATATCTATTTCGTCGAGTCAATGTTTCTATAACCTTTTTTTGTCGATTCAACTCAATCTTAGATTTTTCATATTCTCTTATTTTAATATGGGTTCTGAGTTGTTTTTGCTGTTCATACTCTTCAAATGTAGAATCATACATCTCTATATGAGGACCATCCATCTCAAACACTCTGTCAACAAGATCATCCAAAAGATATCTATCATGAGAAATAATCATTACAGCCTGAGGAAAATCTGCAATCTGTTGCTCTAGCCATTCAATTGTTTCGATATCAAGATGATTAGTAGGTTCATCAAGAAGTAAAAGGTTGCATTCTTTTGGTTGTGCAAGAACACTTGCAATAGCAATCTTCTGCCATTCACCACCAGAAAGATCACTAGATTTTTTAGATGGTGGTAAATCCACGATTCCAATATCTTCCAAAATTTGGAGTGCAGATTCCCAACGTTTAGAAATTGTATTTCTACTTACAGACACCTTAAGTTTTTTAATATTTTCAAGAACATCTGATAAGCGCGGTGAATTGTAAATCTTGGGGTCTTCAAGCTGTTTTTCATACTCTTTTAGTTTTTGCTGGATTTTATCTGTTCGAATAGTACGAATAAAAAAATCATATACTGTTTCATCAAGAGAACTTATAGGCACTTGATCCAAGTATCTTATCTGCAGATTGTCATTACTTATGACTTCACCAAAACTTGCTTTCTCCCATCCTAATAGAATTTTAAATAATGTTGTTTTGCCACAACCATTTGGACCAAGGAGTCCAATACAATTCTCAGGGTAAACATCAAATGATACATCTTCAAATAGGAGTTTTCCTTCAATTGTTTTTGATAGCTCTCTAGTTTTTAGCAGGGCGTCCATTTAAAGATATAATAACATTCTATTGTATATCATTTTAGGTATTTGATTAAAATGATATTTGATTATGGATAATTTTAAAAAAATAAAAAAAAGGATTTGTTTTAATCAAATCCTAATAGTTGTCTTAGTATTGGGAAAGCATTTGGGAAGCTTTCAAATAACAAATCAAGTAGATTAAAGTTATATCTGAAAGATCTAACCCTAGGCATTGTAACTTCTAACTCTGCTACACCACTTTCAACATTATGATTGTCTTTTGCTTTTGCTTGTATTGTAAATGTCCCTTCTTTAGTATAGGTATGATCGATTTCAAAATCTTCTCCAGATGCAAATGGACCTTCCCAATTCTCAACATAGCCATCATCCCATAGTATATAGTAATAGAGTTCATCCTCAGCATCTGGGTCTACTGAATTAAATGTGTAAGTATAAGGTGTATCTATAACACCATTAGTTGGACCATCAATTGTTGGAGTGCTTGGTGGGTTATTGATATATTCGATTACTATTGCAGAATAAATAACTGAATAGTTATAATCCGATGGATAGCTAGGTAACCACCATTCTATCTCAGGATGATTCTCACATGGAGACCCAATCGATGCAAGGTATACATCTTTTGAAACAAATTGAGTATCATTATGATCATCATCACTTGGATTATTTATATCAAGTAATGGGTCGCAAAAAGCTATTTTGGTTTCAGCTGAATTTACACCTGTACAGGTTACAGCATGATTTCCAACAAATTCACAATCTCCAGAGCTATCATCAACAAAATTGATTATTAAAATTACAGCTTTGCCCTCTTGAATCTCATCTGCAACGAATTCAAAGGTTGGAACATCATAGAAATTTACTTCAAGCTTGTCTTCAAGACTTACATTTGCAAACCACCAATTAATTGTGTCTATCCAGACATCGTTATCTAAGAAAAGAGTACTTGTGATATCCATTGCATTTGCCATTCTTTCAATAGAAAGAGGGGCATTAGTTGCTGAATGATCATCTCCTGCTCCATAATCAGCAATAAGTGGGTATATATCTTCTCCATCACCTGGAGTGCCATCTGGATCAGCAAATCTTGAATCAAACCACCAGAGACAATTTATTGTTGATATGGCATTTGAAAATATCCATACTTCAATATCATCACCTGACGGGTTAGAATCTAAATAACAATCTGGACCTGGTGCAATTATTGAGGGTGCATCGGGATCAACTAGACCTCCCGGACTAACAATTTGAACATCATCTCCTTGGGCAGTTGAATCAGCAATGCCATTTCCTCCATCAATAATTCCTTTCCATTCTCCCTGTTCTAGGTCAAAATCAGGCATACCACTAGGAGCGTAATTTGGATAAGATTCTACCCAATACCAAACTCTATCTAAAGTGGCTTCTTTGTATGTACTTTTTTCGGCAAGACCAGTTGATATAGGTCCAACAGTTACTATCAACAGCGTACAAATAAAAATTCCTAAAAATTTTTTATTCATGTTTATTTTACTCCCCCATATATTTTTTTTAAATATTTAAATATAATAAAGTAATTTAAATATATGCTTAACAATTGTTAATTAAAAATGTGGATAAAAAGATGAAAAGATAAAAGAAAAAATAAAATATTTATTTTTGTAGAATAACAATAGGTCCTAATGCAAAACCTTGAACTGACTCGGTAGTTGTATTTGCAGATGGAGAATTTGCAGATATTATAACTTTTATTTTACCTAGTCCAAAAATACCATCAACAGATACTGCTACCTCCTCATCGATGTCTAGAGTATCATAGGTATCTTCTGAGAACTTGTCAATTAGTTTTAATAGTCCACCAGTAACTGAAATGTTACAGTTCACATCATATGCTTCAAGCATACCAATGTTTTTAATTGTGGCACTAACAGATCCAATACCACCCTTTACATTTAAAATATCAAAGAAAGGAGCCTCAGAAATAATTTCAACAGTGAGTGAATCGGACCAATCACTATCAAGACCGAAATTATCTCGTGCCTTAATTTTTACTTCATATGTGCCAGGTGATTCCCATTTGTGAGAAAGTGATGCAGTTTCACCAGAAGAGAACCAATCACTCCATCCAATTGAGCCATCACCCCAATCAAAGCAATATTTTATGTTATCCCCATTTGGATCAGTTGACATTGTATTATAGGTATATTCAAGTCCTACTCCACCAGCAGTTGGACCATCTGGCTTATCTGGTATAGTTGGAAAATCTGATACCTTTCTGATACGCATGGATGGATCATTGAACGGTTGAAATTCTTCCACCAATTTATAATCGTATGCAGACCAACCAAAAAATTCAGTGAGATAATTGTTAAGTGCATTAGTCCATAATTCACCAGTTGTTTTTGCATTGTAAGTACCATAGGCTTTGATTGCACTAAGTTCCATTCCTCCTGTTAGACCTGAGGTAAATCCATAACCAAGAATTCCCCAACCCAATCCCGTATATCCATAGGAAGCAATTCCACCACCATCTGGGTTTTTTACAAATGACCATCCAAAACAATTTTTACCAGTGAATTGGCAATTTGAGCATCCGCCTATAATAACCACGGGCAACTTCTCCTCATTTTTAAGGAGTTCAACCCGAAAATAGTAGTAACCAGTTAGAGGCCACCAGGTATTAAAATCATTAATTGGGTGGGTAACCCAATTTTCATTAACCCCATGTCCAGAAAAATATAGGAAACCTGTTCCATTCTCAAGAGCGCTATCTATATTTACTGCAAATTTTAGCTTTTCATTTGTAACCCATATTCTATTAGGATTAAAACCATCCATTATATCTATTGCGTTTTCGTTAGCATACTCTCCTTCGCACACACTATTACCATCTTGAAATGTATCTCCACCACAAACAGTGAAATCTTTGAACCAATCCTCCATATAAGCCCCTGTTGATTCATAGGTGATAATCTTATTTACAACGCCATCAATTTGATCAGAATCTCTAAAATTTAGTCTGCCAAGACTGATGTCGGGGTAAAGATCAACATTATCTGTTCTTGCCTGATAATTATATTCTCCAAATAAGTCATTTTCATTTGAATCCCAGCTACAAAAGTCACCATTTGAAAAGTAAATATCTGCAAAATATAGGTCACTTATGAAATTTATTTCATGCCCGTCCTGAACATAAGACGGCCTTGAAGGTACTTTATTTATACCACCTGCGAGAAGTACGTATGTAATATCCCAATTTTCAATTGCATCTTTAATGAAATACTTTATCCTCTCAGGATTATCTCTTCCATTGACTGGGAAATATTCTCCATCGTATATATCATCAAGTGTAACTAGGAGAGTATCTATTCCACAATCGTTTTTGTAAACAACAAATGGTTGTAATTTTTCAGAAAACTCAGAAGGAGCAATAATAACCATGTCATACTCATCCGGAAAGCCAACTGGTTTAAAAGGTTCAGTATACTCAATTGATATTTCAGCAGAGTTTGCATATTTTATCAGGTTTCTTTGTGGAGAATAAATTGCAGGATAGAATTGTATTCTTAAAAACACAACTCTATTAGTATCATCCAGACCACAACCTGTACTAAAATCATACCACTTGTTTGGGAAGAACTCAGCGCTATTATAAACCTCAACATCCTTAAAAATCAAATCATCAGTAGATTCTTCAGAAACCGAACTATCGATCAAAACAGGCTTAGGTGAAGGTTTGATTTCACCTGATAATGTTTTTTGACTAATCCCTAGAGGAGTACACACTACCTCATTAATTTTCGTTCCAAATGGAAATTTATATATTTTGGTATAAACTGGCAAAATAGGTTTTCCAGGTTGCATGAATTGAGAGGTTACCTCTTCAAAATTAATTGATAAGAAATTTCCTTCTTCAACTATATATGGTTCTGAAATATCGATGGTCTCAATAATCCTTTTATGAATATTTTCTTCTTGGGCACTTATTGCTATTCCTAAGACACTTGCAATTAAAAGCGTAAAAACAAATATACTTAATATTTTATTTTTCATTTTGTTGTCCTCCCTCAAAACTATTATTTATCAAAATAATAATAAAATAATTTAATTTAAATTTTTCCTAGAAATAATTTACATAAAAAAATCATAAAAATAAACAAAATTATAAAAATTAACATCTTTTTGAAGTTTTGGTTTGTATGGATGAAGACTTAATTGCAAAAATCAATGATATATCAGAAACCTTACTTATTACATTATATTCAAGGGCATTAGAGTCGAAAACAGAAAATCCAATTTTAATAGATACAAAAGCTGTGGAAATAACAAATGAATTAAACAAAATCCTTGAAAAATCTGATTCTCAACTACATCAAAACCTTGCAAAAGGAAAACCAAGGAAAAGACTTGGAAAAAAACTAAATGCGTTTCTTAGCCTTAGAACAAGAAAATTTGATAGATATTGTAATTCATTTTTAAATAAAAATCCAAATGGGACAATTGTAGAACTAGGCTGTGGACTTAGCACTCGTTTTCCAAGAATAGATAATAAAAAAGTAACATGGTACGATCTTGATTTTCCAGAAGTAATTGATATTAGAAAGAATTTCTTTAAAGAAACTGATAGATATCATTTTATTCCTTCATCGGTTCTTGACTTTAAATGGATGGATAAGATATCTAAAAAACAAAATATCTTATTTATTGCAGAAGGTCTTCTCATGTATTTACATGAGGATGAAGTGAAAAACTTGATACTAGCGCTTCAAAAAACTTTTCCAGGATGCGAACTTGTTTGTGAAGTAGCAAACACTTTTATTGTAAAAACACTAAAAAGAAAGATGTGGAGAAGAAAGTTCCAACGTGATTTTCATTTGGGAAAAGATGCTTCATTTTATTTTGGAATTAAGTATAGTAATGATTTTGAAAAATGGAACAAGGGTATCAAACTAATTGATGAATATACTTACTTTGATGACAAGGACAATAAACTTGGCTGGATGAATCTTTTTTCAAGATCTAAAAAGTTACGTTATGCACAATGGTTGGTTCATTATAGATTGAATTAGAAATATACAAATCTATTGAAAAATCTTAAAATAAAGTAATGTTTTGTAAATAATTCAAAAAATCTTAAAAGAAATAAATTATAATTTGTTCTAGTTCTTGGTATATTGACTTCCAAGGGATCTGACCATTCGCTTTCAAAACCATATATGTCTTTTACCTTTGCACGAACAAAATAAAGACCCCTTTTGTATTCATTACATACTGCAACTGGTTCGCACTGTGGAAAAGGTCCAAGCCAGCCACTAGTTGTGCCATCTCCCCAATCAACAATATAAAAAACGTCATCCAAATCGGGATCTGTAGAATGAACGGTAATACAATACTCCCTACCAGGTCTTCCGCTCGGTGGACCATCGATAGTAGGAATCTCTGGAGGGTCATTATCAAAGGGTTCCATCAATGGATAATTATCAATGTTATCCCCCATAGGGATTAGATAAGGCGTGTCACCAATTCCATCCCCATCACTGTCTGTACCATTGTAATCACTCCAATAATTCCCAAAAACTCCATTGTCCCAGAAGTTATAATAACCATCACTAGCCTGCATCTCATTGTCTATTGCCGTGTTTAGATATAGATAATTATAAGCAGACCCACAACAAGAATAAAACCCCATTACATTTCTTTCAACCCGATTTAGAAAAATCTCATTATAGTTAACGCCCTTAAAGCGAATGCCATATCTATTTTCTGAACAAATATTTCTTGAAATAATATTTCCATCTGAGTTTATATTAATATAGATACCATAGACAGTATTTGAAAAAACATAATTATTTGTTACAGTATTGTTAACACAATAGTAAAGGTTTATTCCCTCCATATTATCAATCAAATAATTTTTTTTGATTGTGTTATTTAATGCAGTACCACGTAAATATATTCCAAATGTACAATTTGAGACTTCATTGCTCAATATTTTGTTTCTAGTGTAAATTTTTTCAAAGTTATCATCTAATAGATAAATACCATATTTGAACCTTAAAATAGAATTATCAAAAATCATATTTCCAGATGAAAATAAAGAAATTCCAATAACATCGATTTGAAAAATGTTATTATTTATTGTAAAACCATTAATACTACAGTTATCTGCAGAAATATAAATTGTAGAATTTTCATTTGATTCAACGTCCCTTGGAAAAATAATTGTATATTGTCTATTTTCCCCAACTAAACTAATCGATTTCCATAACAATATACTTTCAAAATAAGTACCAGTATATACAAAAACAGTATCGCCATCAGTTGCATTGTCAACTGCATCCTGAATTTTTGT
>LSSG01000061.1 GCA_001595915.1 Thermoplasmatales archaeon SG8-52-3
CCGGCCTATTTTGGGCCTGTAGCTCAGCTAGGTAGAGCATCTGGCTTTTAACCAGGTGGCCAAGGGTTCGAATCCCTTCAGGCCCGCCTTCACCTTGAAACCACTAGGAGGAAGGAGTATATAATGGCAAAAACAATTGAAAAAAAACAACTTGATATTCTACAGCATAAACTAGTTCCTAATCATGTAATTCTTTCTGATAAGGAAAAAAAGGATTTCTTAGAAAAACTTAAGATAACACCTGATCAACTACCAAAAATAATCAATACAGATCCAGTAGCAATGTATATAGATGCAAAGCCGGGACAAATTGTAAAAATTATCAGAAAAAGTCATACAGCAAAAGAAGCAGTTGCATACAGACTTGTAGTTGAAAGTAACGAATAATAGGTGTAAAAATGAGAGAACTTATCGATTCTTTTTATAGAGAACGTAGTATAGTTAATCACCAAATTGCATCTTATAATGATTTTCTTGAGCGAAGGTTACAAAGTATAGTTGATAGTACAATTATCGGGCAAGAAGAAGAGATGGAAAGAGGTTATATTTACCCAGAGATAGAAAATTATAAAATAAAATTTGGAAAGATAAATATCGGTAAACCAGAGGTAAAAGAAGCGGATGGTACAGTCAGAAGACTAACTCCAATGGAAGCACGCTTGAGAGATCTAACCTATGAAGCACCAATATTCTTGGAATTTATACCTGTAAAAGATGATGTTGAATATGATCCTGAGGAAGTAAGAATAGGTGAACTCCCAATAATGATAAAATCAAAGGCTTGTAATCTTTCATTACATAATATTGAAGAAAAAAAAGGTCATGAATTATCAAATGAAGAAATAAAAAAAGAACTTCAGCAGATGCAAGAGGATTTTTTAGATCCAGGTGGATATTTTATTAGTAATGGAACTGAAAGAGTTTTAATTACAGTTGAAGACCTTGCACCAAATCGAGTGCTTGTTGAGAGATCAAGTAGATATGGTAGAGATATTGAAGTTGCTAAAGTCTTTTCTCAAAAGGAAGGTTATCGAGCATTGACTGTAGTTGAAAAGAAAAACGATGGAATGCTTATGGTTTCTCTTCCAACAACATATGGTCAAATTCCTCTAATGATACTTCTAAGAGCACTTGGAATGGAAGATGATGAAGAAATTGTTGATGTAATAAGTGTTGATCCAAAGATGGAGCCATATGTTCTTGCAAATATTGAAGAATGTGCCAATGAATATGGGATAACAACAAAGGAAGAAGCAATTGCATATCTTGGAAAGAAATTCGCTGGAGGTCAGGCAAAAGAGTATCGTGTTAAAAGAGTCGAGACCTTAATGGATAAGAATCTTTTACCACATCTTGGTAATGAATCTGCTGATCGTTTAACAAAAGCTATTTTCATGGCACGTATGGGGATGGCAGTCTTAGAACTTGCTCTTGGCAAAAGAGAGGAAGACGATAAGGATCATTATGCAAATAAACGTTTAAAGCTCGCAGGAGACCTAATGGAGGATTTATTCCGAGTTGCTTTTACTGCACTATGTAAGGACCTTAAATACCAAATAGAAAGAATTCATGCAAAAGGAAAGGAAATAAAAATAAGTTCATCACTCAGGTCTGATGTTTTAAGTCAACGTATACATCATGCATTAGCAACAGGAAATTGGGTGGGAGGAAGAGCAGGAATATCTCAATTACTTGATAGAACAAGTAATCTTGCAGTTCTTAGTCATTTGAGAAGAGTCACTTCACCTTTAACCAGATCACAACCTCATTTTGAAGCTCGAGATTTACACTCAACTCAATGGGGCAGACTTTGTCCAAACGAAACTCCGGAAGGACCCAATTGTGGTCTTGTAAAAAATCTTGCATTAACTGTTGAAATATCTGAAGGATTTTCAGAAAAAGAAGTTGAAAATATACTAAAAGATTTAGGAATAAGAGAAATAACAAAAAAATCAACGGGAGCAAGAGTTTATCTTAATGGAGATTTAATAGGAATGCATCCTAATGGAAAAGAACTTGCTCAAAAACTAAGAGAGAGGCGGAGAAAAGGACTTCTAAACAATGAAGTCAATGTAGCTTACTATGAAGAGGCAAATGATTTAATTGTCAATTGTGACTGTGGTAGATTAAGAAGACCACTTGTAATTGTTGAAAATGGTAAACTGTTGCTAACAAAGAAATATATGAGTGATTTACAAACCGGTAGAAAAAGATGGATAGATCTCATAAATGAAGGCATCGTAGAATACATTGATGCCGAGGAAGAAGAAAACACATTAATTGCTCTAAAAGAAGATGACATTACCTCAGATTACACACATATGGAAATGGATCCAATTTGCATACTAGGGATTGGTGCATCTCTTGTTCCGTATCCAGAACATAATTCTTCTCCAAGAATTACGATGGGTGCTGGAATGGGTAAGCAATCATTAGGTTTCGGAGCAGCAAACTATAGAATTAGACCAGATACAAGAGGACACTTGTTACATTATCCTCAAGCACAAGTTGTTCAAACCCATCCTGTAAAATATATAAAATTTACAGAAAGACCTGCAGGTCAAAATCTAGTTGTTGCGGTTGCATCATATAAAGGATATAATATGGAAGATGCACTTGTTATGAACAAGGCTAGTATCGAAAGGGGTATGGGGCGCAGTAGTTTTTTTAGAACGTATAGTAGCGAAGAAAAAAGATATCCAGGTGGTCAAGAAGATCACTTTGAGGTTCCCGACCCAGATTGTAGGGGAGTAAGAAGTGAGGAAGCATATGTAAATCTTGGCGAGGATGGTCTTATTTCTCCAGAATGTGATGTTAAAAGTTCAGATGTACTAATTGGTAAAACCTCACCACCAAGATTCTTGGAAGAACCAACTGATTTTCTAACACCACAAAAAAGAAGAGAGACTTCTGTAACAGTACAACATGGTGAGGGGGGTACTGTAGACAAAGTGATGCTTTCAGAATCAGTTAATGGTTCAAGAATGGTAAAAATTACGGTTAGGGAAGAACGAATTCCTGAATATGGGGATAAATTTGCATCAAAACATGGACAGAAAGGGGTAATAGGGCTATTGGTAGCTCAAGAAGATATGTTGTTTAACGAACAAGGAATGACTCCTGATCTAATAATCAATCCACATGCAATTCCAAGTAGAATGACCGTTGGACACGTCCTTGAAATGATAGGCGGAAAAGTTGGTGCATTAGAAGGTAGAATTGTTGATGGTACTGCCTTTGGTGGAGAATCAGAAGAAATATTAAGAAAGGCTTTAGAGGAAAACGGTTTCAAACATAATGGTAAAGAATTGCTTTATAATGGTGAAACAGGAAAACCTCTTGAAGTTGATATTTTTGTTGGATGTATTTACTATCAGAAACTTCATCATATGGTTGCAGGAAAAATCCATGCTAGATCAAGAGGACCTGTCCAAATTTTAACAAGACAACCAACTGAAGGTAGAGCAAGAGAGGGAGGCCTAAGATTTGGAGAAATGGAAAGAGATTGCCTGATTGGACATGGCGCTTCAATGGTAATAAAAGATAGACTTCTTGATGAATCAGACTTAACTGTTAAGTATATTTGTAATACTTGCGGTCATGTAGCAATCCATGATAGGCATGGAGCCTTGCGTTGTCCAGTTTGTGGGGATAAAGCAGATATTTACCCAATCGAAATGAGTTATGCATTCAAACTTTTAATTGATGAATTAAAATCATTGGTAATTGCACCAAGAATAAGGTTAGAATCATTAGTATAAAAAAATTGAAGGTTAAAATATGGAAAGAGTAAGAAGTATTACAAAAAAAATAGGTGCTATTTCTTTTTCACTTCTTTCACCAAATGAAATAAGAAAGATGAGTGCTACAAAAGTAATTACTGCTGATACTTATGATGATGATGGATTTCCAATTGCAATGGGTCTTATGGACCCAAGACTTGGTGTTGTAGAACCTGGTTTACGTTGTAAAACATGTGGACTAAGAGTTGGAAAAGACAAATGTCCAGGTCATTTTGGCCATATTGATCTAGCTATGCCTGTTATTCATGTTGGTCTTGTTAAATCTATTCGGGACTGTCTTCGAGCAACATGTAGAGGATGCGGTAAAATTTTACTTACAGAGAAGCAAAGAATAGAATACATGGATGAACTTAAAAAATATAAAAGTGAAGGTAGAGACCCAACCTTTGTATTAAAACAAATAGTCAAAGAGTCTGTTAAATCAGAAAAATGTCCATATTGCAGCAGAGAAGTTGGAAAAATCGAGCTTGACAAACCAACCTCAATAA
Source organism: Thermoplasmatales archaeon SG8-52-3 (assembly GCA_001595915.1). Taxonomy (GTDB): domain Archaea; phylum Thermoplasmatota; class E2; order DHVEG-1; family DHVEG-1; genus SG8-52-3. The sequence continues at coordinate 4,292 of LSSG01000061.1, forward strand.
GAGAAAATGGAAAAAAACTTACACCATCTGAAGTAAGAGAATGGCTTGAAAAAATACCAGACGAAGACCTTCCACTTCTAGATATCGACATCAAATCTGCAAGACCAGAATGGATGGTTTTAACAGTTCTACCTGTTCCACCAGTTACAGTTAGACCATCCGTTACTCTTGAATCTGGTGAAAGATCCGAAGATGATCTCACTCATAAACTTGTAGATGTTATAAGAATTAATCAGAGATTACAAGAAAATCGTGATGCAGGTGCACCACAATTAATTGTTGAAGACCTTTGGGAATTGTTACAATATCATATTACTACTTATCTTGATAATCAAACATCAGGAATTCCGCCGGCTCGTCATAGATCCGGTCGACCTCTTAAAACTCTTGCACAACGATTAAAGGGAAAAGAGGGGCGATTTAGAAGTAATTTATCTGGAAAACGTGTTAACTTTTCAGCTCGAACTGTTATTTCTCCTGATCCAAATCTAAGCATAAATGAAATCGGTGTTCCGATACAAATTGCAAGAGAACTAACAATACCAATAAAAGTAACAACTCATAACATTGACTGGTGTAAAAATATAATTAAAGAACATGTTTCAACTTCAGACGATCCTGATCAATACAATCCTTGTGTAAATTATGTAATTCGTGAAACAGAGGGGATGAAACAGAGAATAAAGATTACTGAAAAAAATGCAGAAGACGTTGCAGAAAAACTTGAAATCGGAAGTATTATAGAAAGACAACTTATGAATGGAGATCTCTCATTATTTAATAGACAACCATCACTTCATCGTATGTCAATGATGGCTCATAGGGTAAAAGTAGTTCCAAATAAGACATTCCGATTTAACTTGAGTGTTTGTCCACCTTATAACGCAGATTTTGATGGCGATGAGATGAATTTACATCTCCTACAAGGAGAAGAAGCGCAAGCTGAGGCAGAAATACTAATGAAGGTTCAAGAAAACATTTTATCTCCAAGATTTGGAGGAGCAATTATTGGAGGAATTCATGATCATATTTCTGGTTGTTTCCTTCTGACTCATCAAAATAAAAAGATACCTTATGACGATGCTTCACATATATTGTCAGCAATAAAATATGAAGGTAAAAAACCAAATATTATTGAAGAAAATGGAAAACTATACATGAGTGGAAAAGACATATTTAGTACACTCCTTCCTGATGATATGAATCTTGAATACAGAGCTAAGACCTGTCTTAATTGTGAGGTTTGTACCGCACCAAAATGTCCCAATGACGCCCATGTAATAATTAAAAATGGTATTTTAAAACAAGGAACTGTTGACGAAAACAGTATTGGTGCTTTTAAAGGAAAAATACTTGATAGAATTATTAGAGATCATGGAATGAATGCAGGTAGAGAGTTTATTGACAATGTTACAAGGATGGGAATAAACACAATTACATTATTTGGATTTACCACAAGTATTGATGATGAAGATATACCTGAAGAAGCGAAAAGACAGATTCAAGAAGGACTTGAAAAAGCTATGAATAAAATCAGAAGTCTTGTGAAGGCTTATGAGAAAAATGAACTGGAATCTCTTCCTGGAAGAAGTCTTGAGGAAACCTTAGAAATGGAGATAATGAGAGTTACTGGTAGAGCAAGAGATATGGCAGGTGAAATTGCAGGTAAACACCTTGGATTAAATAACAGTGCCGTAATTATGGCAAAATCTGGTGCTCGTGGTTCAATGCTTAACCTTTCACAAATGTCAGGGTGTGTTGGTCAACAAGCAGTAAGAGGTGAAAGAATTCATAGGGGTTATCAATATAGAACTCTACCACACTTTAAAAAAGGAGATCTTGGTGCAAGAGCAAAAGGGTTTGTTGCCTCATGTTATAAAACAGGACTTACTCCAACAGAATATTTCTTCCATTCAATGGGTGGTCGTGAAGGTCTTGTTGACACTGCAGTTCGTACTTCAAGATCTGGCTATATGCAAAGGCGACTAATCAATGCTTTAGAAGATGTTAAAGTGGAAAATGACGGAACAGTAAGACACTCTGGTGGTCAGATTATCCAATTTATTTATGGAGAAGATGGAATAGACCCTGCAAGAAGTAGTAGTGGAAATGCAGTTGATGTAAATCGAATAATAACTGATATTAAAGAGGAGATTTAATGGCTAAAAAACAAACAAAAAAACAAGTTAAAGATAAACCAAAGACAAAAAAGGTTAATTTAAAAGATACTAAAATAAAAAAACCAGTGAAAAAAGAAAAATTGACAATAAAAAAGACCAAAGAATCTCCAAAAAAAACACCTAAAAAAAAGACCCTATCTAAAGACAAAATAGAAAAAATTAAGAAGGTTGAAGAAAAAATAATAGAAGATATAGAAGTAAAAGAAGAAAAGTTAGAAGCAAAAAAAGTAAAGAAGGTTCCAAAACCACCAAAACCTGTAGAGGAACCCCCTGAACATAAGAAAATCAGGTTAGAAATAAATAAGATTTTAGATGGTAGATTTCTACCAATTGCAATAATTGATGATATTATTTTAAAAGTTTCAACAGAGAAGAAACTTCAAAGTAAATTAAAAAAGATTATATCTAAAGCTCTTGAGGAATATGATAAAAACAAAGTTGATCCTTCTGAAGCCTGTGGAATTGTTGGAGCTCAAAGTATTGGAGAACCAGGCACTCAGATGACAATGAGGACATTTCACTATGCAGGTGTTGCTGAAATTAATGTTACTTTAGGACTTCCTCGTCTAATTGAAATTGTAGATGCTAGATCAATTCCCTCCACACCCATGATGAATATTTATCTTCGAGATGAATACAGACTTAATTCTGATCTGGCAAAAGAAGTAGCAAATCAAATAGAGATAACTCGTTTAAACAGTATTGCAGATATTGAAACTGATCTAACAAATTTAATAATTAATGTTAAACCAAATATGAAAACCTTGAAAAATAAAAATATTTCAATAAAGGAATTGGGGGAAATAATTAAGAAAATAAGAGGAATAGATGCAAAAATTGAAAAGGATAGCATTAAGATATCATTAGATGACCCCAGTTATAAGAAACTCTTGGATGTAAATGAAACCTTGAAGGACCTAAAGGTGAAAGGAATAGATGGTATTAAGAGAATTATTATAAGAAATGAACCAAATGAGGGATACGTAATTTATAGTGAAGGAAGCAATCTTGAGAAGGTATTGCAAGTGGAAGGAGTAGATCCCTATAGAACAACAACAAATGATATTCAAGCAGTAGGGCGAACACTTGGAATTGAAGCTGCCAGAAATATGATTATACAAGAGGCTTACAATACATTATCAGAACAAGGTTTAATTGTTGATTTAAGACACATTATGCTTGTATCAGATGTAATGACTGCCGATGGCACCATTAGGGCTATTGGTAGACACGGTGTAAGTAAAGAAAAGGAATCTGTGCTTTCTCGTGCTGCTTTTGAGATTACAGTTTCTCATTTATTACAAGCTGCAAGAAGAGGTGAAACCGATAAACTTGGAGGTGTTGCAGAAAATATTATCGTAGGACAACCCGTAAACCTCGGAACTGGAGCAGTCGAACTGGTTATGAAAAGAGGAAAAAAGAAGGAATAAGAAAATGGTAGATATAGATAAAATTTTAAAAACCACTATAAAGAAAGGAACAGTAAAAATAGGTACTAAAGAAACCAAAGCATCCATTAACGATGGAACTGCAAAACTTATTGTAATGGCAAAGAATTATCCCAATACAATCGAATTTGATAAACTTGCTAAAAAGAAAAATATTCCAGTTTATAACTTTACATCAAATGCAATTGAACTTGGTACTACTTGTGGAAAGTCATTTGCAGTATCTGTCTTTGCAGTACTTAATGATGGTGGATCAAATATACTTAACCATATTAAGAAAAGGTAGTTGAAAATGTCTGACATAATGCTCTCAAATGAAGAAATGCAGTATATAAATATGGCAAGTAATGTAACAAAGACTCATATCCTTGATTGTTTAAGTATCGATGATAGAATCATTTTTATTGTAAAAAAAGGACAACTTGGTGCAGCAATTGGAATCAAAGCAAAAAATCTTGAAAAGTTAAGATCCCTATTTAAAAAGACAATAAAATTTGTTGAATTTGACGGTGATAAGGAGAAATTTATAATTAATCTATTTAAACCTTATAAAATAAATAATGTCACGTTAGAAGGAGATAATGATTCAACTGTTGTAAAGGTTGATGTTGATGTCAGTGATAAATCAAAGATTATAGGTAAAGGCGGTAGAAACATAGAAATAATTCGTAACCTAGCTAGAAGACATCATTCAATTAAGGATGTTCAAATAAAGTAGAATTACAATTTTAATCATAATAGTTTTTAAATAGAGCCTATATTCTGGAGTGGGGAGAACTTCTGAGAATAAAAGACCATCCTATAATTGATTTCAAAGATAAGAAGAAAATCTCTTTTTATTATAATAATAAGAAGTTATCTGGATTAAAAGGTGATACCATTGCATCAGCTTTACATGTTAATGGTGTAACAACTCTTTCACATAGCTTGAGATACTATAGACCACGAGGATTTTTTTGTGGTATTGGAAAATGTTCATCCTGTTTTATGACAGTTGAAAATATCCCTAATGTTAGAACTTGTATAACTCCACTTGAAGAAGATATTAAAGTTTATGAACAAGACAGAGTTGGTGAAATCCCTGATAAAAAATTTTTTAATAAAAATCGAAAGAAAATTGACGAGGATGTTGTAATTGTTGGTAGTGGACCTGCAGGTTTGATGGCAGCAATCACTGCTGCAAAACAAGAAGTTCCTTCTATCTTATTAGTAGATGAAAATCATTTATTTGGTGGTCAACTGATTAAACAATCTCATAAATTTTTTGGATCCGAAGAAGAAAAGGCAGGAACGAGAGGAATAGATCTTGCAATTGAACTTATGGAGCAGGTTAATTCTTTTAAAAATATAAAATCCATGCTTGAAACAACAATAATAGGTTGTTACAATGGAAAGAATAATCATAAATTAATCGCTGTTAAAAGATTAACAAAAGGCGATCAACTATATGAGATAAATTGTAAAAGTGTGATTTTTGCATGTGGTGCAATGGAAAATATGCTTGCCTTTCCAGGTAACGATTTACCAGGGGTGTACGGTGCAGGGGGCGTACAAACTCTTATGAATGTATATGGTGTAAAACCAGGTAAAGAGGTTTTAATGATTGGTGCCGGAAACGTTGGACTTATTGTATCTTATCAACTTCTCCAGGCTGGTGTCAGTGTTAATAGAGTAGTTGAAATTTTACCAAAAATTGGTGGTTATAACGTTCATGCTGCAAAGTTGAGAAGATGTGGTGTTCCAATATTTACCTCCCATTCGATCAAGGAGGTTTATGGTAAAGGTAAAGTTGAAGGTGCAACTGTTGTAGCAGTTAATAATTCTTTTAAAGAAATACCTGGAACAGAAGAAAATGTTACTTGTGATACCGTCTGTATAGCAGTTGGTCTTACACCTTCAATTCGTTTACTTGAACAAATTGGTGCAAAGACAGAGTATATTGCTGAAGCTGGAGGTCATGTTGCAATTCATGATTCATCTATGCAGACAACTGTAAAAGGAGTTTTTGTTGCAGGAGATTCATCTGGAATCGAAGAGGCATCTACAGCAATGATAGAAGGACAACTTGCTGGGATTTCAGCTGCCTTATTATTAGGATATGATAAAGAAGCAGGCAAGTTAAAGAAAAAATTCAGAAAAGCACTTGATGGCTTTCGCTCTGGTCCTTTTGGTTTAAAACCAAAGACTTGTAAAGAAAAAATTGCTTGTTGCTGGGATGGAGGGATAAACTATTAAGAATTACGAAAAAACTGGTATTCTATCTTTAAAAGATTTAACACTTCCAACTGATAAACAATTAAAAAGAGGAGTTGCAATAATTGAATGCGTACAAGAAATACCATGTGACCCATGTGTAGCAGTTTGTCCAGTTAGTGCAATTTCTATGAAAGATATCAATGATACACCAAAGATTGATTATAATAAATGTACTGGTTGTAAAAGATGTGTTGGAATATGCCCTGGCTTAGCAATTTTTGTTATAAAATTTAAGGATAAAAAAGCATTGATTACCCTTCCTTACGAATTGTTACCCATTCCAAAAGTTGAAGATATTGTTATAGCTCTGGATAGAGAAGGTAAACCTAGAGGTAAAGCAAAAGTTATAAAGGTTAATATTAGCAATAAAACAAATGTTGTAACAATTGAGGTTGAAAGAAATTTAGCAATGGAGGTAAGAAACATAAAACTGGATTGATAGATAATGAGTGATAAAGTATTTATTTGTCGATGTGAGGATTTAACTCAAGAAGAAATCGAACAAGCAATAGATGAAGGTTTTACTACTTTAGAAGAATTAAAATGTAGACTGCGTCTTGGTATGGGACCATGCCAGGGTAGAAGTTGTCTGTCTCTTGCAAGACGTATTTTATGTAAGAAAACAAACAAATCAACAGAAGAAATAAAATTACCACCTTCACGGCCTCCTGAAGTACCTGTATCTCTTGGAACACTTGCAAGTGATTAGTTATGAATGAAATTGAAAAAAAAGCAGATATTATAATAATTGGTGGGGGAGTTAATGGTTGTTCTCTTGCTTATCAACTTGCTAAAAAAGGAAAAAAGGTAGTTCTATGTGAAAGAAATTATATATGCTCTGGTGCAACAGGACGTTGTGGTGCAGGGATTAGACAACAATGGTCAACTAGAGAAAATACTGAACTATCAATAAAAAGTATAAAAATTTTTGAAAAACTAGAAAAAGAACTTGGTCAAGATATAGGCTTAAGACAAGGTGGATATCTTATAATTGTTCATAACAATAAAGACATGATTCAAGCAGAAAAAAATGTTAAAATGCAAAAAGAGTTAGGTTTAGATGTATCTATCTTAACTCCTGATGAAATCCTTGATGTTGTTTCTATTTTAGATATTGAAGGAATGAAAGCAATAGGTGCAACCTTTTGTCCAACAGACGGTCACGTTGATCCATTCAAAACAACTCATGCGTATGCAAAAGCAGCAGAAAGACAAGGTGCAAAACTCTATAAATTTACAAATGTAACAGATATAAAAACAAAGAATAAAAGAATTGATTGTGTTGTAACAAACAGAGGTAAAATAAAAACAAATATAGTAATAAATGCAGCAGGTGCATGGTCAAAACAAATAGCTGAAAAATTAAATATCAAACTTCCAAATAAACCTTTTAGAAAAGAAATACTTGTAACTGAACGAGTGAAACCTGTATTTAAAGCAATGGTAATTTCATTTAAAGATGGAATTTATTTTAGCCAACAAGACGAAGGACAAATACTAGGAGGCATTCCAATTCCAAATGAAATATCAGGATATTTAACTAATCCGACCTTTGATTTTCTAAATCATATGTCAAAAACTTTGACTCGTTATTCTCCTAAACTAAAATATGTAAATGTAATTAGACAATGGACAGGATATTATGATGTGACACCTGATGCAAGACCAATTCTAGGAGAAGTTGATGAAATAAAGGGTTTTATTCAATGTAATGGTTTCAGCGGACATGGTTTCATGCTTTCACCAATGGTTACAAAGATACTTACTGATTATATTACTGATGGAAAGAGTTCAGATATTCTTGAGAAACTTCTTATAAAACGCTTTAAAGATAAGGAAATCACCCATGAAACCTCGGTTGTAGGTTGAAAAATACATTAATTAACTCTTTTTTTGAATAAATACTTAAAATTCTTTATCCCATCTGTAAAACTTTGTAATTTTACATCTCCTTCACGAGCATAAAGAGCCGAAGGAATTTCCTTTGTTTTAATATTTTTATTTGAAAACATCTCAATTTTTATTTCCTCAGAAAATGGCATACCGTCGTTAAAGTCTTCAAGAGGTTGAATTTTTTTAAGAGCTTCTTTCCTAAATATCCACATACCAGATTGAGAATCTCTTAAGTTTATTAAAAATAAAACCTTCAAAGCAAGAGCAAGTATTAGATGGATTCTATCAAATGGATAAGTAGCGTCTGCATCACCAGTAACAATTATATCACCTGTTGCTTTTGAAATACCTGTTTTATAGGCTCTACCATATCCTTTTCTTTTTTCAATTATTATTTTTGCACCTTTACTTTTAGCAATTTCCCTAGTTTTATCCTTTGATTCCCCATCAACAATTATAATTTCAAGGTTCCAATTGTTCTTTTTAAAAGAATCAGTTTTTATTGAGTCGATTGTTTTTCCAACACCTTTTTCCTCATTTAGAGTTGGAAGAATCACATTTACATTAATAATTTAAATCACTCCGATAGAAGAACGTAATAAAATTAAGGATAAAAAGGTTTCAAAAAAATAAATAAAATAAAAAATTAAAAAAAAAAGATTAGAGAGGGATTATTCCCTCTTATTTTCGTCTGCGTCTTAGTAGTATTAAAGCAACACCAAGTGCAATTATTAGTGTTAGTAGTTCAAATCCTGGACTTCCTTGTACAATCTTTATTGTTAAGGTAGCAGTTAAGTAATTTGGAAATGTTGCACTAATTGTATAATCACCTATTTTATCTGGCATTGTTAAACTTATTTTTCCATCTCCACCAGATGTATAAGTTTTTCCATTGAATGTTATTATTGCACCAGCAAGTGGAGATCCTTTTGCTATAATTGTAAAGGTGTATTTCTTACCTTGTTCTATTTTACCTGAGGGACCTACTATTGTGATATCCCATTTGTTAATGACAGTTATACTCTTTGTTGCGGTTATGTATCCTACCTTTGAGGCAGAAATTTCATAAATTGCTGAATCTACTCCAGGGTCTGGTACTGTAAATGTAACTTTTCCATCAGTTCCTGTCTTAGCTGATTCAATACCAAAAGTTACATCAACATCTTTTACTGCTGATTCTCCTGATGTTATTGTTATTGTCAATGTTTCTGCTTCGTATATAGGTGATTTTGATACACCGATCTTAAGTGCTCGTAATGCTGTTATTATAAGGTAAGTTGAAGTTATTACATCATTAGTCCATTGAAGGATACCTTGATTATCATAACTTACATTTCTTACTATGGTTACATTTGCTTTTCCACTCGATTGTGGCTCAAGGCTAAATATTACGTTACCGTCATCATCTGTTTCTGCTGGTTCTGGTTGTGTAATTGTTTTACCCCATAATGATAGGTTTAAGTATGGTATTGGGGTAATTTTATCTGCCTTATAAGCCCATATTTCTACAGTATTTGGTTGATTAATATATATCGTATCAGGTTCAATTACAAAGTATGGGAAGTCTATATTAAATTGTCCAAGGGTTTCGTTTCCAATCTTCTTAACCCACGGAGCCTCAAAGGTGATGTTTACTGTTCCTTCTTTATCTCCTACTGCAGTAATCTTAAATTCTCCAGCGCCATCTGAATCAAGGCTAACACTTCCCTTGTTTAATGTTGTTCCACCAGCATCAGTATTTAAATATGCTGTAGTTCCATCTGGTATTGGATATCCGTTTGCATCTACACCACTGAATGTTACAGTTATATTTTTTGCATCTATTCCAGCTGTTGCTTGTCCAGGACTAAATGTAAATGTTGCTGGTTCACTTATCAAATTAACTGTTCCATCATGTTCATTTTCTCCTGTGTTGTTCTTTGCCGTAATCTTTAAGGTTCCTGGGTACCAAATTATTTGATCAACTAGAGTCCATTGATCTCCATCTTCACCAAATGTTAGAGTTTGTTTTAACTTATCGTCTTCATTATATAATTTTCCTATTACAGTATCAATATCCTCAATAATTTCTCCATCTGGTCCAGTCACTTCAAGTGTTATACTTTGTTCTATACCTACAGTTAATGTTTGGTTTGCGATATCAGGGGTTATAATAGATAGATTTAAATCGTGTACTGGTGCAATTTCAACGATATCATACATATAATACCCACCAGCTTTTGCTACACAAACAATGAAACCAATTTCATCTAAGTAGTCTTCATCAGGATTGAATTCAAATTCCCCATTAGCACCATTTCCTGCTGTACCATCTCCTGTTGTATAATTTACATTTGATATAGCAACCCAGTTTTCATCAAATAATGTTAAAACAACTTGTGCATATGCACCATTGGTTACAGTTAATGTTATAGATTCTTGGGATTCAACTTCTATTTCTAAATCATCACCAACTGATGAAGTTACTGATCCTAGTAGACCTTTAATTGTAAAGTCTTTACTTGCTGTTTCATTATCTGTTTCATTTGTTGCAACTATAGTAAGTGTTCCTGCTGTTTTTGGTGAAATTGTAACATTGTACCAACCATCTCCTTTATCATTTAAGTATTTGTTCTCTGCAGCGGTATCGCTTTCGTTTATTAATATATCTAGTCCACAACCTGTTATTTCTAGTGTTGCATTCATTGCATCATCTTGGGAGTCCCCATATATTTTTATAATAAAGTAATCTGAGCCATTTTGCCATTTTGCATTAGACCCATAAGCTGTAATTTCAGTTACTTGAACCTCCTCTACCATTGTACCATCTATTACTAGATTCATTCCAGCGGGTGATACGACTGGTAATGTTGTATGTCCAGTTATATTTGCTAATAAGTCCATATTTGAATATCTATTACTATAAGTTCCAGTTTCTCCAGTAAGAGGACCTTCTTTTGCAATTGATGTAAGATTACCTGGCCAGCTAGCCCATACTTGTGCTGAGCCTGTTTCATTAAAACGCCATTCAAATTCATACCAAGCTTTTTGGTCATTTGTTCTTGTTATATTAGTTGAATCGGCAACCATTACAATATCATTATCATCATATTCTACACCAGCATACCAGCTTTTTAATCCAGTTACATGTATATACATATTTTTAAATTCATCTTCTTTCATCCATGATGCATTTGCAACAGAAACATTTATTGTTTGTACAAAACCAGATATTATATCTGTACTTGTTGCTATTGCAACAGCTGCTGTATCTTTCGTATCTACTTCAAATGATCCATAAGATAAAAAGTCATCAATATCTAATGTATCGCTTTCATTAATCCTATATGTACCTCCTGTCTCTTGGGTACCAACATACCATGTTCCAGCACTACCATAATTTGATTTACCAGGTCCAGAACCAGTTTGCACTGAAAACGAATATCTTCCACTAGACATTGTAGTTCCAGATTGTATAGGATAATATCCTCCATCTATTGGAGTATAAAGATAAACTGGATAATTAGGAACTGCATTACCTTGTCCATCATAAATAAATCCATCAGCGTTTATGGTATCTCCCCAAGTAGCAGTTGTTGGCAGTGTTGTTGTAACATCCAGTTTAACTGGTAATGTAGCATTTGAATAACTATTTGTGGAATCCTCATTAGTAACATTCACCCACATATAATACTCATAGTTTCCACTATCATCAAATATAGTCTGTTGTCTGCTGATATCAAAATCTGTTTTTCCAGTTGTTACACCTGTTTTTGCATATGCAGGACCAATCAAAGGGCCATCAGGTTGACATACTGAAATACTGAGAGTCTCATCATTTAATAGAACATATCCAGAACCTGTCCAGTTGTAAACGTATACCCAGAAATAATTATATGTTGTATTATAAATGATATTATCTATAAATGCACCATCATGATAATATCTAACATCATATAGATTAGATATTAATATTGAAGTGTTAGTACCTGCGATTTGCCAAGTTCCTGACTTGTCAAAAAGACTGATATTCCATGTGCCTAAAGGATTAGCTCCAATCTTTGACCAACCAGGAACACGAACAGTTAGCATAAGATTTCCATAGCTATCTGATTTAGTATTTCCATCAATTTTCAGACTAGCCCATGAAGATCCTGTCCAAACCTTAACATAATATTTCTCAGAAGCGTTAAGGCTGCCATCAACCACTTTAATAGTAATCGCTTCACCACAAGTCAAACCTAATGGATTACCACCAACTGTTCTGCTACCATCATCAGATATATCAATAGTTGTAGCACCAGCATTTCCAATTATTTTAAAATTTGTTACCTGATTTATGACTACCATAGTAGAGAAAAGTAATGCAAATACAACTATTGTAGTCAATATTTTCTTACCTATCATCTCTTTTTCCTCCTAAGATTATATAATATTTTCTTAGTACAAGATCCAGTTTTTGACAGAATTAGTTCACACCGCGAACTAATTAGAAAGTCCATAAAGCTATCTAATAAATGTATGAACTTTCAGCATCCGTGTCCTCACCGGACCC
>LSSG01000062.1 GCA_001595915.1 Thermoplasmatales archaeon SG8-52-3
TTACATTGGAGGATTGGACACCTGCACGTCTTGCTGAGATGACTTCTGGTTCAGAAGATTACATTGTTGAAGCAACAATTGAAATGGAAGGAGATAAGAACCCAGGCAACGACATCAAAAGAGAAGAGTTTACACTAGACTACTGGTGGGATGCTGGAGTCGATGAGATAACATCACCAACTGGTGATCATGGTAATAGATTGGATTTGGGCGAACTTTTTTATGACAATGGTGAACCTGATGGAGTTAATGGTTTGCACTTTGGATTGTATTCCGGATATGAAAGTTGGCTTATAGATGATTTCGAAGTAACCTCTAAAACGAAAATTGGTGGAGTAATATTCAATTTCGTTTGGGGTCCTGGATATTCATCTAACATGGATTCTGTAAATGTAATAATCGTGGAAGATCTTGATGATTGTGATCCTGACACTGGACCATATTATTATCAAACAACGGCAACTGAGTTTGAGGAATATAATACGGGCATGTGGTATTTCAGCCGTCCAGAGGTAGTTTGTGAAGCCGCATTCGAACCAGTTACTCTAATGCCAGGACATTATTTCATAGGTCTCATGCCAGATGGAATAATTGATGCCTATGGACATTGGTTAACCTCATCATTAAAAAATTGCGCCCACTTTTGGTATTCTACAGATTTCGGCTATGAAAAATGGACACCAGGTACAAGTCTAGGTTATAATTATGACCTTTCATGGAAGATCTATAAAAGTGGCGGAGCACCATCAATAAAAGCATATATTCAACCAGGAACCAAAGACATTGAAAGCGTTGTAAAAAACTATGGTACATTTCCCTATGAGGATCTAACAAGCTACGCCCAAATAAGGGAGTTTATAACAGATCCTGAAAACGGTACTGAAATCTGGACAAGGGAAGTCGGAAACATAGATCTCACACCACTCGGTGGATCAAAAGATATTGATTTTGGATCATTCACATTTGCAAATGAAGGAAGATATGGTCTATTTACACAAATACCAGCAGATCCAGATGATGAATTAAAGAACAACGAAATTAACTGGGGAATAGGAGTTGACGACACAAAACCAGATTCATGGATTGAAGAAATTAATCCACCTGAACCTGATGGTCTAAATGGTTGGTATATAAGTCCAGTCACATTAACCCTTAAAGCAATTGATCCATTGTCAAATAAAGTATCATCAGGAGTAAAAGAAATAATTTACACTATTAATGATGGTCCTGAACAAACAATAGCTGGAAACACATTTGATTTAATATTAACAGAGGATGGAAATGATATTTTAATAGAATACTGGGCGGTTGATTGGGTAGGAAATATAGAAACACCAAAAAATGAATTTATAATAGATGGAATTGACCAAACAAATCCAGATATATTGCTAAACTATGAAGTAACAAGTGGTAATCCACTTACAGGGTGGATATTAACATTTACAGCAACAGCAACTGATGCAACAAGTGGCATGGATTACGTTGAGTTTTATTTAAATGATTTATTACAAGAAACTGTTACTGGATCAGGACCTCAATTCAAATGGAAGTATAAATACTATGGAGGACTTACCTTAATTATTACAGCAATAGCTTATGATAAGGCAGGTAACTATAATTCAGATAAAATTGAAAATCCTACTAAACTTACAAATAGTTATTCCAAAATTATTCAAAAAATAGATAATCAATACGTCTTAAAAAGTGTAAATGAGATAAAATAACATAAACATCATAGAAAATTCCAATAGGTTAAAATCTATTAAAGAATGCAACAATTGTAACGATTAATAAAGTATAAATTTAAATATTAATTAAATCATTATGAATTTAGAACATATTTGAAAGTTAGGGGAGGAAAATATGAAAAAATATAGTGTTTTAAAAAGTAAAAACTTTAAAAAAATTATTAAAATTATTACAATCTGGATTTTCGCTTTAATAATTGTTTCTGGAAGTTCAATTTCTATTGCTCCTAGATTAGAAATAAAAAATAAAAATGATTCTTTTAAAGAACTAAAACATGAAATCTCAAATGGACCTGCACCAAAATGTCAACAAGCAAATGAAGAAAAATCCAATAGTTTGAAAAAACCATTGAATGATAGAGATTGTGGATATATGTATGGTTTTAACGCATATCCTGGCCCCGAATCAATAGTTAAATTTCCTCTTTATGACCCTGGATGTGTATGGGTTGTTTGTGAGTTGATGAGTGTATTTATTAGTGGAGGCACATATGGTTGTGATGGTGTATGGTATGCTTGCGAATATGGCAATGGTATTCTATATGGAATTGATCCTTTTACATGTGATATGTGGGTCATTGGAGGTGGTGGTGTAGGTTTGAATGCACTTGCATATGATCCGACGACTTATAAGATGTATGGTAGTTCAGACAGCAATTATCTTTATGAAATTGATACTGATACTGGTGAGCAAGAACAAATCGGCCCCTTCGGAAGTGGCGTACTATATATGATTGGTATGGCATTTGACGCTGATGGCGTACTCTATGGTTGGGATCTTGGAAATGATGCACTTTGGACAATTGATACCGAATCTGGCGAGGCAACACAAGTAGGTCCATTAGGCATATCAATTAACTATGCCCAAGATGGTGACTTCTGTAGAGAGACAGATACCTTGTATCTAACAGCTTATACATCTACTGGACAATTGTATGAGTGTGATGAAGATACTGGAACATGTACTCTTGTTGGTACAATTGGAAGCGGGATAGAGCTGACAGGATCAATAATTATAAACAATTGTACACCTTGTGAACATGATGTTTCTATAGATAGTATTGATTACCCAGAAAGTGGAAATGCTATTCCAGAGATGCCAATGCAAGTTACAGTAAAAAATAAAGGAAATAATTCAGAAACTACTGATGTGCAAATGAAAGTTATAAAATATGAAGACGAACAAGTGATTTATAGTGAAGATTTTTCTGGAACATTTCCACCAGATGGCTGGAAAACCGATCACTGGACTCAAAATTTTTCAAATAATTCTGGTGGACAATCGCCAGAAGCACAAGTATACAAATATGATCAGTACTACGGTGGATATGATTATTATGATAACTATATACAAACCGGTCCAATTGATTGTACTGGATTTGAGAAGATCAAAGTAAGATTTAGATGGGCAGCTGATTATTATTACCCACAATATTGTTCAGTATATGTTAAATTTAGAAAAAATTCAACCAGTATGTGGAAAGATATTACTACATGGGATAATCCATTTTTTGAAAATCAAGAAGCAAAAATTTGGGATATTAACTGTTATAGTTTTGATGAGTTATTTGATGATGAATCTCAAATAAAATTTGAGTATATTGGGTATTATTATTACTATAATTATTTGTGGTTGGATGATTTTGAAATTTTAGCTTACACCAGCTATGAGGATTACAATGAGACAGTTGAAGATATTGAAATTGAAAAAGGTGAAGAAATAATTGTTGAATTTCCAACATGGACACCACCAAATTGGCAAGACCCAGAATATGAAAATATCTGGGAAGAATATAAAATAAAAGCTTGTACTCTTCTTAATGATGATAAACCAAAGAACGATTGTAAAATTGAAATCTTAAATTTATATTATCCATGGTTCCATGATATTGAATTAACAAGTATTGATAGTCCCTGTCAAGATGGTCCTGGTAAAACCTATCCTGTAAAAGCAAGGATAAAAAATATTGGACAAAATACAGAATGCTGTATTCCAATAGATGTAAGAATAGGTAATCCATTTGTCATTAATACACTTTTTACAGAATATGACTGGCCGGGTTCAACTTATTATCCAGGTCAATCCAGTGGTTGGACAGATGAGCACGATTTTATCGATTATTATTATGGTTGGCAAAGATATAATAATTCTTATGCTGGCGGTGAGCCTTATGAGGTAATGCTACCATATTATTATGCTAGACCAAAATATTACTTTTACT
Organism: Thermoplasmatales archaeon SG8-52-3; assembly: GCA_001595915.1. Lineage (GTDB taxonomy): Archaea > Thermoplasmatota > E2 > DHVEG-1 > DHVEG-1 > SG8-52-3. The sequence continues at coordinate 3,971 of LSSG01000062.1, forward strand.
CAATTGCATTTAATACATCAAATAATCAAATACTGAAACTTCAATTCTTATCATACATTAACCACTATTCTGGACAAGGTTTGTACTCACTCGAGGCAGGATATAGCTTTGATACAGAAACATGGTATACTGCTTGGCATGAAGAACCTGGTTCATCAGGTAGATACGAGGTCGATGTTCCTATTGAAGCTGGATCTGAAACTACTTACATTGGATTCTGGATAAGAGGAAACCCTTCTTATTTTAACTATTGGTATATTGATGATGTAAAATTATTAGAATTTAACATTATAGAAGAATATTCAGAATCACAATATATCGAAGCGGATATATCACCTGGAGAAGAAATTATTATTGAATTTGAGGATTGGACACCTGCACATCTTGCTGAGATGATTTCTGGTTCAGAAGATTACATTGTTGAAGCAACAATTGAAATGGAAGGAGATAAGAACCCTAGTAACGACATCAAAAGAGAAGAGTTTACACTAGACTACTGGTGGGATGCTGGAGTCCATGAGATAACATCACCTACTGGTGGTCATGGTAACAGATTGGATTTAGATGAACTTTACTATGACAATGGTGATCCTGATGGAGTTAATGGTTTGTTTTTTGGATATTATAAAGGATATGAAAATTGGCTTATAGATGATTTCACAATCGAATCTAAAACACATATTACAGGAGTAAAATTCAATTTCGTATGGAATCCTGGATACTCATATAACATGGAATCTGTAAATGTAATAATCGTGGAAGACACTGATGATTGCGATCCTGATACGGGACCCTATTATTATCAGACACAGACAACTGAATTTGAGGAATATCCCACGGGACATTGGTATTTCAGTCGACCAGACGTAATTTGTGAAGCTTCATTCGAACCAGTTACTCTAATGCCAGGTCATTATTTCATAGGTCTCATGCCAGAAGGAATAATTGATGCTTATGCATATTGGTTAACAGCAACACAAAAGGATTGCGTTAATTTTTGGTATTCTCAATATAACGGCTATGATAAATGGACACCAGGTACAAGTCTAGGTTATTATAATGACCTTTCATGGAAGATTTATAAAAGTGGTGGAGCACCAGGGATAAAAGCATGGATTCAACCAGGAAACAAAAACATTAAAAGTGTTGTAATGAACTATGGTACATTCCCCTATGAGGATCTAACAAGCTATGCCCAATTATGGGAGTTTATAACAGATCCAGAAAACGGTACTGAAATCTGGACAAGCGAAGTCGGAAACATAAATCTTACACCACTAGGTGGATCAAAAGCCCTTGATTTCGGAAGTTATACATTTGCAAATGAAGGAAGATATGGTCTATATACACAAATACCAGCAGAACCAGATGATGAATTAAAGAACAACGAGTTTAAATGGGGAATCGGTGTTGACGATACAAAACCATATTGTGATTTCCCACCAATACTTGATCCAGCAGAACCAACTGGTGAAAACGGTTGGTATGTTGATGATGTTATAGTTACACTCAATGCAACAGATCCATGGTCAAACGATGTAAGATCTGGCGTAAAAGAAATAAGATATACAATTAAAGGTGGAACAGAGCAAATAATTGAAGGAAACACCGGAAGTTTTGTTATAACAGAAGATGGAGAAGACATACTTGTAGAATACTGGGCTGTTGACTATGTTGGAAACGTCGAAGCAACAAAGAACTCATTTACAATCGATATGGATCAAACAGAGCCTGAAATATCACTAGATTATGAGATTACTGGAGGTAACAAGATTATTGGTTGGAAATTTACTTTTATAGCAAATGCAGTCGATAATACTAGCGGTATTGGCTTTGTTGAATTCTATTTCAATGGTCTCTTACAAGATACAGTCTCTGGTTCTGGACCTGAATATAGATGGATAATCAAACTTCCTAATGGAATGAATACTATTATTAAAGCAATTGCCTACAACAGAGCAGGATTATTTGATTGTGACGAAATCAAGGACCCAGTAAGTTCATCTAATAATCAAATAATAAGCAGTCAAAAGATTTCAAGCATAATTTATCAACAATTTAATAATATATAAAATAGAATAATTAACAATCGTTAATATTATATACATATATTCTATTTTCTTTAATTATTCTATTATAATTTTTGGAGGTAAAAAATATTATGAAAACTTTAAAAAAATTAATTCCAATAATTTTTACAATTTTACTTATTATGGTAAGTATAATACCCTATGTTTCTAGTGAATCTATTGAAACTCATATAACTTTTGAATTACAATTTGAACCTCTTGATATTGATTGGTGGCCAATGTTTCATGATGATGCTGATCAGAATGGTTTTTCAACTTCTTCAGCTCCTGATACAAAAAATCTATTATGGTCATATCAGACTGATTACCTGATAACTTCATCACCAAATGTTGTTGATGGAAAGGTATTCATTGGATCATTAGATAAAAAATTCTACTGTTTTGATATGACTAATGGAAATGAATTATGGAACTTTTCAACAAAAGGTCAAATAACTGGTTCCTCTGCAGTTAATGATGGTAAAGTATTTTTTGGATCTCAGGATTCAAATTTTTATTGCTTAGATGCTGATAATGGAAGTAAAATATGGGCATTTGATACAAATTTTATGATAGAATCATCTCCAACTGTAAAAAATAATAAAGTCTTTTTTGGTTCTAGTGATGGTTCTTTATATTGTCTTGATGAAAATAATGGAAATTTTATTTGGGAATTTTCAGCAGGAAATGTAATATGGACTGCTCCTGCAGTTTCTAATGATAGACTATACTTTGGTTCTCTTAGTGGAGATCTCTTTTGTTTAGATATAGTTGATGGAGGTGAGATATGGTCTTATTCAACAGCTAGTGGAATATGGTCATCTCCTGCTTTATACAATGGAAGTGTATATTTTGGATCAAATGATAATTATGTTTATTGTCTAGATGAAGATGATGGAAGTTTAATATGGAATTATAATACTGAAGGAGAAGTTCATTCCTCACCAGCAATTGCATATGGAAATGTTTATATTGGTTCAAGTGGCCAAGGTTTGTATTGCTTAGATGCTAATACTGGTAATCTTGTTTGGCAATTTCTAATAAATAATGGTATATGGTCATCACCGGCTGTTGCAGACAATAAAGTTTTTTATGGTAATGACCCTTGTTGTGGAACTCCTGCTTACTTTCATTGTAGTGATGCATTTACTGGAGATATGGTCTGGCAATACAATATAGGTGGAGAAATTGGAATGAAATCCTCTCCTGCAATTGCAGCAGGTAAAGTTTTTATTGGTGCAGGTAATGGGATGGTTTTTGCATTTGGTGAAAATGAACTATATGCAGATGCACATGGTCCTTATACTGCTCTTAAAGATGAATCTATTCAGTTCAAAGGCAGTGCATATGGTGGAAAACCAGATTATATTTGGCAGTGGGACTTCGGTAATGGAGAAACATCAAACCAACAAAATCCAATTCATAACTATTCAACAAAAGGAAACTATATCGTTAAATTGGTAGTAACTGACGATTATGGAAACGAAGCAATTGATGAAACTATTGCAACTATTGAAGAAGATATTAATTATCCTCCAACAATTCCAATTATAGAAGGTCCACAAAACGGGAAAATCGGTCAAGAATACACCTACTGTATACCAAGTATTATTGATCCAGACGGCGACGATATTTATGTTTACTGGGATTGGGGAGATGGTACAAATAGTGACTGGATTGGACCATATATGAATGGTGAACAAATTTGTAAAAATCATTCTTGGGAAAAAACTGGAGAGTTTACGATTAAGGCAAAACTCAAAGATGAATATGGTCTAGAAAGTGATTGGGGGTATCTTGATATATCTATGCCAAAAAGTAGACTTTTTAATTATTTATTTATTGTGAAGTTTTTTGAAAGATTTTTTAATCATTTTCCAATTTTAATAAAGATCTTAGATCTTTGATTAATTTAAAAAAAAAATTTCTTTCTTTTACATCATGAGATAAAAATATATTTATACTAAATAAAAATTAGTTATATTATGTATAAAGGAGTCAGTGTAATATTTTCGGTATTTGTTTATTTAATACTTCTGACTTCTGGATTTACTAGTGCTTTTAATGAAATAGACTTTATTTTACCTGAATGGGGAGGTGGAATGGCTCACAGCGATCCTACTCTTTCAGATTATATTTCGTTACCGGTGCCAAAAAATAATGTAGAAATATTATGGCATCGTAGTGAACTTTCAGGAGAAAAGGCTGGTGCAAAAGGAAATGGAATTTCAGGAAATGGTGAGATTGCAGCATGTACTTTTTCAGGAGTAAAGGATAATCTTGTAATTTATGATTATCATGGAAACCGATTGTGGTCTTCTGGAGATTTGTTAAATTTTTATGCCTTATTTTCAGCACCAATGGTTGATATCCATGGTCAAGTTATTGCTTGTGACAACCGTGTCGTTATAAAGGTTGATACATTTGATTGTGATAATGATAGTAAGATTGTTGAATGGATATCAGAAATCCCATATGGTGGTATTCCATTTAGTCCTGTTATAACAGATGATGGAACAATAGTAATTGCAACAGATAGAGGTCCTGTTTATGCTTATAATATAAGCGACGGGACTTTAATTGGTTGGAAGTTTTTAGGTGAAGATGAAAAAATTCATCCAATCTATAAAATACTAAATATTGATGACCCTGGGTTTTTTTCTACAATAAATACTCCTTGTGTAAATGGAAATAGAATCTATGTCTCAACTCAATATAAAGGACCTTTAGGATGGCCGACTCTACTTCATCATGCAAGGCTATATGCTGTTGACATTGACTCTGATAATCCAATAAATGAAAATTGTATTACTGAAACCTGGTATTATGAGTATGGCGGACCAAGCCAAGCAAGTCCAACGCTAATAAATGGAACTATATTTTTTGATGGATATAGGGAAAAACCTAGTTTAAATAGAGATATACATATATTTGCTATATCTGATAAAAACGATTATTGGGAAGAAGAATGGAAAAAGCAATATCCCTTACAAACATATGCATCTTTTGCATATGATCCTAGAGGAGGTTTCTGGTATATAGACCCCTTTGGGGGAAAATTGGTTCATTTTAAAACTGAAGACGGAGAAATTATTGAAGAAATCAACATTGATGAACTAGTAAATGAAAATGGCAAACATTTACCTTCATCAGTTATGACTATATGTGGAAATTCTACTAATCCAGTATTAATTATATCAGCATCTTCTCTAGAACCTTTTAAATTCAGTAATTATGTAATTGCTATCGATCTTGAATCAAATAATTCTTTATTATGGAAAATAAAATTGTATGAAGGTCTTGTTATATCATTTGATCTAGCTTTTGGTCAATATACAATTTTAATTAAAGATAATAGACCTATTGTTGTTTTCGGAAGTTTCCGAAACGGAGTATGGGCTATTGGAAGTAGTTTTAATAATTAAACTTTTTAAAAAAGATTAATTTATGGTTAAATTATGAACGAGTGTGAAAGCAGATTTTATAAATCTTTAAATAAAATCGATTTCAAAATGATAAGAAGATCTGAAAAATGTTGGATTAAGGTTGTTCCAATAGCTAGAACTTCAAAACAATCTATTATATATATTATACTAAATGAAAAAAAATATCAATGGAATATTTACGATGAAAAAGGAATCGAGGCTCATGAGATTTTTTTTGAAGGATTTAATATTTATCCAAGTTTTTATCTTAAATATGGAAAAAAAAGTTACAGAATAGACTGCAAAAAAGATGGAATTGAGTTTATACAAATTAATTATAACCACAAAAAAGACACATATATTAAAGAAAAATGCAATTTTAACTCTCCCCAATCATCTTGTTGGGCAAAAGCAATTTTTTACACTAGCAGACCTGCCAAATCACCATTTGATGAAATGTAATATTTATTTCAATTATACATAAAATTTATTTATGTGATAGTTTATAAATATAACCTACTTTGTATTATTATTAAATGGGGGAATATAATATTGAAAGTTATATTTACAATATTATTTACGATTTGTATTATACTCCCAAGTATTTCTAATTCTGCCTTTACAATAGATGAATTTACCATAGAAAATGAAAAAATAGTTGGAAAAATTAATAGAGAAATTGAAATTCAAGCAGAATCTGATTATTATATCAAATTTAATTTTAATAATTTAACTTTAGAAGATCAAAATATTACATCCTATACAAATGGTTTATCTGAAAAGGTAAAGGAGGCAATTGCTAAATCACCAAAATGGATACAAAGAAGACTTTCAAGACAGTTTCATGAAATTGATGGGGAAGAATATGCAGATTTAATTCTTGATATAAATAAAAAATATATTGATGAAATCGCTTTCTCAATAGCTTGTTCTTCCATTAATAACGTTCCACCAGTTAATATAATCAAAGATAATGTAATGATTTTATATGAGAATGATAAATGGATCAAATATGCAGATATTGTTGATTATGATGATGGAAATGGTAACTATTATTCTACAATAAAATACAGGGTCCTTGAAAATGAAATTGAAAAAGAATTTGAATATCCTTCTGAAATCTATTATTGGTATGTTGTTCATCCCGAAATAGCTAGTGAAAATGCTGAATATATTTATGATGAATTTTGGAGAAGTTATCTATTTAATCATAATGATATAGGTTATCCTCTTCTTAAAGAAAAACTTTTAGAGATAGAGTTTCTATGGGATTGTAAATCTTATTCTCAATATGGTCAGCGTCTATGGACAGAAAGCATCAGAAATCATCCAACAGCAATAGAAGCAATAAGTTACTGGATCGGTAAAACAGTTCCTGCACAAGCAATTGGTGATAGACCAGGTCAACCAATAATTATTGCTCATGAACATAATGGATGGTGTGGAGAGCTTCAGAAATTAGCAGTTGCTGCTCAAAGAACTTCTCTTATACCCTCTGTTGCAGTTTCAAATATTGGAGAGGATCATGCTTGGCGTGAGTTCTATGAAAGAGGATGGCATCAGAATGATAATTGGTGGTCTGATACTGGTGGAACTGTAGATATTCCAGATATTTACACTTATGGTTGGGGTAAAGATATGTCCAGTGTTTTTGCCTGGATAGGAGATGATGGTATCTTTGAGGTTACTCCTACATATATTCATTCTGAAGATAGAAACACAATTTGTTTTGAGGTAATTGATAGATTATTAAGACCAATTGATGGTGCCAGAATTACAGTTGCAGTTTGGGGTCCAAATGATATAACCTGGTTAAAATTCAGATTTTATCAAAGACTTGAAAGCATTTGGGATTCAATCCCACCGATATTAAGAGGAAAAATTATTGAATTTTTGTTTACCAAGATTTATGAAAAAATAGATAAGATTCCAGAATCAGTTGATGGACCAATCTATAGTATCTGGAATTATACAAATATCGATGGAAAATGCTGCTTTGAACTGGGTACAAATCGTAGTTATATTTTTATTATACAATATGGAAATCTAAAGAAACCATTAGGTCTTGCTAGATACAATAAAATTCGAACATTAAATGACCCAATTGATAAGACCTATAATATTTGGTTACCTTTTCTTTCTTCAAAAAAACTCAAGTATTCAGATGCTGAAATGCCAATTGGAGATGTTAACTTCAAGGTTTCATTTGATACAAAATCATATCAATTACATGAAAGTATTTTATGGATAGATGATAAAGGTTTATATGAACGGAATGGAAAAATTGAATTTTTCATTGTTGATGAAGAAAATTTCAACAAATATAAAGAGGGGAAAAATTTCAACTGCTTTAATTTTTTAAATTCTAAATACGGTGAATTTAATGTTAATGCAGAACAAAAAGATTGGTATTTTGTTTTTAAAAATAGAGCTCGTAATAGCAATGTAATTTTGAATTTTTCTTTAATAGTTGAAACACAAACATCTGAAAATAAAGTTAAAATTATATATCCTAATAAAGATATTTTTGATAATCCAATTTATAATATTGGTGATAAAATAATTGTTAATGGAATAGCAACTGATAATATTTTTATTTATATAAATGAAACTCCTTATGAAGTTTTAATTGACAATTATGAATGGACATATGAATGGAACACATCTAATTTTGAACCTGGTGAATATTTAATTTCTGCTGATTGTCTATCTGCACTAGATGAGATTATTGTAAAATTAATTGATAAGCAACCTCCAGAAATAATAATTGATAAGCCTTTAGATGGTGAGATTGTAGAAAAAGGGATTATTTCAATAAATGGTCATTCTTCTGATAATCTTGAAATAGAAAAGGTTGAAGTATCACTTGATAATGGTGAATGGAAAGAGGCTAATGCGACAAATCAATGGTCTATTGATTGGAACTTAGGAAGTTATGATATTGGAGACCATATAATTTCAGCAAGAGCAATAGATACTGCTGGAAGTATTTCAATAGTAACAATTTCACTTATAATAAATGAAAGCGGACATAATTGGGGCCCAATTATAAATAGTTATTATCATAAACCAAATAATCCAACAAATGTAAGTAACATAATTATCTTTGCAAATGTTTCAGAAAATAGTCCATATAAAATAAAAAAAGTAGTTTTAATATGGGACAATGGAACTAAAAAAGATTCGACCAATATGTTTAGATATGCAGTTAATCCTGTACAAAAAAGACATGATGAAGATCCATTAAAAAATCAGTCAAATGATCCAATATTTGGACTGGAACTTGGACAGATTCCTACAAACACTACTATTAATTATTTTATAAAGGCATTTGATAGTGCAAATAATACAATTGCCACTATTGAAAAATCTTTTACTGTATTTTAACAATTTTTAGATAGATTTAAACAAGATAAAAATTTATTAAGAATATTTTCTTATAGAAAATTAATATGAAAAAAGCAACTTTTGGAGCAGGATGCTTCTGGGGAGTAGAAGCAAAATTTCAAAAAATAAAAGGCGTAATAAATACAAAAGTAGGATACATGGGAGGTAATTTAAAAAATCCTACATATGAAGAAGTTTGTACAGATAAAACAGGACACGCTGAGGCAATACAAATTGAATACGATAGTAAACATATTTCGTTTGAGGAATTGCTAAAAGTATTTTGGGATATTCATGATCCAACTCAAAAAAATAGGCAGGGTCCAGATGTTGGAAGGCAGTATAGAAGTGTTATATTTTATCATAATTTAGAACAAAAAAAGCTTGCAGAAAAATCAAAAAAACAAATCCAAAAAAAATATAGTAAACCAATTGCTACTGAAATCTCCCCTGTAAAAGAGTTTTATCCAGCTGAAGAATACCATCAAAAATATCTAGAAAAACAAGGTAGAGCTTCTTGTAGATTCTAGATTTTTTTATTTTTAAAATTAAGACTTACAGAATTTATACAATACCTCTTACCAGTAGGTTTTGGACCATCATCAAAAACATGTCCAAGATGACTTTTACATCTTTTACATAAAACCTCAATTCGTCTCATGCCAAGACTGTTATCTTCTTTTAATTCAACACTTCCTTTATTAATTACATTCCAAAAACTTGGCCATCCTGAACCTGAATCAAACTTCACATCTGATGAAAACAGTTCATTATTACATGCTTTACAAACATAAATTCCTTTATCCTTATTATAAACATATTTTCCGCTAAAGGGAGATTCTGTACCCTTTTTTCTTAATATGTAAAATTCCTCATCATTGAGAATTTCTTTCCATTCTTTTTCAGTTCCTGGCAATTGTTTTTTTGTCATAAAAATCACTAAATATATTCATACTTTATTTTAACCTATTTTGGTATCACAGTATTTGAAGGATAATTTTAATAATTATATTATTTGAAATAAAATAATATGTATAATAATCTAAATAAATTTGGATATAGATTTTCTAATTTCAGTATTAATGGGTTTAATGAGTTTTTTTGCCGAGGAATATTAATTTCAATTTCCTCCCAAATGCTTTCAGCATCAAAAGGATCCTTTGATTTTAACCTAATAGTATAGGTTTTTTCTTCAGACCAAGAATGAGATAATAATATTGCTTCATCAGAATCATATGGACCTAACCATCCTGTATCTGTCCCATCACCCCATTCAATATAATACCAAATACTTGCACCCTCTGGATCATTTGCTACAAATATATAATCATACAAATTATCTGGTTTACCTGTCCTTGGACCTTCAACACTTAATTCATTTGGTGGAAAATTTGAATCCTGAATCCAAGACCAAGTATAATCACTGGTTGAATTACCAATACTATCTGTGATTGTCAACGAAACTGTGAAGTTACCTTGATTTGTATAAGTATATAATGGATTTTGCACATCAGATGTTCCACCATCACCAAAATTCCAATACCAATTATAAGGTGGATAACCACCTAATCCATATCCATTGAATTGTATAGATTCATTGACAAGTCCATAATAAGGACCAAATGCTTCAGCTTCTAATTTTTCACCAGCTGCAAAGATATAATCTATTCCGTTGTTTGTTGGACCAGAATAACGATCAGATGAGAAAATATTTTCATTTTTATCCCAATGCTCATGAACTCCTAAACTATCAGATAAAAATTTTCCATCATTTTCAGGGTCATAAACATTTAATGAAGGTTCTGCAGATTGATGCAAATAGTTTTGTGATCCTTCACAAGGATTTGTACCTTCAGCATGTAAGAAATCATACATAACTGAGTCAATTGCTACAGGATCTTGTGAGAAAAATAGGCTGTTTGTCCAGTCATTATTAAATGGATACATTTGAAATTTACCAATAATTGCATGATCATTTGGTGTGGCAAAAAGACCATCACCAATATATAAAACAATTTTACCCCCAATATCTTTATGAGCAAATAAATCAGTTTGAGGTGTAGGATTTCCTAAGGTAAAAGAAAGATAATGGTATGAATGAACATTTGATACAGCTTCCATCCAAGTACCAAAAAAGTTTTTACCAGCAAGTGTAACTCCAGTATTTATCGGATGTCTTTTCAGTAATGGTATATTAATCAAATAATCAGCTTCAGCAACAATTGTTGGAAGTGTACAATATTCACAGTCACCAGCTGCAAAATATATTCTTTCACCACTTGCTATAACCTTTTCACGACCTGTTGCTCCTCCGGAAGAATCAACATAATGAACATCTGCAAATTCAGAAACTAAGGGATCTGCTGGATATTCCTCATAATAAACACGATAATAAAACCAATTTGACATTTGTCTAGATGCATCATAAACAATTATATCATCCTGTGAAACATTTAATACATTAACAAGTTGTCTGAGTAATGCTTTTACAACTTGTGGGCTTGCATCTCTTTGGTTATCCTCACTAGTATATGAACCGCAATTGTTTAGATTGATTTTAATTGCAATCTTTTCACCCGATTGATAACCTATATCGCCGTTGCCATGCTCTTGATTGAAATATCTAAAAAGATAATCCCATGCAGAAAACTCATCATTTTTATCAGCTAAGGTTTTTAAACCTAAAGAAAACATTTGATCAATTATAGTTTGATTGTTGTTTTGATTTTCCCACCAGTAACCATTTAAAAATTCCTCGGTTGCATTAGCATCCCAACTCCAAACTACTCTTCCAGGTTTATACCCATAAGGTTCACCAATTGGTTCTTTTGGTATTGGATCCCATCTTGAAATATTATATTCTTCTTTAGTTTCAATCACAGCATAAACATTACTAGTAATTGAAAAGATTAATACAAAGACAACCAAAATAACAGGAGCAATAGCAGCGGTTCTATATTTTGCCCTTTTAATCCACAAACCAAATCCATGAAATATTGCACTCCATAGTAGACTCCAAAAGGTAATATATCCTATTGCAACTGAAATAGACATTTGTTGACAGGGATATCTTATTCTATCCGGTCTTGGTAAAACACGAACCAGGAACCAAATAATTGCTGCAATTCCTGCCAGGTGAAATAATATACCTTGACGATTTGATAATTCTACGAAAAAATTGGATTTATTTTTATGATGGTTTTTCATTTTTTAACCCCAAAAACTAGTTAACAATAGTTAATTTGTTTATAAATTTTATTCTATTTTAATTAATATAAAATAAAAAATGTTAAAATTCATTATTAATGAAATTCATTCTAGCTATTCTTTTTAATTCTACCTAGATATAATACCAAGAAAGTAATTATTGCTGCAATAATTGGTATTAAATAAATTCCAAATCCAACCATTAAACCAATTGCAGATATAACCCAGAGGCTTGCAGCAGTAGTAACACCCTTAACATCCCCTTTGCTTGCAATAATGCTACCTGCTCCAATAAAACTTATACCTGTCACGATTCCTGCAGCAATTCTTGTTGAATCAAATGAACCTATAGTAGTATCTTCTATTAAATAAAATGACGCTATTGTAAAAAGACAAGCACCCATACAGACAAAAATATGAGTTCTCAATCCAGCAGGTTTATGAGTTATTTCACGCTCATATCCTATCAAAGATCCTAATGCAACTGCTAATAATATTCTAAAAATCATTTCTATATCAAACCAACTAATTGGAATTTCCATGTGCATCCTCACGATTTATTAAATATAAATATTTATCATATATAAAACAACTTTGGAAGATATTTTAACTAATGTTGATAAAAAAAGTTTTTCAAAATTTTATCTTTTAAATCAATTGCAAAATTTATATGATGCTCCTGAATCTTACTTCTTTCTAGCAAAGCTAAAGCATAAGCAATACGTAATATTGAAAATTCAAGACTTCTATAAGATATACCTTCAATACTTTCATCAGCATTTAGAATGTAATCCTTAATTGCTTTTTTTATTGCGGGTTCTTCAATAGGATCTATACGAGTTTTTGCTGTACGAGCCCAATTTAGATATCCTTTCACAACCAAAGAATAATCTTTTGCATTTTTGCCCATAAAGCTATCTATAATATCAGAAACATACTCTGCTCTCTGCATCCTTGAGACTCTTTCTACTCTAAATGGAAAATCAAAACGATCCACTAAAGGTTGCTGAATTTTATTAATATCATTACATGAGGCAATTACACGAATTTCTGCTTTAAATGTCTGTCTATTCTTACCTTTAGTAATAACATACTCTCCTTCTTCCATTGTTTGCAATAGTCCATTTTGATCATTTAACGTCATTTTGTCAAGTTCATCAGCTAAAAGAACATTGCCATTACATTGAGCAAGTAATCCTGGGTGAATTGTTCTTCCTCTTGCATCACCAACAAGACCAGTTTTAGATGTTAATTCTGAGTTTATCAGAATTCCATCCATTTTTTGTTGCCACCAACCTAAAAATTCAGATTTTCCAGTTCCAGGTCCACCACAGAGCAATATATGAAGTCTCATTCTCATATTTGGCCTGTCATTAGTCACCCCTAATAAAAGTGCACATTTTCTAATAAGATCCCATTGTGTTCCCACTAGATAAGGGCAAATATGTTTTGATAGAAAATCCAGTGGATTTTCTTTTGAAATAATCTGAAAATACTCTTCAACACTCATTTTTACCTAATATCATAAAATTGATTTTAGTATATTATAATTTTTAATTATAAAAATTTTAACTCAAATTTTAAATAATTATAAATTTTATTCAATTTCATACTATTTTTAATATTGTTTTTATATCAGTATTTAAACAGAATGTAAAACATTTAAATATTTAATGTCTAATGTAATTGTATAGGGAGGTAACGAAATGAAAATAAAAAAACGCTATTATTTAACAGCAATTTTAATAGTTATAGGCTTGGTATTATCAAATGCTTCTAGTTTTGCTGATAAAATTGAAGTTAACAATGAAGAAATTGTTTCAGTTTTAGTTTATTTAAAAGATCAGGTTAATCTTGATTCAATAACAAATCAAATGGATGAACAGAGAGCGTCATTACGACTTCGTCATGAGACTGTAGTTGTTGAACTTCAAAATACTGCTTCTGAATCACAAACTGAAATAATTGAGTATCTTGATGAACTTAAAAGTCAAGATCTAGTAAAAGAATATCAAAATTTTTGGATTAGAAATATTATTAGGGTTGATACTTATCAATATATTATTGATCAAATCAATAAACGTGATGATGTTTTAAAGGTTTATCCAAATTATTTAGTTGAACTTATTGAACCTGTAGAGCAAAATATGGGGGACGGACCAGACTTTAATAGGGAAGTTGAAATTGGTTTAGAAGAAATAAGGGCTCCCGAGGTTTGGGATATGGGCATTACTGGTGAAGGAGTACTAGTAGCAACTATTGATACTGGAGTTGATGGTAATCATCCTGCTCTTGCTAGTCGATGGGCAGGTGTTGCAGATCCTAGATATGAAGGTCATCCAGAATGGGCATGGCTTGATTCATATGCTGGTCAAAATGATTTTCCTTTTGATTATGGCAACCATGGTACTCATACAATGGGAACTGTTTGTGGTGGCGATCCAGGTGATCAAATCGGTGTTGCACCAGGTGCTTTATGGATTTCTGCAGGTTGGGATTATGATGATGTTTCTCAATTTGTTTCAGATATGATAGAATCATTTGAATGGTTAGCAGATCCAGATGGAGATCCCTCAACAAATTGGGACGTTCCGGATGCCTGCTCAAATTCATGGGGATTATCTGATGCATTTGGAGTTCCGGATTGTGATGAGACATTCTGGTCATATCTTGATGCCTGTGAAGCAGCTGGAATTGTAATAATATTCTCAGCTGGAAATGAAGCTTATGAAGGTTTACGCAGACCAGCCGATAGAGCGACTGATGATTATAGATGCTTTGCTGTGGCAGCTGTTGATGCAAATAATCCAGAATGGTCAATAGCAGATTTCTCATCAAGGGGTCCAACATATTGTACACCAACTGGTGATGAAGCAATAAAACCAGATATTGCAGCACCTGGAGTTAGTGTAAGATCTTCAGTTCCTGGTGGCGGTTATAGTTCAATGAGTGGTACCTCAATGGCCTCACCACATGTCAATGGTGTTGTTGCATTAATGCGTCAAGCAGCTCCAAATATGAGTGTTGAGGCAATTAAAGAAATTATTTTCCAAACAGCATATGACCTAGGAGACGCAGGTGAAGATAACTCTTATGGTTGGGGTATGATAGATGCATATGAAGCAGTTATGAATTCAAATCAGGCTCCAGATAAACCCATAATTGGGGGTCCAACAAATGGAACTACAGGTGTATCTTATGACTTTACGGTAGAATCAGAAGATCCAGATAACGATGACATCTATTATTTTATTGATTGGGGAGATGGAACTTCTGGAGAATGGATTGGACCTTATTTATCTGGTGAAGTTGTTACGGTAAGCCATATATGGGAGGAAATTGGTGAATTTGAAATTGTTGCAAAATCAAAGGATGATAATTCAGAAAGTGATTGGTCAAATCCTTTTATTATTGAAATTATACCATTAATTGAAATTCAGTCAGTCCAAGGTGGATTTTTCAAATTAAAAGCAGTATTAAAAAACAATGGTAATCAAGACTTATCATGTATAAAGTGGAATATTGATCTTAATGGTGGTGCATTTATTGGAAAGAAATCTTCAGGAGAAATAGACATACCAGCTTGTGAAGAAGCAACAATAAAATCAGGTTTAATTATTGGATATGGAGAAACAGATATAACTGTAACTATTGAGGTTCCTGAATGTTCAGATACAGTAAATAAAGGTGGATTTATTTATCTATTTTATGTTCATGTAAATTTTGGAGGCGAGTAACTTATAATATATTATAAAAATTTATAAATATCTCTTGAATCCTTTGAAACATTATTATCATTATATGCAAAAGTCTCGATTATATGTAAACCAGAATTCATATCAATTACCCATTCAAATGGTTCCTCATAATCGGTATGAACAAGTTCTTCATCAACATAAAATTCCACCTTATTTGAATTGTCTACATTAATTTCAAGATTCATTTTCCCGATAATTCTTGGAGCAGCAACTTGTATATCTAGATTCTTTAGTATTGTTGGCAGTTGAAAGCCGAAAAGATATGTATGTTTAATTATGGGCTTTTCAATATATACTTTAGGTACATCAGGTTTTAAATTACCATAAACTCCATCAATATACATAATACCTGTACCAGGACCATACCAATCTGCAAAAATATTTGCATCATAAGCAAGCCTGAACCAGCCATCTTCTCCCCATTTAGTTCCCCAACTGTTCTTTACAATCCAGCATTCATCATAATCATCATATCCTACAATTGTTACTACATGACCTCCTGCTCTTCCACCCCATGTTGGTGTATATACACCACCAGAATAATAGAAGAAATCCTGCCAAAAACGAATGCATATAACAAGAGGACCATATTCAATCAAGGCTTCCTTAATTGAATTGATATCATAATCAATCCAACCCCAATCCTGAATCTTTACTGTCCTGTTTTCCCAGCCCTCAAGACTTTCAAAAGGATAATCAAATGCTCTATGGGGATCTGGAAAACATCCTTCATCAGGCACACCGATATTTTTTAAGTAGTTTGCTGCATCAATAAGATTAACATAACCTGATTCATATGTTCCTCCTGCATAAAAATAAAGGTGACACTCTGAAAGGTCAGGTTCATATAAATCTCCCGTCTGATATTGCATAATAGTTTCTAGAGCTGCAACCAATGCATATGCTTCACAAGTTGGTGCAGGAGATTGATCTTTGATAGGCGTTGTATAATCAATCCCGTCGATATTCTGCCAGGAAAAATTTGAAGGATAACCTAATTTATCAACTGTTTTATCTATAGTTTCAGCACTAACAGGGTAGAACTGTAAAAATACAAGTAATGAAATTATTAGAATTATTAGTTTTTTCATTGCTTAACACCTTGATAATTATTTATTTGAAATATATTATTTAATATTTCTGATAGTTTATTTAATACAAATCCGTCTTTTATTAATCTAAAAAATATTGTTTTAACAATATTTCTTTCTCTTGGGATTTCTACAGTATAAGAACCAAAATCACTCATTGACCCCCATTGATCTACAGCCTGAGAAGTTATTATAAAAGTTCCTTTTTTAGACCAGGAATGAGAGACCATTGCTTCAGTACCTTGTGGATAAACACCAGTAACTTGCTCAATTCCATCACCCCAGTCAATAAGATAATAAAGTTCATCACCTTCATCATCTGTAGAATTAAAGGAATAATTATAGTCGATTCCAATTTTTCCTGTAGCCGGTCCTTTGATTATTGGAGCTTTTGGAGGATTATTATCACCACCAATTAAAACCCAAGTTGAATCACGAATTGTTATATCATTTCCATCTGTTACAGATAAAGTAACTGTATAGTTACCATTTTCATTATAAGTATGAGTTGGATTTTGTTCATCTGATGTGTTACCATCACCAAAATCCCAACTATATTCATATGGTGGTGTTCCATTTTCTGCTAAACCTGTAAATTGAACAGGTAAATCAATCTCTCCATAATATGGTCCATTTGCAAAAACATTAAAACCAATAATTGTAAATTCAGATGAAGAAATAGCAGAAACAGTATTTGACGATGTTGAAACTATTAATCTTATCCTACAATCAACCGATCCTCCTGCATCAACCAACCATTGATAACAACCATTGTTTGGAATTTCCGAGACAATGGTACACCAAGGACCAGATTCTCCATTAAGTGATATCTGTATATCAACTTTTGAATTCTCTTGCGCTGAAGGGACTGCTGAAAGCCAACGAATTTTACGAATAGAGCCACTTCTTAATGTTTCTCCACCATTAGGACTTTGAACTAATACAGACAATTCAGATGGTTCTTGATAAGGAGAGAATGCTTTTAGTATATTTTGATAAGAAATCCAATCCCCCTCTTCAGCTTGTATAACAATGTCCTCGCGGCCATCATGGTCAAAATCTCCATCTACAACAAAGGCTGAGTAATCCCCATTAGAAGGCATTGAAAAGGTTGCATCAGAATCCCAATTACCAGCACCATCTCCAATATATAAATAACCTATAGTGCTAGTGTAAGCTACAATATCAAGATATCCATCTCCATTAATATCTCCAAATTGAGGATAATAGGTTCCTGATGCGGGTAATCCACCTGATGTTGAATCCCAATCGTTGTTTTGATTATTATAAGTGTAACATTTAACTCCAGTAGTGGAAAAACCAACAACTAAATCATCATATCCATCATTATTCATATCTCCAACATCAATACCTCTCCAACCTGATGTTGGAAGACCGTTTTGTGTGAGAGTAAAACCTAAAGAACCATCCCCCAAATATACATATGTTCCCTCGCGAGTTCCCACAAAATCTAGATAACCATCAGAATTAAAGTCACCTATCTCGATATTACTAAAGGTATTTCCACCAGTTACAGACCATTCATGGCTCCATGTACCGTCTCCATGATTTTCATACATATGATATCCATTACAACAACCAAATGATTGAGAAATAATATCAAGAAGACCATTGCAATCAAAATCAGCAAGATCTGTTGCAAACATACCATAGTCCTCACCACTTGTTCCAAGTCCTTCAGCCCATGGTATCCAATTTGCAGCTGTTCCATCTCCCAAAGCAGCACCAATTAAGGTGTCACCAAATCCAGATGCTCCCCAATTATGATGTACACCCCAAACTATATCTAAATATCCATCTAAGTTAAGATCCCCTGCTTCGCAACCTCCATAACCGAAATTGCCTACCTGATTAACTGACCAAGTATCTATCCCATCTCCAAACCAAACCATGATTCCATGCTGCTGACTATTAACATAAGGTGAACCATGATCACCTACACATATAATATCTAAGTGTCCATCCTGATTTATATCTGCAAGTTCTAATTCAGTTTTTCCTCCTTCTTTTTCTGGATTATTAAGTCCATTGGATTTTTCAATAAATGTAACCATTATTTTGTTTTTATTATGATTATTTAAATCGACATTTTTACTTATAGCAAATGATGATACAGTTGAAAATATTAAAATAAAAATTAATGTAATTATTACACTTCTTTTAATAAAATGATTCTTCATTTTTTTTCACCAGATACTTGATTAATATATTATCACTGTAAATGAAGTTCTAAACCACGTCTAATCATAGGAGTATAAATTAAGGCTCTAATGATATCCAAAGGACCCCATATCTCTAAATCACCAATTACTATAGTATAATCTCCACCTTGTTTATGAGGATCCCAGCAATAAACATAGTAAATACCTGTTTCATTTAATTTTTCTTTAAATTTTGGACCTTCATAATATGATTTGTTCCCAAAAGGTTCATAGAAGGTTTCACGAGGCGTACCAGGTTCAACATTTTCCATAACAATTGCTCCATATCCATCTGGAATATCAAATGGTAGAATTTGACCTGGATCTGGTAAACCAGGACCGACTAGTGCATACCATGGGACAAAATCTTCATAAATATCATCAACAACAGGAACTATTAATTCAAGATACAAACTTACCGGACGTTTAATATTTAATTTATAGACATCGATATCCTCACAAGGATTTACTCCATCATTTTCAAGCCAAGAATAAATTGCTTTTGATTGAAGAATCATTTTTCTTACAATAAATGGTTTTTCTTCTGAAAAATCTCTATGTTCGAAATAGGGGACATGTGCAGATGCATAAATACTTGCTGAAATTACAAAAAAAACTATTCCAACTAATAATATTTTTTTCATATTTTAATCTCCTGAGCACTTTTTATTATTTTTATCTTATATAAGATTTATTAGTTATTTATTCAGACATTAAACAAGTAATTAAATATTGGAAAAGTTTGTTGAAGTTGTTCAAACAATCTTAATATTATAGATCTAAAATCAATCCGATATCTTGGCATTGAAACAGATAAGGAATCAGACCAATCACTTTCGTATTCATGGACATCCTTTGATTTTACTTTTACTTGATAATTTCCTCCTGTGGTCCATGTATGTGAAACTTGGATAGTCTCACCAGAAAAATATGGACCTACCCAATCGGAAGTCGTTCCATCATCCCAATCCCATTGGTAATATACTTTATCACCATTATCATCAAATGTTTTTGTTGAATAAGTATATTCTGTTCCTACTTTTCCATTTTTAGGACCATCTGGTTTTGATGGTTTATTTGGTGCATCATTAACAACTGATACATGAATAATATCAGAATACCACCAAGTTTGACCAAATATTTCCTCAGTACCATCAGTTCCTTCAAGGACTTCATAATATGAATCATTTGTTCTTTCTTTTATAAGACGTAAATAAGGATTATCTCCATAAACATCTGGTCGGAGAACATCTGAATAAACTTGATCAACTTGAGCTTTTGCTACAAAATAATAATCTCCTGGCGTATTTATATACAAATTACCATCATATATTACACCATTAGTAGATCCACTATCTGCACCATCCCAACCAGTTCCTCCAATATATTTTCCAGCATATTCATCATTATCAGATGTTGTATGTTCATAATTATTTATTGGATCAGGATCTGTTCCCCATTGAATATATGTATGATCAACAACCATACTTCCATTAACTTGCCATTTTAATGGAACTGTTGTTCCAGGTGGTACTACAGAATTATTATCTATTGTACTTGGATGCCAACTAACATATGGCTGTGCAAGATCGGTTTGATGTAAAACAAACCATCTTACTTCTGCTCCATATCTATCAACTGTATCATTTCCAAAATCACTCTCAGGTACATTTTTTATTTGTGACATTTCTGGTGAAAGCCATAATAGACCAGCACCTGGATAATTTCCTTGAACATAAGGATCCTCCACTGGATTTTTATCAACATCTGCACCATAAGCCCAAGGTCCAATTCCTCCTTGAACTGCATATCCTACTGTTCCAGGAATAGTTCCAATGTTGTTTTCATCTAGCTCTCCTCCATAGTTTCCCATAAAGGCACCCACTCTTAGACTAGAAGTATCATAAAAATAAAAATCAGGAGGCGCATAATCATAGGAATATCCTGAAATTGGACTTGTACCAATTACACTGCTATGAGTTGATCCCCATGGATAAAGGAGCATTCTAACTCCAGCATGAAAATCGCAACCAATTCTACATAAATGATTATTAATGAATTCAACTAAAGTTTTCCCTTGGACACTAGCCCAAATTCCACCAGTTGGTGAACCTGGACCATCCATATCGGCTTCTCTATTCAAATCCCAACCATTTCCATCATAGCGTTGAGGCCCATGGTCATATCCATAAGGATTATGAAGTACTTCAATGTATATTTCTCTATTATCAATTATCCATTGCAAATATTCCTTTGAAAATTCATCATTTTTTTCACCTGTAAAAGCCATTCGCATTAACCAATCAGTAAACCAATATAGACCTACACAACCTACAACCTCATCACCATGAGGATTTCCTAAAAATAGAACCTCTGGTTTATGTAAACCAAGAGCTTCATTTGTTATTCTTACATAATATACATCATATCCACCGGTTACGACACCCGTATCATAAAGTTCATTTGCCTTAAAAACTTCTAAATAATCTGGATAATCTGATTCTAAATCTAGATACCAACTCACAAGTTCATCATAAGAAGCCGGTTTATCATACCAATCTGGAGCCATTAATGGTTCTATATCATCATTATTTTTGATAAATTCATTTGAGTCTCTTAACATTTCATTTGAATAGGCAGCAGCAAAAGTCACATTTCCAAGCATCAATAAAACAATTCCTACAACTAATGTGTTAAATATTTTTTTTATCAATTATATACTCCCCCTAAATTAACGGTTGTTAATGTAATGATTTATTAAATATAAAAAACTTCGTTTTAATATAAAATTTAAAAAGATATATATAAGAGGGATTAAATTAATATAGCAATAAACAATTGTTAAATTGAGAGAAATAATATGAAGGGTTTATTTATTCAAAAAAAAATTATTCTATTAATTATAGTAATTTTTATTTTTTCTAGTACAGCAAGTGCAAGTCAATTATATAATGAAAAAAATCCATGCTTTATTTATTTAAAAATAAATGAATTTGAAGAAAATTTATTAGTTATTTCTGGAAATTCACCTCCAGAAACACCTGATATAAATGGACCTACCATAGGAAAACCAGGTATAGAGCTTGAATATACTATTGTATCTACAGATCCAGAATCAAATGATATTGTATATTGTTACGACTGGGGAGATGACACAGGCCAGGTATGTATTGGACCCTATCCATCTGGTGAGGAGGTAATAATATCACATACTTGGACTGAGAATGGAACCTATACAATAACTGTAAAAGCATCAGATATATTTGGTGAAGAAAGTGGTATAGCAAGTATAAAAGTTAAAATTTCAACAAGTAGAAATATTGTCCGTAATAGAAATATGATTTTAGAGCTAATCAGATTTTTTAATATTATGAAGGGAAAATTGTAAAAATACAAAATATAAATTATTGTAAAATATTTTAAAAATTAACTATCGTTAACATTTAAATATTGATTATATAATATCTAATAATTAAAGGAGTTAAAATATGAAGAAGATATTTACAATACTAATACTTCAAATCTTAATATTTAGTACAATTGGAGCAATTGCTATACAGACATCTATTAATTCAGATGAAAAAGTAATAAGTGAATCATTACTAATTTCAAAACCAGAAATTATTAGTGAAAATGAGTTTTTATCTATAACTTTTAAAGAAGAAAATTCTTATATTTTAGAACCAAAAAGTCCTATGATTCCTATAGTAACAAAAGTTTATACTCTACCTTTTAGATCAAAAATTAAAAATGTTGAAGTAATTTATAAAGGAAGAAATGAAATTTTATTATCAAAACCAATTAAACTTAATGAAAATCCAACACCATTAGGTTTAAATGAAAATTTAGAACAAGATAATGAGATTTACATTAATTCTGAAAGGTTTCCACAGGTTGAATTTAATTATAGGACTGGAAGTGGGATATCAAATAATGAAAATGTTTTATTTTTAACAGTACAGTGTTATCCTTTATGGTATAATCAAGCTGAAAATATCTTATATTATTGTGATAATCTTGAAATTTCTATATCTTATGAGGAGGGAAATTATAAAAGTACTGCTAGTACAAATTATGATCTTGTGATAATCTCATCTAAAACTTTTTCTTCAACTCTTCAGAAATTTATTGATCATAAAAATAGTCACGGCATCAATTCCTATTTCAAAGATGTAGAAGAGATATATACAGAGTTTTCTGGTAGAGACAAACCTGAACAAATCAAAAACTACATTAAATATGCTCATGAGAATTTTAATATTTCATATGTTCTTATAGTCGGTAGTCCTGAATATGTACCAATCAGACATACAGCTATTGGTTGGCAACATTCATCAATGGACCTCCCAACGGACCTATATTATTCTGATTTTTATGATGAATATGGAGATTTCTGTACGTGGGATTCAAATGATAATGACATTTTTGGTGAATATAACTGGGATGACGGTAACATTGATGATGTTGATCTTTATGCTGATGTTTATTTGGGACGAATTCCTTGCAGAAATAATCTTGATTTAAATATTATAATTAAAAAAATAATTAATTATGAAAATAATGCTTATGGGTCAGATTGGTTTAATAGAATTTTGCTACTTGGTGGTGATACTTTTCCCAATCATGGAATAATTGAAGGAGAATATGTAACTAGTCTAATTGCTGAAGAAATGACTGATTTTAATCCAGTATTTCTATGGACTTCTGAAAATACTTTCAACCCAATTAATATTAATTCTGAAGCTAGAAAAGGTGCTGGATTTATTAGTTATTCAGGTCATGGCTATATTCACGGTTTTGGTACTTCTCCACCAAATGTTGAGAGAAGAATTGAATATTTCACTTGGTACCTTCCCGGTATGTCTAATGGTAATAAATTACCAATTATATTTTTTGATGCATGTGATACTGCAACCTTGGACCATAAGATATTAAATATTGTTAAATTCCCAGGTTTTGCTTATAGTATTGTTAAAAAACCCTTTGGAGGTGCTATTGCCTCAATTGGTGCTACTCGTGTTGCCTTTACAGACGTTGATTGGCATGGTGTCAATGGTGGTGCTGGTTATTTAAACCTACACTTTTTTATGAACTATGAAGAAGGAATTACAGTATCAGAAATGCTTGTAAAATCCCAGAATGATTATATTAATTATGTATTTGAGGATTGTATTACTCTTGAGGAATTCATATTAATTGGAGATCCTTCTTTAAAGACAGGTGGATATCCATAAAATAGTATTGAAGTGAATATATATGAATAATGCTCTTAAATTATCTTTAGTATTTGTAATAATTCTTTTATTTGTTACACCAACGAGTTTGGTTGCTAATACAGAAAATACAATTCCCATTAAACAAGATGGAAGGTTATTATCCAAATTACAATGGTATTCTCCAAATGGAGAATTACCAGGGACTTATGAGGATTATTTATTGGAGCATCCCAACAAACCAATAGTATTTTTTGAATCTAAACATTATGAGCCCTATACTATAACTTCAAGTAAGTCAATTTCACTTCTTGTTGATCAATTATTATATCTAAACATAAAATCAGCTATCAATGAATATATATCAGATCTTCAAGCACAAGGTTATTTTGTTTATCTAGATAAAATCCTTGGCGGATCTGCAGAGGATATCAAACAGTGGGTAAAAGATAGGTATTATACTGGTTGTGAAGGTTTTGTTTTTATCGGTGATATTATAGCTGCATGGGCTGAAGTGTCTGGTTCTGTTTTTCCTTGTGATCTATTTTATATGGACTTAGACGGTAATTGGGAGGATCAAGATACCGATGGCGACTACGAGATACATACTGAAGGTAATGGAGACATGGGTCCAGAAGTCTTTGTAGGTAGAATCTATGCAAAATCCTTAAATTATGAAACAGAAGAAAATATGATCAACGATTATTTTTCAAAAGTTCATGCTTATCGTACAGGTGACCTTACTCAAAACTGGAAGAGTCTTGAATATATTGATGAAGATTGGTTTAATATGGATGTTTACCTACGATATATATATGGACAAAATGTAACTCGTTTTGATTCGGGTTACAATACTACAGCAATGGGATATTTAGAACAACTTGATCAAGGACCACATTTTGTACAAGTCGGAGCCCATAGTTATTCTGGAGGACATCATTTTGGTACGCGTCCAACTGAATCTGCAAGTTATGCTCATACATATATCTATAGTCCAACAACTCGTTATGCAAAACTTCTAATGGGATGTGATGATGGTATCAAAATCTGGTTAAACTCTGAAAATGTTTATACAAATGATAGATATGGTGAGTGGAATCCTGATAATTTTGAAGTTGAAGTAAGATTAAATGAAGGGTGGAACAATTTATTGTGTAAAATTAGTCAAGAAGGAGGTACTTACTATTTTTCAGTTCGTTTAACAGATTTAAACTACAATACATTTGATGATCTTGAATATCAAATAAATGATCCAGACTTTTATGATGGAGAAGCTAAATTTATTAGAAGTTGGTTATTAAATGGTTTTCATCAAGACATTTCTGATAACTTCTGGTATTATTTAACAACTAATTATCTTGGTGTAGATGAAGATAGTATCAATCCAGAAGAAGGCGAGGTTATGGGGGAAAATACCTGGACCTGTTATGATTCTGGGAATCCTTATATTGATTTGAGTGACCATTGTGATAATGCAGATTTTGGGGTTTGCTATGCTTTTGCTAGAGTTAATACTATTACAAGTTCATCCTGTCAGTTATGGCTAGGATATGATGATGGTGCACGTGTTTGGTTAAATGGTAATGAAGTGTTATATGACAATAGATATGGTGGTTTTGAAGCTGATATGACAAAGATAAATATCACGCTTGAACCAGGAGAAAACAGATTATTAATTAAAATTTCAGAATGGATGGGTGACCATGGTTTTAGTGCTCGTTTTTGTAAAAATGATGGAAGTCCTGTTGAAGGATTGACTTATGATCCTCCACCTGCTCCAATATCTTATATTGGAAAATGGCTGATTAATGGTCCATATTTTAATCCTGATTTATCAACTAGACTTTCAGAAGATTATCTAGGTGGTGAAGAAAATACAACTCCTAGTGAAGGAGACCTTGCACCTTTCAACACCTGGGAAAGTGGTATTGGAAACGGTTGTCCATTTAATCTTGGGGAATACTTTAACTATGGTGGTTGGGTCCTTTCAGAAGATATTCAAAAACATAATCCTCCAGTATTGTTTTATAATCTATTTGCATGTGGGCCAGGGCGTTTTACAGATGAAAACTATCTAGCTGGCGCATATATATTTAATACTGATTATTCACTTATTACAATAGCTTCTTCAAAAAGTGGAAGTATGCTTAATTTTGATGATTTCAATAAACCATTAAGTGAACATAAAACTATTGGAGATGCATTCAAAGAGTGGTTTGATGCACAAGCGCCTTATGTTTTGTGGGAAAAAGAATGGTATTATGGAATGGTGGTTTGTGGAGATCCTACTTTATTTATAATAAATAATGACAATCCAAAATCTCCAGAGATAAATGGTCCAATTAATGGAAAAGTAAGAACAAATTATAATTATATCTTTAAATCAAATGATTCTGAAAATGATGAAATTTATTACTATATCGATTGGGGTGATGGAACAAATAGCGGATGGCTAGGTCCATATCCATCAGGTCATGAAATTGAACTAAGTCACACTTGGAAAATAAATAAAACCTATGAAATTAAAGCACGTGTAAAAGATGAAAATAACCTTTTAAGCCCATGGACTACTCTAGAAGTAATTATTCCCAGAACATATCAAGGTAGAATCTATGACTGGTTAGATACACATCCTTTTTTAAAATATTTAATTCAAGTTCTTCAAAATATTTTTTAAAAATCTCAACTCAAATTTAAACCTTATTTTAAACAAATATATATACCAAAAGCAGAATCTGTTTTAAAACCTCCAGGAGATGGGAATGAATAAAAAATTTCTGATAATTATGATATTATTGATTTTTATAATTTTATCGATGAATGGATGTACAGAAAATGAAACATCAATTGAAAATGTAACATCTGAAAATGGTAATGATTTTTTTAACTATCCTCCTGTTGATTTAAGTAAAGTTGCTTTCATAGAACCAATGGGAAGTATGATTGGAAACCATGTGACACCGATTGATCACCAATATTATCCATCAACTGATTTTTTTGAAGGTCAAGAAATGAAAATTGATGTATACTCACCTGGTGAAGGAACAATTACAAATATTCAACATATGGGATCATTTGATAGTGTTATGGATGATTATAGAATAGTAATTCAACATACTGATATGGTCTCAAGTGTTTTTATTCATGTTGATAATCTATCAGACAAAATCGTACAGTTTGCACCTCCTGATGGAGGATATATAAGTGTAAATATCCCTGTTTCAGCAGGGGAAATTATTGGTAACTATAGTGGTTCTGTTGATTACAATATCGTTGATTATAATATTATACTACCTGGATTTGTAAACCCAGAAAGTTATGAAGCAGAACCATGGAAAATTCACACTCCTGATCCTTTTGATTATTTTAATAATAAAATAAAAACTCAATTAATTGATAAATGCCTAAGGTCTGAAACACCTTTCGGTGGAAAAATTGATCATGATATTGATGGAAGGTTAGTCGGTAATTGGTTTTTAGAAGGAACAAATGGTTATGGTGGGCTTGAACCAGAAAATTATTGGATAGGTCATCTTGCAATTTCGTATAATAGTGTAGATCCAGATCATGTTATAGTTTCCTTTGGTTCATATCAGAATGAGCCAAGACAATTTGCAGTGAAAGAAAATAAACCAGACCCTGCAAATATTAGCATTGAATCAGGTCTTGTCAAGTATGAGCTTGTTGATTATGACTTTTACAATGCAAGTATTAGATGGGATAGAGAAAGTCTTGTTAAAGGTCTAAAAATTGAAAATTATGATAATGTTCATGGAGTTGTTTTATTTCAATTAAACGAAGATAGAAAACTAAAAGTCGAGATTTTTCCTGATAAAAGAGCCCAGGATGTAAGTGGTTTTACTGAGAATGCTTTAATTTATGTAAGATAATACCTAATAATTATAAAGGAATAACATTAAATAATTAATAACAATAAAAGAAAAAATCCATAATTACAATATAATATTATTTGAATAGTGTTTAGAATGGTGAAAAAATGAGAAAAAAACTAATTGTAATTTGCTTAACTTATTTTTTTATAATTGTTTGTTTAAGTGGATGTTTTGAAAGTTCTGATAAAACAAATTTTAAAAACAAATTTTTAGGTAGCTGGATAGGCACTTCTTTTTTTGAAAACGTTTCAAATAATATATCACTAACATTTTTTGAAGATAATACTGCAAAGCAGGAAGATGAGAATGCTCATATTCACTGGTTTACTTTTGATGTTGATGATAAATACTTAAAACTAATGTTACCAGAATTACCAAAAGAGTATGCTATCTACTATAGATATGAATTTTCTAACAACAATACTGAATTAACTCTTACAAATGAAAGTCTTGATACTATTTTACTAAACAAACAATAATACAATCTAATTAGTATTTAATTATTCCATTTTTTTAAGAATTCTTCAGCTTTAATTTTCAATGTTTTTCTGGAACTATTACGCTGTTTTTCTACAAATGAAAAAACTTCTTTTTTATTTTCAACCTTTTCAAAAAACATATCAAATGATTCGATTGCTTGTTCTGCAATAACCTTTTTGCATTCTAATGTAAGATGGGGTGTTGTTTTGATCTTTTCAACTTTTAAAAGTTCATTTGTAATTTTATTTATAAGATGAGGTTTTGCTATGCCAATTTTACCTGAATGACCCACTACATTTGCTACCGTGACCATATAATCATTATCAATAAAACTAAAATATTTTTCAAAAATTTTCTCAAACTTATTATTCTTATCAATTCTCGTTAAATTGGCAATAATTGCCATTGATTGCCAAATAAGAATTCTATATTGACTATCTAAAAGGTTGATGAAAAAATCCATGTGTGGATATAGTTTTTCTGGATTCTCTTTACTTATATCCATTAAAACCTTTCCACATCCATATCTAACAGCTGCTTTTGACGATGTCATTCCATTAATTATTTCTGGAATTAAATCATAATTATTTTTTACTTTTTTAAAAAGTTCTTCTTTTGAAATTGTTTTATCAGCTAATTTTTCAACAATTTTTGTATTCATATGATACCTAAACAAAAAAGGATATTTAAAATTCTTTAATATATATTAATAATTTGGTATGTTTATTAAGCGGAATTATTAAATATTAATAATAATATTCATTTAATAACATCTTTTAATAAGAGCGGAGGTAAGAATATGAAAAGTAAAAAAAATAAATTAATAGGAGCTGGTATTTTCATTATATCTTTTTTGTTGATTTTATCATCAAGTGTTACAATTGCAAACACTGTTGAAAAAAATCTAACAGAAGAACCTGATACAGCAGACCTAGATTATTCGGAAAATTTTAATTATAACAATGAAGTAAACGAAATTGGTATTTTGCAAAAAATTACTTGTTATGCATCCAATCTTCATAATGACCCAAATGACAATCTTGCATGGTTCTATTCAGATACTCCAGATGACTTCACTCACATTGCAGATATATCTTCTGTAGATTTCCTTGGAGGAGGATGTTTTTCAGGTGATTTTGAAGATAATATTTGGTGGGGCTGTGAATATAGTGCAGTAGAAGATAGCAATATCTGGCAAATAGATGAAGAAACAGGTGCTATGAATCTAGTTGGAAATGCTGGCGTTGGTTTGAATGGTCTTGCGTATGATCCTTCAACAGATACTTTATACGGATGTGGAAGTACTGACCTTTTCATAATAAATAAAGATACAGGTGATGCAACAACAGTTGGTCCATTTGGTACTGGTGGATTAATGATTGGTATTGCATGTGATAGTAATGGTAAAATTTATGGTGAAGACCTTGGAACAGACTCTCTTTATGATATAGATCCTGCAACTGGTACGGCTACATTGATTGGACCAATTGGTATTAACCTAAACTATGCTCAAGATATTGCATATGATAAAGACCATGATATATTATATAGTACTGGATATAAGGGAAGCAGTAATGGTGGTGGAGCATTAGGCACACTTGATTTAAACGATGGTCATTATACATATATTGGTGATTTTCCAATTGGAGTAAATGGCGTTCCTTCTGAAATTGCCTGCTTTGCTATTCCTTATGGAGCACCAAATGCACCACCGGAAGCACCAGATATTGATGGACCTCTTGAAGGACCAGCAAAAGAAGAATTAACCTGGACTTTTCATTCTCAAGATCCTAACGGTGATGAAGTAAAATATTTCATTAATTGGGGAGATGGTTCATCAGAAGAAACAGATTGTTTTCCATCATGTACACCAGTTAATGCATCTCATACATATGAAAAACAAGGAAAATACGAAATAAAAGCATATGCAAAAGAATGTGGCACTGCAGAAGAATATGAAAGCGAAACAACAACGTTTGGAGTTGCTATCCCAAGAGCTAGATCAGCATATTATCCGATGTTTCTGAGGATATTCGAACGTTTTCCAAATACCTTTATAATTCTCAGAACACTATTAGAGATTTAAAATAAAAAATCTCTCTTTTTCCTTTTTTTAAAAAAAATTATATTCTTTCAAAAACAAAAGCAAATAAAATCCATTCTTCATCAAAATCAAAAGATCCTTTAGGGAGTTCTTGATTTATCCCATAAATAAATGCAGTTACATTTTTTAGATTATTTACAATTAATTTAATAGGAAAAAATCTAATTATAACAAACTGTGCATGATTAAATTTGATTATGCCGAAATTTCCTAAAGGGCCAAACTGTCTACCATTACTTGCATTTCCATGGACTAGAACTCTAAAGTAAAACTTTGGAATTATTCCTGAGGGAAATGAAGAATCTGGTAAGGTATTTATTTTATTGTCTTGGGATAATACACCAATAAAACAAGAGTTTGTTAGTAGAGCTACTAATATGAAAATTGACACTATCCTCCCATTCAAATTTACCAGCCTCAAATGATATTTAATTTCTACTATTTATAATTTTTATAAATTTTATTTATAATATAATAAATAATTAATAATCAATACATATCAAAATCTATTAACAATGAAATTTTCAAAAAAAATATAAAAATTTTAGCCCAAAAGTATAAATATTTGATGTTATATACATATCACATAATGTTAGAAATATATAATAAAATGTTATTTCTAACAAATAATAAGTTAGAAATGGATAATAAAAAAGGAGGTAAAAAAAATGAAAGATAAATTAGGAATAAGTGTAGGCATTGGAATAACAGCTTTGGCAATAGTAACGATTTTGTTTTATATAATGAATGCAGGCAATCTTGAATTAAATGAAATATTACCTCTATTAATAGTATTAATTTTGATAGTATCAACTATCTATATACTATGGGATAGAATAAAAAATATTAAAAAAGGATTACCTGCACAAGACGAAAGGTTGAAAATAACAAATTATAAAGCATGTTACTATGGATTCATAGCGTCAATCTGGAGTGCTGTTGGTGCACCTTTAATATCTGGAATTTTCTTTGATTATGAGCTATCAGGCCATCATGTAACAGCAGCAGTTGTACTATTTGGAGGAATCACATTCATGATATCCTATATTTATTTGGCCTGGAAGGGATACTAGATATGAAAACAAGAATAAAGGAGCTAAGAGCTCGATATGATTTAACACAAGAGGATCTTGCTAGAAAAGTTGGAGTACGTAGAGAAACAATCTTGTTTATTGAAAAAGGTAAATATAACCCTTCTCTCAAACTTGCTTATGATATAGCCAAGGCTTTGAATGCTACAATAGAAGAATTATTTATCTTTGATGAAGGTTAAAATAAAAAAAAAAGATGGATATTTTAACTATACGTAGTCTCTACTAATTCTCCATCTATTTCTAATTTTATATCACCTGTGTCTATCTCAGCTACAGCTTTAATATAATTTCCAGCCGAGGGGGCATAGTATAAAGAACCCAACAATCCCTGGAAGAATTCTAGATTATATGCTGTATAAGTAACACCTGAAACAGATATTTCTTCCTCATTTGCAGAATATAAAAGCATTGGAAGATTGATATCCTGTTCAATATAAATTTCCTCAGGAATATCACTGAAAAAAGCATGAAGGATTTTAAGAACAATAGATTCAACCCTCAAGTTTGTAGAAAGTGTTGTTTCAGGAATTATTCCCTCTTTTCCATCATATAGAGGAAAATCAATAAGCGGTCTGGGAACATCTTGAATTATGTTTATTGTAATAGTTAAAGGCACAGGAATAGGTATAGGTAACATTATTGGATGTTCAAGTAATAATGCTATTGATTTAATAACAATATTTGCTTCTTTTGATGCCAAATTTTCTTTAAGAATATTCAAATTTCCTGATACTTTTGTAATAAATAGGATACCACCAAGTGTTGTTCCAGCACCGTCGTTATAATCAAAAATTCCTGCAATATTTCCTGAAAGACCCATTTGATAAGATGTTGTGGTTTGTCCAATTACATTAATCATTAGTTCGTTTAATGATAAATCAAGAGACATTGCTTGTCCTGATTGATTTAATGAAAAATACAATCTATTTATCTCATATCTCCACAAATCACCATTTTCCCATATTGGAACATCGTCATCTATTGTAATAGTATGTGATTCGTTAGTTACATTATATGCAAAACCAGGAATGCTGCACATCAAAAGCATACAAAATATTAGACATACTAATCTTTTCATTTTATTTTACCTCCCTAAAGAATAATGGGTCTTATTATTTATATTTAGTTAGGTGAAATTTATCTTATTTACAATCCTTAATTAAAAGAAAAAAGGGTATTAAAACCCTAACAGATTTCTTAAAATTAAGAATGCATTTGGGAATGTTTCAAACAACCTTAGTAAAAATGGATTTTGAACATTCTTACTTCTTGGTGTTAAAACATATACATCAATTTCACAGGAGTCACTTGAATCATCTGAGTTTATAACAGTAACAATTCCAGTAAATTCTGTATCTTTCTCAGCTGGTATAATTACCTCAACGTCCACTATAGTAGACTCCCCAAGAGGTAATCCAGTACCGCTTGCTGGAGTAAATGTCCATTCACCCCATTCAGGGTAGTCTGAGACTTCCCAATTTAGTTCTGAACCAGGATCACCTAAGTTCTTTACTAAGAAATTTCCTTGAACTGTACTTCCTCCAGTTACATCCTCCCATCTTAATGAACCCTCACAAAATAGATTGGATTCATAGCCAGGAGTGTATTTGTAAACTCCACCAGTGTATTCATCTTGACTGAAAGAACCTGCCCAACCAATTATACCTTCTACCCAAGATGTAGCAAAAAGTTGAATTCCTGCTACCTCAGTCCATTCTATCCATGTATGACCACCATCAACACTATAGGATGCTCCCTGATATGTTGGATCACTTGAATATACTCCAGTGCTAATATACATATTATCAGTGCCAGGAACATAATCAAAATCTCCTGAATAACAAAGTCCTACTTGTTCAATCATAGTCCAAGTTTCACCGCCATCTGAGGTTTCAGCAATAATTCCTTCTGTTGACTCTCGTTTATCCATCGCAATACCATTATTTTGATCCTTGAATCTAGTATCTACCCAACAACCTGCATCAAATGGAGTATCAGCAACAGTCCAATGATATCCCTTATCTATTGATTTATATACTCGACCTCTATCAGCGGTATATTGAGTACCCCACCAAATAGTGTCACCTACAACATCATAATATCCAACTGTACCATATTCACCAGAACCTAGAGGTGCAGGTATGTCTTCTTCTGGAACTCTTACCCAGTTGTCACCACCATCAGTAGTAGTATATAACTCATAATATCCATCGACAGGATCACCCTGGCAAAAACCATTATTTTCATCCCAGAAATATACTACATTTGGAAATGATCCAGTGGAATTATAAGCAGCTGTATCTTGACGAACCCAAGTGCTTCCACCGTCTGCTGTTTTCCAAATTCCTTGAGGATCACTAGAATGCACTGCTATCCATGCAGTGTTTTCATCAATTGCACAAATCATAGCAATTCTACCTTGTTCTGGTACTTCACTTATGATATCTGCATACCATTCTTCTCCACCATTTACAGTTTTAGTAAATTCCCTGCAAGGACCAGTTGGATTACTACCATCATAAGCAGCAGCCCATACAATATTTTCATCTACTGCATGAACATGAGTCAATCCTCTGCTTGGTTCCCAGAATCCTGTTGCTTGTTCAACCCAACCAGGATTTCTTGATAATAATAATTTCAATGGTTCGTTTACAAATATCTGGGGTTTTATAATATCTCTCTGAGCAGTCATTGCTGAAACTGGCATCACAAAAGCAAAAACTATAGCTAGAATTATAGTTGCTTTTAACACAATTTTTCCAATTTTTTTCATTTTCATTCTCCATATAAAAATGTTTTATATAAAATATATAATAATGTATTAAAATATAAAGTTAACGAATTATCAATCTTATAAATAATTAATTTTTTAAAAAAATAAAATATTTATAAAAAATTCAAAATATTACTTTGTTAAATTATATTTATCCCTAAAAAAAATTAAAAAAAAGAGGGGCTAAATTAAAGCCCTAAAAGCTGTCTCAATATTGGAAAAGCATTTGGGAATCGCTCGAAAATCCTGTAAAACAATGGATAATTCACTGTCTTACTTCTAGGTGTTATAATAGATACATCAA
>LSSG01000063.1 GCA_001595915.1 Thermoplasmatales archaeon SG8-52-3
AACGATGACCCAATCGCAGAAGATGATTATCAAACTGTAGACGAAGACTCTACAGACAACCAAATAGACGCACTAGACAACGACTACGACGAAGACGGAGACGAACTAATAATAACAAATGTCGGAACCGCAACACACGGACAAACCAACTATGATCAATACTACGCCTACTACACACCCAACGAAAACTACTGCGGACCAGACCAATTCACATACACAATAACCGATGACAACGGAAGCGGACCAATAACCGCAACAATATACATAACAGTATCATGCCCCTGGTGTTTTAAATAATGATATAGATTATGATGGCGATTTAATAATCGTAAATTTAATCAGTGCTCCAGTTCATAGTGATATTTTTACATTAAATAGTGATGGTTCTTTTATGTATACTCATGATGGTAATGAATCAATTATCGATAGTTTCATTTACAATGTTTCTGATCCTAATGGAACTTATAGTCATGCAACAGTTACATTAACAATTAATTCACAAAATGATCCACCAAATATTCCAATTAATATTAAACCATATAATGGTGAAATTAATGTAATTACTAATCCAATTTTGAAGGTTAATGTTTCTGATCCTGATGGAGATAATTTAAATGTAAGTTTTTACGATATTAATAATAACCTTATTGGAATAGATACAAATGTTTCAAGTGGATATAATGCAAGTATAATTTGGAGTGGCTTAAGTTATTCTAAAACTTATTATTGGTATGCTGTTGCAAATGACTCAAAACTTGCCACAAAATCAGCTAATTGGAACTTTAAAACAAAAGGAGCACCCGCACCACCGCCTCCATCTGAAGATAATTTTAAACCAGTAGCAGATGCATCTGCCGGTAAACCTTATTATGGATTTGTTTTGACGATGGAACAGAAGATTATGGAGAAGTAGTAACTCATAACTATTCAACTAATGGAACCTATCAAGTAACTCTAACAGTAATGGACAATAAAAATGCAAATAATAGTGAAACATTTAATGTTGTAATTGCAACTGGTAATTATCCACCAGAAAATTTAGTTGTAAATGGACCTTTAACTGGCAAGCAAAATATATTTTATAATTACACAGTATCAGCAACAGACCCTGATGAAGACGATATGTTGAGATTTACATTCGAATGGGGTGATGGTACATCAACAACAACAGACTATATTGAAAGTGGAAATTCTACAACTGTTTCACATAAATGGTCAACTTATGGACTATATCAATTAAAAGTTACTGCTAAGGATAACTTTAGTGCCCAGATATCTAAAACATTATCTGTACAAATTGATGTAATAGTTATTGATGGTGAAATCAAAGGTCTTATTATTGATGAGGATGGAACAAATCCCTTTGATATATTTAATAATACAGTAACAAAAGGTAAAACAAAAGTCAAACTTGATAGTGGTTCTTATCTAATAGATAGTAATGGAGACAGTAAATGGGATTATGCATTTAGTTTCGATACAGGTTTAATAACATATTATGAATTTGTTTACAATAAATATATTGAAATTTATGAAACACAAAAAGCAGCACCTGGTTTTGAACTAGTATTTGCATTATTAGCAATTGCACTGATGGTTATTCTAATAAGAAGAAAAAGAAAAAAGAGCTAAATCATTTAGTTTTTAATTCCCAAACACCATCCCAGTCCTTAGGCGGTGCATTCTTAAAAAAATTCTGACAGCGTTTAATAAACTCATGAGAAGCAAAATCTTCCTTAAGCTTTAGTGCCTCTTTAAAAGATTTAATAGCATCGTTCCATTTCTTTTTAAAATAGAACTCAAGACCTTCTTCATAAAGTCTGATAAAATCAATATCCGTCTTATCGAGTTTATTTTTTTCAGATACCAATTCATATATTAGGATTGGTTTAGTTTTCCCTTTCACTCTAACAGCATCAAGTTTTCTAATCTCAAAATAATCTTTTACTATTTTATAGGTTTTTTCAGTAATAATAATATTTGTTCCATATAGTTTATTTAATCCTTCCATACGAGATGCTAGATTTACATTGTCACCCATTGCAGTATAATCAAATCGAGTAGATGAACCCATATTACCGACAATAGCATTACCACTGTTAAGTCCAATTCCAATATTAAACAAGGGAATTTCTTCGTTTTTCCATTTCTTTTGAAGTTCCTTTAGTTTATCTATCATTTCGAGACTGCTTGAACAAGCAATTCTTGCATGATCAGGTTGGTCAAGAGGAGCACCCCAAAATGCCATAATTGCATCTCCCATATATTTATCAACCAACCCTTGGTCTTTAATTATAATTGAGGTCATCTCTGTCAAATACTCGTTTAAAAGATGAACAAGATCTTCTGGTTCAAGTCTTTCTGAAATCGAAGTAAAACCTCTGATATCTGAGAAAAAAATAGTTATATTTCTTTTTTCTCCGCCTAAATTTATCAGATTAGGATTTTTTATGAGATTATCAATTACTACAGGTGAAACATATTTTCCAAAAACTGAGGTTATCCATTTCCTTGATTTTTCCTCAGTACGATAATATACAACAACAAGAGAAAAAGAACCTATTATAATAGATAGTATTGGATAAAGAATCTTCATAATGATTCCTGAATCAAAAATGTATATAGATGCAAAGACATATATTATTACAATTAGAACAAGAATAATTGTTGCAATATGTATTTTGAATTTATAAATAATAAGACCTGTAAGAATACCAAATAAAAATATTACAGCAATTGCAGATAAATCATCTTGATAATAGATATAATCTTGTGTAAGAATCGATTGAACTAGATTTGCATGAATCTCCACACCGGGCATATCCTTATTTGATATAGGAACTGTGTAATCATCATGTTCAACTGGTGAAGTTACACCGATTAGTACAATTTTTTCATTGAAATATTCTGGATTTATTCTTTCATTGTAAACATCAGAAAATGAAATGTAATTATATCCTTCTGGTTCAGCATAATAGTTGATCAATAATCTTGTTTCTTCAAATTTAGGGGCAATACCAATAAATTCCTCAACAATGACTGTTGAGAAATGATTATGATCCTCAACTCCAGTAATTTTTGGTGTAAAAGACCTTACAACACCATCTGAATCTTGATAAAGGTTAACAAAACCTGACTCAAAATCTGTACCAATCTGACCAAGTACCACGTTAGGTTTTAGAAGACTACCCCCATAAAGTTCATCATCTACAAAAGTAAAAGAAGAATATTCCATTCCCAAAACTACATTTGCATTTTTAATTGAACTTGCAAGAGCAGAATCGTTTTCAACATTTGTTTCTAAATCAAAAATAATATCTATTCCTATTACAGAACTTTGTTTAATCTGATCAATGACTTTTGCATAATTATTTCTTGGCCATGGAAGTAAACCTAATTCTTCTAAGGAATAATCATCTATTCCTACAATAATAATGTCATCAAGGGTAGTACTAGGAGCATAAAAAGCATCAGAAATTCTTGTTTCCCATGTACC
The DNA here is from genome assembly GCA_001595915.1 of Thermoplasmatales archaeon SG8-52-3. Taxonomy (GTDB): domain Archaea; phylum Thermoplasmatota; class E2; order DHVEG-1; family DHVEG-1; genus SG8-52-3. The sequence continues at coordinate 3,497 of LSSG01000063.1, forward strand.
TAAAAAACCTACAACTAGAAAAAGAGACACCAATATAGATATGATAATTGAAACAAATAACGTCTTTGCAAGCTTATTTTTTAGTAAACTAGACATTAAAAATCACAAGCTTCATTAAAATTCAAATAATTCTCTAATCCATTTTGGAGTATCTTTTGGTAAGTCAAAGTATCCAAGAATATAACCTTCAATTAGGGCATCCAACTCTTGATCGCTAATTCCATACTCAGCTTTTATTTGGGATATATAATCATCAATTCTATCGTAAATCTCATCTTTTAAGTCTTCAACAAACTGATCATCTGAAATCAGATTCTCATCGATCCATTCATCCCTTACTAATGGTTTTACTTTAATTTTTTTCTTAGGTACATCAATGTAAATAAAAACTGATTCATTTCCACTCACATCAATTGACTCTTGAATTTCACCGTCAGTTATTTTAGAAACATTTAAGACACCATGACTTACACCATAATACGATGATCCATTCTCCAGAACAATAACAACGAATGCGGTCCCACGAACACTAGCAACAGTTGTTGGAGTTTGCATCTCATAGTTATCAATACCACTTATTTTGTAAACAGTGTTCCAAGTCCTTCCAGAATCTTGTTGAATTGTAACACTGGTTTCTTCATCTCTAATAAGCTCTTCAATTGTAACCTGAGTATTACTATCAAGTCGTACAATACTTGTTTCAAAAAGGATTATTGATGCTGAAGAATTATCACTAGTCTTAACAGAATCATATGAATAAAGATACATACCATTCTTAGCAGATTTCCATGATTCTCCATTAGATTTTATCTGAACTTCTCCAGAGTTAATAATTAATTGAGCTTTTGCTTTATCAGCAACGACTTCAGGGGTCAATAAAAATCCAACAATCACAATAAGACAGATGATAATTATAACTGGAATAATTAAACGAAATCTTTTTTTTAAGGAATTTGATTTTTCCACTTTATTATTATTTTTCTTTTCACTAATTTTTTTATCTATCTTGTTATGATTAATTTCTTTTTTTGATATTTTTTCCGCCTCTTTCCCCATTTCATCTTGAAATTGTATTTTTGTATAAAAAGGTTTGGAACAAAACAATACTAAAAAATTACTAATAGAGTAAACATTGAATTGATGTTTTTATCCTTATAATTAGGAAATATTTTTAAAGGGCCAAAAGATGCTCAACTGATTAAAATGTACGCAATAGTCTATTTAAATTTTAGTGGTAGCAAAGACGAGTTTAAAGAGGCAAAGGATACTCTAAAAAAAGTCGCAAATAAAATTGACGGTTTGGATTTAGTAGATATATTCATACCCTCAAGCGAATGGAACTATGCTGCTCTAATAAAATTTGATAAATTTGAAACATTTGAAAAATATATCAAAAAAACAAGAGAAGAACCAATCACTTTCTTTGCTAAAAGAGGACTGCATCCACCACCAAAGAAACTTGAGTTACTAGTAGATATTGATCATTTAGAGTAAAACTAATTTTCTAAAAAATCAGAATGGGGGACAGACTCAATAAGTTAGTTTGACCTAGAAATACAGTTTTTCAACATTAATTGCTTAAAAAAAATAGGGAAAATTAAAAAAAGGGGTTATATTTTATAATTTGTCAAACAGGAAATCATGAGGGAGGCTATAGTATGGAAATAAAAAGAGCTGATGTAAGTGATGTTCCAAAGATTATGGATTTATTTTTAAAAATTTATGGTCCAAATTACCCCTTTAAATCATTTTATGATCCTATGTGGCTAACTAAAAGTATATATTCTGATGATAACATTTTTATGGTTGCCAAGGACAAAAATAAGATAATCGGTACTGGCTCAGTTTATTTAACAGCTGGGGGGTTTTCTGATCTTATTGGTGAATTTGGTCGTCTTGTTGTAGATCCTCATTCAAAAGGAAAAGGTGCAGGAACAGATATCATGAAGGGATTGATGGACTCAGTTTCTGATATGATCCAATTTGGTTTTGCTGAATGTAGAGTTGTACATCCTGGTGCTCAGAAAATTAGTGAGAGGTGTGGTTTTTATCCTACAGGATTTGAACCAAACAAGTATCAACTTGCAACTGCTAGAGAAAGTGTTGTTTTTGTTACCAAACTTTTTGGAACTGCTCTTTCTTTGCGAAGAAATAATCCAAGGGTTATTGCAAGTATTTATCCAATGGCAGCAAAAAGCATGAAAAATCTTGGACTACCGGTTGATCTAATAGTTGAGGATGAAGTAGATGGCTATCCAACAGAGAAAAAATTTGATATAAAAGAACTACAGTCAGAGGGAGTCTCACCACTTCTTAGAATTGAGAGAGGTAGAATTAAAAATCCTGAGTTGTTTGGAAACCTAAGTTTAAGTTATGGTTTCTTTAAGATTGCTACCAATCAATCACATTACTTAGTTGCAGTGGATAATGATGTAACCTTAGGTGCAATTGGATTTACTGTTGATAACATTGATAAAAAAGTAAAGGTTTTAGAATTAATTGAGTTTGATGACGAAGTTAAAGGTTTTTTATTAGAAACACTTGTTAAACAAGCTCCAACAAAATATGGTGCTCAATATATTGAAATTGATGTTAGTGCTTATTCACCTAGAATGCAAAAGACTTTAGACAGATTAGGATTTGTTCCAGTTGCCTATTGCCCATCGATGGTTTTTCGTGGTGTAGAAAGACTTGATGTTGTTAGAATGGCAAAACTAAATTTTCCTCCAGATGTGGAAAATATAATATTAACTTCTATGTCTCAAGATATGTTTAAACTTGCAATGAAGGATCTTGAAATAAAAAAAATTGGTATGGAAATAACCGAAATTACTAGAAAATCAGATATTTTCCAAGGTTTATCAGAAGGAGAGTTATCTCAACTTGCTCAGATTTGTAAAATGGTTTCGTATCCCGCTGGTAAAATTATATGTAGTGAAGGTGAATGTGGAAGTGAAATTTTTGTTCTTGCAGAAGGAAGAGCGTCGGTTAGAGCTAAAAGAACTGGAAAGAAAAAATCAAAAATCGGTATGATACGTCAAGGAGAAATTTTTGGTGAGATGGCAATAATTGAAGATTTACCTAGAGTTGCTGATTTAGTAACAGATGTAGATTCAAAACTTGTTGTAATAGACAGATTTGAACTAGAAAATCTAATGAATAAAAATAATCATCTTGGAAAGCTTGTTATGAAAAATGTTGCAAAAGGACTTTCAAGAAAGTTACGTCGAATTTAATCATTAATAAATATGGGAAGCAATAAGCATAAAGATTTTTAAGGAATCTTTTATGCCATAAAATATAATTGAGGTTGATCAAGTGATAATACGATTTTTAGGCACTCATAATGCAGAATCAAAAGATACAAAGCTTGTATCTTTCTTAATTGATAATGTCTTAGCAGTAGATGCAGGATGTCTTGCTTCAGAGCTAACTTTTTCTGAACAAGAAAAAATAAAAGCAATATTACTTACCCATGGCCATTATGATCATATAAGAGAAATTCCAGCATTTGCTTTCAATAATACTGATCACACAACTAAAGTTTATGCAACTTCACAAACATTTAGAATTCTTTCATCTCATCTTGTAGATGGTTTAATCTACCCAAAATTTACAATAAAGATACCATTTTTTTTAGAAAAGCCTTCACTTAAATTTATTGAACTGGAACCTTTTGATATAGTAGATATTCTAGGTTATCAAATTTTACCATTACCAGTAAATCATACAGTAGATACAGTAGGTTTTGAAATCACTTCAAAAGATAAAAAAAAGATATTTTACACTGGGGATACAGGATCAGGACTATCAGCTCTTTGGGAACATATTTCACCTGATATAATTCTTATGGATTTGACTTTTCCAAATAGGCTTGAAAACAGGGCAATAAATTCTAAGCATTTATGTCCAAAATTATTAAAAAAGGAATTGAGAGAATTACATAACGTTAAAGATGAATTTCCAAAAGTTGTTTTGATTCATTTAAGTCCAAAAGATGAGGAAGAAATAAAAAAAGAAGTAAATGAGATTTCTAAGGAACTTGATATATCTATAGATATTGCATGTGAAGGTGACAAAATTATTGTATAGAGAGATATGAATGGTTGAAAATAAACCAGTAAAAAAATATGATTTAATTGTAATTGGCTCTGGACCAGCTGGCGAAAAAGGCGCTGCTCAAGCAGCATATTTTGGAAAAAAAGTAGCAATGGTTGAAAAAGATTTCCATTTAGGTGGTGCTGCAGCAGGGACCGCTATACCTAATAAAACCTTAAGAGAGACATCTCTTGCTCTTTCAGCTATTAGGTCTCGACATCTATATGGAGTTGACCTTTCACTCAAACGTAGGACTACTGTTCAGGACTTTCTTCATCATGAACGTATCGTTAAAGATGCTGAAAGAAAAAGAGTAAAAAATAATATGCAACTACATAAGATAGACATCTATAAGGGCGTTGGTTCTTTTTTAGATAAGAAAACTATTAAGGTTGAAGTAAGAGGTAAAAAACCAATTTTTCTTAATGGAGAAATCATTTTAATTGCAACTGGATCAAGACCAAGAAGACCTGATAATTTTCCAAAGAATCCTCGAATTTATGATTCAGATTCAATACTACAGATTAAAAGATTACCCAAAAACATGGTTGTTATTGGTGGAGGTGTAATCGGTTTAGAGTATGCTTGTACCTTTGCTGTGTTAGGTGTTGATGTATCAGTTGTTCATAATAGAGATATTCTACTTCCTTTTTTAGATCGTGATATTTCTTTTGCCCTTGAAAATAGTATATCAAAAATAGGAATTGATTTGTTTAAATCTGATAGTGTAGAATCCTGTAATATCAGACAAAATAGACTAGAGCTTAAACTTGGGTCTGGTAACACCATAAATACCGAAGCAATAATGCTTGCGACTGGCAGAAGTAGTAACACAGAGGAATTAAATCTAAATGCAGCAGGTATTATTACTGGAAAATATGGCAGACTTGTTGTAGATAATAACTATCAAGTTATACATCCAGAGACCAAAAAAAATGTATCAGATATTTATGCTGTTGGAGATGTTATTGGTCCACCATCACTTGCTTCAACTTCAATGGAACAAGCTCGTTTTGCCATGATAAAGGCCTTCAACCTTGAACCTTATAAGGAACATGTTGCACCAATATTACCACTTGGTATTTACACTATTCCTGAATGTTCAATGGCAGGAAAGACAGAAGAGCAGTGTCAAGAGGAAGAAATAGATTATGTTCTAGGAAAAGCCTCATATAACAAAAATGCTCGTGGTATGATTATCGGTGATAATGAGGGGTTCTTAAAGCTTATCTTTGAATTTAATAGAGATTTAAGTAAACCTATGAAGCTTTTAGGCGTACATGTTATTGGTGAAATTGCTTCCGAATTAATCCATTTCGGTGTGAGTGCTTTGATTATGAATGCAGGAAGTGATTTATTTATTAATACCTGTTTTAACTATCCAACTCTTGGTGAACTCTATAAATACGCAACATATCAAGCAATGGGCAATCGTGCAAAGCGATTAAAAGATGAATAATTTTCTTAATTATCAAAATAGCGAAAAAATAAATAAAAAAAAGGAATAAAAAAAAATTTAATCTTCCTTTTTTAACATACTTTTATAGCAGGGATAGAAATTCTCAATTTCTTCAAGTTGCCAAAATAAAAAACCAATTTCATCCCTTAAAAGATCTCTCCTATTAAATCTTTTAACTTTTTCCATAGATACTCCCTTCTCTTAATTATAATATTTCTTGCTCATAGTATTTATATTTTCCTATAAAATTGTTATAAAAAAATAATATATTTTTAGGAATAGTATTTAAAATTAAAAAATTATTTTAAATTATGTTACATAAACTGTTAAAAAATACTATTTTTCTTTTTTGATTAATGTTATAATTATAATAATTAAAATCAATAATAAAATCTCAAATCCAGGAGTTTTAATATTTGGTGGATTTGTTTTTTTATTTATATCTTGATTGTTATTTAAAAAAATATTAGAAGATAAATTATTTTCATCTGAATTACTTATGTAAATACCACTTTGTTCATTATAAAAAATATAATTATTTGTGATATTATTGTTTTTAGAATTTGATAAATATATACCATAATCACCATTTTGTATTAGATTATCTATAATCTGATTATTAAATGAATAATCCAGATTTAGACCATAGTTATAATTTGTAAAATTATTTTCAAATATTAAGTTGTTATTTGACCATCTTCCAAGATAAATACCTCTCTTATTATCAACAATGGTATTTTTAAAAAAAACATTTTCTTTTGAGTTGTATAACACAATTCCAAAATTACTATGATTTGTTATTAAATTTCTAAAAATATTATTATTAGAAGTGTTTATCAATCGAATTGCTTCAGAGTTATTTGTAAATATATTATCTGAAATATTACAAAATTCAAAATCTTTACCTGAGATTAAAATTCCTACATTACTATTTCTAATTGTAAAACCAGATATCAATATTCCATAGGATTTAACCAATATAGAATATATACCATCTTCTCCATTAATTGAAACATTGTTCTTATCTAAACCTAAAAGACTGATAGATTTGTTAATAACTATGTTCTCATAATAAACACCAGGATAAACAAAAATAGTGTCCCCATTAACTGAATCAAAAACAGCTTCTTGAATAGATGAGTAATTAAACTCACCATTACCTCCAACATTTAATCTATTTACATTTTTAGCAACACATATTTCATAATTTATTAACAAATTTATACTGAATATAACAGTAAAAAACAATAAAATTGTAATAAAATTTTTAAATAAATTGTAGAACCTCTCCCGCATTATTTTTGGAAATATTCTGAATATCTTATACTTTTCCTATTTTTTTAAAACCTATCAATAATACTTTCATTGGAGTTTTCTAATTGTTTTTTAATGAATAATTTTATAATAACTATCTCTATTACAGTTGCTGGGTGCATAGCTCTCCAATAAATGGAGGTATTGTTTTGGGGAAAATAACAGCACATGAACTTGCTAAAAAACAAAAGGAAATATCTGTTGCAGAATTCTTTGAAAGAAATAAGCATATCCTTGGTTTTGGAAATCAAACAAGAGCTCTAATTACTAGTGTTAAAGAAGGAGTTGATAATGGTCTTGATGCCTGTGAGGAGGCAAATATATTACCAGATATCTATGTTGAAATTAAAAACCATGAGGATGGTGAATGTAAGATAATCATTGAAGATAATGGTCCAGGAGTCGTAAAAAAACAAATCCCACACATCTTCGGTAGACTACTTTATGGTTCAAGATTTCATGCAATAAGACAGAGCAGAGGTCAACAAGGAATAGGAATTTCAGCAGTAGTTTTATATGGACAACTTACAACTGGTAAACATGCAAAAATCATATCAAAGGTTGACGAGGATAGACCTGCAATTATCACTGAACTAGCAATTGATACAAACAAAAATCGTGCAGAAGTGATTAACAAGGATACAACCCATTGGGAAAAACCTTGTGGAACTCGTGTTGAAGTAAGTATTATAGCTGATTATAAAAGAGGGAAAAGATTTGTATATGACTATTTACAAAGCACATCAATTGTGAATCCTCATGCACAAATTATATATAAAGAACCTGATGGAACAGAATATATCTTTGAAAGAACCTCTGAAACATTACCAAAAAAATCAGTTGAAATAAAACCTCATCCTTATGGAGTTGAACTTGGAACTCTTATAAAAATGTCAAAACACACGAAAAGCAGAAAACTTTCTTCATTTTTAAAAACAGAGTTCAGTAGTATGGGGGATAGAACTACCAAATCTGCTCTTGAAAAGGCTAATCTAGATAAAGATCTAAATCCAAAGGAAATGAGTAGAGATCAATTTCTAGCACTACATAAGGCATTTAAAAAAGTCAAAATAATGGCACCCTCAACAGATTGTCTCTCACCGATTGGTGAAACACTTATTAAAAGAAGTTTAAAACATGAAACTCAAGAAATCTCTCCAGAGTTTATTATTACTGCGTCAAGACCCGCATCAGTGTATTCAGGAAATCCTTTTCAAGTTGAAGTCGGACTTGTATATGGTGGAAATCTACCAAAAGAAGAAACTGTAAAAATTCTACGTTTTGCTAACAGAGTACCACTTCTTTATCAACAAGGTGGTTGTGTAACCACTCAGGCAATTTCATCTATTGACTGGAGAAGGTATGGATTAAATCAGCCATCTGGAAAAGGAATACCTTCAGGTCCTGCTATTTTTTTAACTCATGTTTCTTCAACACTAATTCCTTTCACATCTGAAAGTAAGGAAGCTATTGCAGATGTAACTGAAATAGAAAATGAAATAAAACTAGCATTTAGGGAGTGTGCAAGAAAAGTTCAACATCATATACACAAAGAGGTCAAACGTGCAAAGACACGGGAAAAATTCGATTTAATAACAAAAATTTTACCTGAGATTGCAAAGAAGTCGGCAAATATTCTAGATAAACCCGTTCCATCATTAGATCCCATTATTACAAAAATAATGGATGTTGTATGGATTGAAGATTTAATTGAATATGAAAAAATAAAGAGAGAACCAGTTCAAACAACCCTTGTGGGTGTTACTCCTACAGATGATAAAGGAGGAACAATTACAAAAAGTAGAATAATGGTAGTAAATTATAAACAAACTCCTCAAAAATTAAACTTATATGCAGTAATTCCCCAAGATGCTATTGTTGGAACAGTTACACCAAAACCCTCAAAGATTACAAATAATTATATAAAATGGAATTTGGAAACGATTCCTCCAGCAAATAAGATTGATATAAATTTTGAGCTAGCTGGTCTTGAGAAAGGAGATTTTGATGAAAACGATTTGTATATTGAAAATATTAATCCTACCTTTGTGATAGGGGCAGATAAATGGGAGGGGGATTAGATTATGAAAAAAGATTATTCTAATGTTATTTTAAAAATAAATGCAATAGCTGAAAAAATTTATGATGATTTTCAAAAAACTGATATTCCTTTTGTAAACCTACCTACTCGTACAAAGTCAAATATAAAATTTGATGAAAAATTAAATGTTTGGAAATATGGTAAGAATATAACAGAGAGAAATGCAAAATCACTTGATGGAGCATATATGCTTCTTCGAACAATGTACATGGCTGATTTTATAAAAGAGATGATTAAGATAAACAAATCATCAACCCTAAGAGAGATGTATTATATTTCTGAGGGATGGGAACTAGCAAAGTTTCATTCTCAACAAGAATCAAATCTTCTTGCAGAAGATTTAGAGGTCATTACAAG
>LSSG01000064.1 GCA_001595915.1 Thermoplasmatales archaeon SG8-52-3
TCACCAGTGTCATAATCGATTTCATAGAGACAGTTATTATCTGAACTACCATACATGGTATCAGTTATTGGGTCATATGCTAGTCCATTTATACCTATACCGCCACCACCAATTGACCACATTTCACCTGAATAGGGATCTATTCCATATAATAATCCAGTACCATATTCAGTACCATACCAAATTTCGTCACATCCAAATGTTCCACCAGCAAGAAATTCTTTAGATATTGACTCACCAATGTAATTATAATCAGAAGGATCATTGGTTGGGAAATAGAATATTTCTCCTGACCAAGAATTGACATTATAACCGTACATAACGTAATCCTCATTGATTGGTGTTGATACTACATTTGGCGCAGATTTTACATCTATTGAAATAATATGTTCGTCATCTTGTGGTGCAAGTCCATTTGAAATTTCATTATATTCCTTAAATGACTCCAATTTAATATTTTTAGTTTTGAAGTCAATTGCATTTATACACGGTTGTATACCAATACCAACAAATAATAGGATAACTCCAACTATCAATGTTCTATACAAAACGGTAGGATTTTTATCCATATGTTTTTGTCCTCCCTCAAAATATTAATCAGGTTGTGGATATTTAAATGTTACAACAACAAAAATGTTAGCAGTCTTTCTAGCAATGGAAAACATTTCAGAGATAAAAAATAGAAAAAATGATTTAAGGTTTTATCTCATTGTATTGAAATTCAACCGTTTCTGGCTTATTCAGATATTCCTTTAATTTTTCAAAAAGGTCTGTTTCCATTGATTTCATTTTCTTTTCCATTTCTTCTATTTTCTTTTGATTTTTTTCCTTTTCTCTTTCGTATTTTTGTTTCAGTATATCATATGTTTCTACATTTACTGATTTTTGCTTTTCAAATACAATCTTTTTTAATTCTTCGTTACCTGACGTATCATATTCCTCCATCCGTTCATATACTGAATTTATTTCCCATCCAAAGAACATTGCCAATTGTTTTGGAGTAAATCTGCAATATCCCTTGTCATCTCTATCGTTTATCATAATAGTAGCTCTGGTTTTTCGAAAACTGTGGAGGCTAAGGGTATCTTTAATGTCAGTAGTTCTTCTTATTTTCCAGAAATTTGAGTAGATCCCATCCTGACCAATCTGTTCTCCTGTATTTCTTGGTCCAATCACAATCCATAAAGGTGCATCTGGATTATCTTTCTGTGGATGATGCTGTAACCATCTAACCAATCTATCTGGATACTCTGTTAAAGGAATTTCTCTTGTTTTTGTTTTTGAAGTCGGGACTTCAATTGATACCTTCCCATCCTCGATTAATACATTTTTAATTTTCATATGTCTGACTTCATCCTTTCGTGCACCAGATAAATAATAAGTTTCATAGATAGCTTCCCACATACCACGAGTGTCCCAACAATTATCCAATATTATTTGATATTCTTCTGGTGTAATGAACTGTTTTTTCAGATAATTTGGGTCTCTACTGTTTTTAATTTTCTTTTTTGAATACGCTTGCCACCAATCTAAAATTTGTGGTCTCTCTTTTCTTTTGAGTTTGAAGAGCCATCTATAGAATACTATAAATTTCATTCCAAGTAGATTATATGTCGTTTTGGTTTTTATATTGGTAAAAAATTCCAAAAGTTCTTTCTCTGTTGTATTATTGAAATTTATATTTATCAAAAAATCTGCTAATTTTTCCAAACAAAAAACATCATCTCGTCTTGTTTTTGCCCCTTTCTTTTGTGCTTTTCTAACTTTTTCAAATTCTTCAATTATTTTTCTATTTTCTTTACTAACTATAAATTTTTTTTTCTGTGCCATTATCACGAACCTCAAGTTTTATAACACAGGTTAGCTTTATTACTCTTTCTAACTTTTCTTTTTTAACAACTAACTTATTATTTAAAAGATGGTGTTAGAATTTTTTATTAAAATAGATTACTTATTAAGAGTTTAAGAATTGGGAGAAGATTAGAATAGCTTTTTAGAAAATCAAAAAATGTACTTGATCTTTCCCTATTTCTTGGGGTTTGTAAATAAATTGGAATAACATCAAAATCCTTAGGATCGTTTTGATTTTCAATAATGATATAACCTTCAAATTCTTTTTCGGTTTCATCTGGTACTGTAAAAAAAATCTTTACATGTATATCTCCATCTTCTGGTGTTAAATTTTCACCTGAAATAGGATCAAATTCCCAACTACCCCATTCTGGATATGACTTTACCTTCCAATTCAATTTTGAACCAGAAGATCCAATGTTTTTTACAATGAAATTTCCTTCTAGAGTGTCTTTTGTTTTTATATTTGACCAGCGTAAGCTTCCTATACAATCTAAATCAGATTTCTCAATTTGCGGGTCCTTGGGATATAAATATTGTATCTTAAAAACATGATTTATATAGTCTATTGGATAGGGATTTACATAATCCCAAACTGTTTCTTTTTCTGGGGTTACTTCAAAAAATCTACCAGCAGGTGCATCGCAAATAATTGTATTTCCATTTAATAGTCTTTGAGCTCCACTGGCATAATGTGAATAAAAGTCAGTAAGATTTTCTGCAGTGTATATCCAAAATTGTTCTTCAGGACCATATGCTTTCTCAGGTTCAAGGTAATAATTTCCATTACTATCAACTGGAGGAATGATTTCATCGATTGAGGAATATTTTCCCTCAGGGCGACTCACTCCATTATTAAATACAAGTATGTTTCCTTCTCCAGGACAATCAGATTCAATCCAAGTTGCATCATGCTGTTCAAAGAACTTTTGGTCAGTTTTACTTCCTGCATCATATGCTATTGGATTTCCCCATCTATAAAGAATGTCACCTCCTTTTCCACTATTTCCACCAGAATGTCCTGCTGCTTCTTCTGTTGTTGTACTATGATCAATAATCCATATCTCACAAAAGTTATGAACACTTAGAAGTATCTGATCAAACTCTTCATTGTAATCAATTGAATTTGTATGGAGCCAATCAGTTCTGGTTGAAGCTTCTGTTGTACCAAAGTTAATATCAATTAACTCTGGATGATCTTCAACAATACCATAATTGTTTTTTGCCGAATCATAATCCTGAATTAAATGATCCCATGCATGCCACTCCCAAACAATATCACCAGTCGTTGGACCTTTGGGTTTAACTTCAATTATATAATCAGGTAAAAAAACATCAGCAAATATTGAATTCGGATTCCTGCCTGCAGCAATTGCTTCTTCCCGTGTTTTAAAATCCCAAGCAATCATTAGGATATTTCCATTTGGTAATTGTTCTATATCATGATGACTTAGATAATCATCAGTATAATAGTTAAAATCCCAGATGATTGTTCCTTCTTTTGAAATTTTTTGTACTCCTCCACCAGCACCTCCAGGTGCTAAATAAGGTATTCTTTTGGTTCTAAGAATAGCACCATTATCAGCCATATAAACATCTTGACCCGGATAATTACTACTTGTCCAATTATTAATGATTGTGCCATTTCTGTTTATTAAATAAGTTGATAAGGAATAGATTGGTGCATATAGAATCTGACCGTTACTATCATTTGTTAAAATTTTATAATTTTTATTTATTGTTTGAGTTATAGATATAGGTATAAAACTGATTCCAAAAAATAATATAAGAATTAAAAAGATAATCATCCTATATCTAAAGATTTTTCTCATTTCAAAGGCAACCTAGAATTATTTTATAATATAGTTTTAATATAAAATAAACTTTTTCCTTATCAACTAAAAAATTTATGATTAAAATTTTTAAAAAAAGAAAAGAAAGATTTATACTAAATATTCTAATATTTATTTGAGAATGAAACAAAAAAGAAAAGCAAGTTCCCATGAGCGATCAAAAGAAGATTTTGAGACTTTTATTAAAAAACTTGAGCTTCAGGCTCTTGAAACAGCAGAAGAAAGAATACCTCTATATCTTAAAATTGGTGTGAAAGAAGCAGATTTAATTCTTGATATTGGTTGCGGGTCAGGCATGGTTACTCGGGATATTGCACATCTCACAAAAGGTAAGATAATTGCAATTGATGGTTCAGAGGAAATGATAAAAGTTGCAAAAAAAGTTCTAAAAATGTATAAGAATGTTGAATTAAGGATTGGTGAAGCAGAAGATCTTCCTTTTGAGGATAAAAAGTTTGACATTGTAACCTGCAATTTACTTCTAATGTGGGCACAGAGTCCTCAAAAGGTCGTAGATGAAATGGCACGTGTTACAAAGCCAGGTGGAATTGTTCTTGCCTCTCTTGAACCTGATTATGGTGGTAAACTTCACTATCCTGAGAATCCAAAAGTCGACCCTATTTTTGCTGGTGAAGCAATAAAAGCAAGAGGCGGTGATCCTCATATTGGTAGAAAACTTCGACTCCTTTTTGTAAGAGCAGGTCTTAAAACAACTGTGGGAATCGGAAATAATAGAATATGGGGCTGCGAAGAGGACAAAGCTTATTATCTCCATGCAAGAGATTTCTATGTTAAAGCACTAAAAGAGGCAGGACTTTCAGAAGATGAAATAGATAAATGGGAATATGATTATCTTAGATCACTTGATGAAGGTGTTCAGCTTAATTTCTTCCCACAGTTTTATGCAATTGGTAAGAAACCATAGAATTAAAAACTAAACTCAAATTTACTTTCTAGACTGTAAATGACTGCAAAAGAAATTAATGGTAGAAAGATAGCTTCAGAACTTAAAATTAAAATTGCTAAAGAAGTTGAAGGCCTAAAATCTAAATATAAAAAAACACCAAAAATTACAACAATAATCATTGGAAATGATTCATCATCAGAGTTATATTTAAGATTAAGAGATAAGGCTTGTAATGAAGTAGGAATAATATCAAATCATCTGGAATTTAAAGAAGATATTACAGAAAAAAAGGTTTTGGAAAATATTAGTAACTTAAATAATGATAAAAATGTCCATGGAATTTTAATACAATTACCACTACCTGCTCATCTTTCCCAGACAAAATTGATCAATGCAATTGATTCAAGAAAAGATGTGGAGGGATTACACCCATATAATATTGGAAAGACTTTGAACGGTGATGAATATATTGTACCAATTACTCCTTTATCGGTGCTTACTATTCTTGAACATGAAAAAACGGAATTGAAAGGTAAAAACGTTGTAATTATTAATCATAGCAATCATGTTGGAAAACCACTTGCCGCTCTTATGCTTAATAGAAATGCAACTGTAACAATCTGTCATGTTTTTACAAAGGATTTGAAAAAACATACTATGACTGCTGACGTTCTAATTTCAGCAACAGGTATAAATAAACTAATAAATTCTGATTTTATAAAAAATGGTGCAACCATAATAGATGTTGGAATTATTAATACGAAAGATGGAATATGCGGAGATGTTGATTATAAATCAACAATAATAAAAGCAGGAAAAATTACCCCTGTTCCAGGTGGAGTAGGACCAGTTACTGTTGCCTGCTCCCTTATAAACATGATAAAAACATTTAAAAATTGTGTTGATGAGAATGAATAAATTTCATTTTTTATCATTGTTTTTTTTGGCTCTTGGAATCGTTTTTTTATTTCTAGGATTTTTATTTGGCGATGTTAAGGCAGGTTTCATTTTTATTTTACCTTTTATTTCAGGATCAGGAATTTTTGCATTTTTGGGATTTATTTTTATTATAGCATCAATCTTTCTTTATTTATTTGGTTTTACTAGTATTATTCAAAATGATTCTTATAATAATGAAGAATCAGAAATTAAACCTCGTAAAAAAACATCCTTGAAAAGTGGTGCGGTTGTTCTAATCGGTCCTATTCCAATTGTCTTTGGCAATTCTATTAAATTAGTAATTATATCAATTATACTTACAATATTTTTAATAATTGTATCCTTTTTTATCTTTTGGTCCTAGGCTTCAGTTTTATTGAATAGATAAACCCCAGTTCCTAGCATTATAATACATATAAAAATAACTATAACTAGATTCATCAATGGGTTAAGTACATTGTCAATATTTGTTAAACTTCCTCTAAGACCATCTACCATATAAAAAAGAGGATTTGCATATGATAGTGTTATAAGAATTTCTGGTAGCTCTTTATTTGTTGCGATTGGAAAAATTGCTGAAGACAGAAAAAAAAGTGGCATAATAATTAAGGTAATGATTATTTGAAAACCTTCAAAATCTTCCATCTTTGATGCCATGATAAGTCCGAATCCAACGGATGTAAGACCAATTAAAATCATAAATATATAACCCAAAATAAAACCAGATGCACTTGAGACTGGGATTCCAAGAAATAATGCAATAATTAAAACAATTGTCCCCTGTAGAACTGCTGTTGTTGCGCCACCAAGAGTTCTTCCGATAACTATTGAAAAACGGCTAACAGGTGCAACAAGAATCTCCTGCATAAATCCAAATTTTTTATCCCATAGTACAGATACTCCAGTATACATAGAGGAAAAAAGAATTGCCATTGCTACAATTCCAGGGGCTATGAAATCAACATAGTTCTCAGCAGTCATTCCTGGCAGGGTTGCACTTCTAAGACCAAATCCAAGTATGAATAAAAAGAAAAGAGGTTGAACAATTGTTCCAATTATTCTACTTCTTGATCTTACAAAACGTTTCATTTGGCGAAGCCACATAACATAAATTGCTTGAAGTTCTATACGTTGCAAGTCCTAACCGCCTCCTCTGGTTTGACGACGGGCATACTGTTTCCAAGGATGTTCTGCCTCCTCGATTCTAATAGTTCTTCCGGTAAAAGATAAAAATACATCATCAAGAGTGGGTTTTCTAACATTTATTGATTTAATTTTAATTCCAAGCTTTTGTGCAATAAAAATTATCTCTGGAATTTTTTCTTCCCCTTTTTCAACACCAATTGTTAAATAAGTTTCATATTTTTTTGTATTCTTGATCCAGGATTCCTTTTCAAGTTTTTTTTGGAGTTCATTCATATTTGAGCAAGAAAGTGTTATTACATCATTTCCAATTGAATTTTTAAGATTGGTTGTTGTATCTGTAACCAAAATCTTTCCATGGTCAATTATCCCAACTCTGTCACATAAATAATCAGCTTCATCCATATAATGAGTTGTAAGGAAAATTGTTGTTTCTTCTTCCTTATTCATATTTTTAATATAATCCCAAATTGCTCTTCTTGTTTGGGCATCTAAACCAAGAGTTGGCTCATCTAAAAAAAGGACAGTCGGATAATGCATAAGGCCACGAGCGATTTCAAGTCTACGTTTCATTCCACCTGAATAGTTTTTAACAAAAATATTCATTTTTTCATCAAGATCTACAAGCTTTATTACTTCATCTATTCTTTTTTTTCTAGTTTCTCTATCAAGTCCATAAACACGTGCATGAAAATCAAGATTTTCTCTACCTGTAAGATTAATATCTATTGCAGGATCTTGAAAAACAACTCCTACTTTTTTTCTTACATCATTTCTTTGTTTTAATATATTAAAACCTGCGATTTCAGCTGTTCCATGTGTGGGATTTAGAAGTGTTGTCAGCATCTTTATTGTCGTTGTTTTTCCTGCACCATTTGGTCCTAGAAATCCGAAAATTTCCCCTTCTTTTACAGAAAATGTAACATTATCTACAGCAGTTAATCCATTGAATTTTTTTGTTAAATTATCTGTTGTTATTATATCCAAAAACCCACCGGCCTCTTCTTTTGGTCTACAATAAAGATATTATTAATAAAGGTATCCAAAAACAATTATTTATCAATCATGTAAAGATTTTTATTTTTTAATCAATTTAGGTCTTTGTAATGAACTTCTATTCTGAAATAACCAGTCTTATATTATCAAAACAAATTAAGTCGAAAGAAGAATTGCATAAAAATAAGGTTAAACTTTGTAAAAAATACAAAATCAATGTAATACCCTCAGATAGCGAGATTCTTGCAAGAATACCTGAGGATTTTTCAGATGAAGAAAGAGAAACTGCAATTACAATTCTACGAAAGAAATCTATGCGAACAATTTCTGGTGTTGCAATTGTTGCTGTAATGACCTCCCCTGAGAGTTGTCCCCACGGTAAATGTATCCCCTGTCCAGGTGGATTAGAAAGTAATACTCCTCAAAGTTATACCGGGTATGAACCTGCTGCTATGAGAGCAATATTAAATGATTTCGATCCTTTTTCTCAAACAAAAAGTAGATTAAATCAACTAAAAGCTGTTGGGCATTCTATTGATAAAATAGATTTTATACTTATGGGTGGAACTTTTACATCAAGAAATCCCTTTTATCAGGAATGGTTTGTTAAACGTTGTTATGATGCACTCAACAACAAAGAGTCAAGATCTTTAGAACAAGCAAAAAAATATAATGAGACTGCTTCATCAAGATGTATTGGTCTTACTATTGAAACTCGACCTGATTGGTTTCGAATTTCCCATGCTGATCAGGTTTTAAATTTAGGTGCAACCCGAGTTGAACTAGGTATTCAAACTATTTATGATGATATTTTAAATATCATACAGCGTGGTCATACTGTAACAGATTCAATAAATGCGACAAGAATTGCTAAAGAATGTGGATTTAAGGTTTGTTACCATATAATGCCTGGATTACCTGGTTCTGATGAAAAAAAAGATATTCAAACCTTTCAAGAAATATTTGAAAATCAGGATTTCAAACCAGATATGATTAAGATATATCCCACTCTAACAATTAAAGGAACTAAATTATACGATCTTTGGAAAAAGAGAGAGTATGAACCACTTACAACAAAAAAAGCTAGTATTTTAATTGCTAAAATTAAGGATTTTGTTCCTGAATGGATACGCATTCAAAGAATTCAAAGAGATGTACCTTCCCAATATATCAATGCTGGTGTTGATAAGAGTAATCTTCGCCAAATTGTTCAGGCTGAAATGAAAGATAGAGGATTTCGATGCAATTGTATCCGTTGTCGGGAGATTGGTCATAAATCACTTATTCAAAAAATTAAGATAAATGAAGAAAAAATTTATCTTGATTTAAATTACTATAAAGCAAGTGAAGGTGATGAGGTTTTTATTTCAATAGTTGAAGGAAATTATGATGCACTTATTGGTTATCTTAGGTTAAGAGACATTGTAAATTCACATCGTTATGAATTGCAGAAGAAACCTTGTATGATAATTCGGGAATTAAAGGTGGTAGGTAGAGAACTTTCAATTGGAAAAAGGAAAAAAGAAGCTTTACAACATAAGGGA
Organism: Thermoplasmatales archaeon SG8-52-3; assembly: GCA_001595915.1. Lineage (GTDB taxonomy): Archaea > Thermoplasmatota > E2 > DHVEG-1 > DHVEG-1 > SG8-52-3. The sequence goes on from LSSG01000064.1 coordinate 9,234, forward strand.
TATGGTAAAGAATTATTAAAGGAAGCTGAACGAGTTTGTTTTCAAGAATATGATAAGAAAAACCTTTTTGTACTAAGTGGTGTAGGAGTTAAAGATTATTATAGGAAATTAGGATTTAAAGATAATGGAGTTTATCTTGAAAAAATATTAAAAAATTCTCTTTGAAGTTTTTAATTATTGTTTTCTGTATTAATTAACAACATTTAAATTTCAATATTATATTATTATTATGAATAAAAGGCGGAGGTAGAAAATATGAAAGAAAAGATAATATGTATATTTATTGTATTGTTTTTTATAGGAGCAATTTCTAATGTCCATGGAGCAGACATTGTAACTAATGATCAAATCTCATTAGGTAATATTGCGCATAGTCCTCCAACCTTTGAACCAATTATTAACACTGAAAGAGATGAAACTCTTTCTCCATTACATAAATCAGATTTTGGTTTCTTAGGAATTGAATTTACTGGATGGACGCCACCTGATCCAATCATTGCTGCTGGTCCAAATCATGTTGTTGTTATGACAAATGGTGCTATTGGTTTTTTCCAAAAAAATGGAACAAAGGATTTTCAAGATGAAATAGAAGATTCCTTTGGTTTCTGGGGGGATCAGGGTGCAACAGGGTTTGTATTTGATCCCGAGGTGATCTATGATCCTCATACTGATAGGTTCATGGCTATGGCCTGTGAGAGATCTTCTGATAGCAAATCATACTTTTTGCTAGCAGTTTCAGATGATTCTGATCCAAATGGTGATTGGCATAAATATAGAATTGATGTGACAACTGAGGGTGGTGGAGGTGATATTGATTCACCAAATATCGCAGTTGATTCTGAAGCAGTTTATCTTTCAGCCGATTTTTTCACTGGTGGTCAGAAATATCTAGTATATATTCTTGAAAAAGAACCTCTGCTTAGTGGTTCTATTGGTATAACAAAAAGCATGCTTATCACTGGCTCACAATCATTTGGAATACCTGTTACTTATGGTAGTGCTCCTGCGATGTATATGATAGAGCATTTCGAGAGTTCATCAAATACTGTAGTGCGTTTGCATGCTATAACAGATCCTCTGAGTACGCCTGATAGAGAGACATATGATTTGACTGTTCCAGCATATTCACCACCTGAGGACCCTCCTCAAAAAGGAACAACAACAAGACCAGAAACCTTTGATAGCAGATTTTGGAGTTGTGTTTGGAGAGATGGATCCCTTTGGGCAACTCATCATCAGGGTACTTCTCGAGTCATGGCTAGATGGTATGAGATTAAAACAAATAATTGGCCTACATCAGGAACTCCTGAGTTATATCAGTCTGGTGATATTGACCCAGGTGAAGAAATTCGTACTTTCTTTACATCTATTGCTCCTGATGGATATGGTAATGCTGCTATGTGTTTTGCTAGGTCTTCACCTGATGAATACATTTCTATTGCTCGCTGTATGAGACTTGCTGATGACCCATTAGGTACAATGGGACCTGTTGTAATGGTTAAAGAAAGTGATGGACCTTATAATTCAGGAAGATGGGGAGATTACAGTGGTGTCAGTTGTGATCCATCTGATAATCTGACATTTTGGATGATGCATGAATATACTCCAGGAGATGGTACTTGGAATACTTGGATATCTAGCTGCTATGGTGAGTTTCCAAATAATCCACCTGAAACACCAACTATTGATGGTCCTATAAATGGAAATGCAGAAACAGCATATAATTATACATTTAATTCAATAGACCCAGATGAAGATGATGTATATTATTACATATTATGGGGTGATGGATATGTTGAAAATTGGGTTGGTCCACATCCTTCTGGAATAGATTTTGAAATATCTCATACATATACAAAACAGGGAACATTTACGATTAAGGCAAAGTCAAGGGATTCAAATGGTTATGAGAGCGGATGGGCAAGTCTGAATGTTACAATGCCAAGAAATAAGATTTTTAGATTTAATTTTGGTATTATTGATTTTTTAAATGAAAGATTTCCATATCTCTTTTCAATTTTTAGATATATTCTAGAATTTCAATAAACCCTAATCTCATTTTTTTCTTTTTAATAATTTTAAATATTTAAAATGCACAAAATTCAAATTTTTAATAATTTTTTTAAAATTATGTTTATAATGTTAAACATAAAATAGAAAATTATATAATATATGAAACACAATATTGTAATGGGGGTCTAGTTGGAATAAAGAATGAATTCTTAGGATAACAAACCTTTTTCATCCTTTCCTTCCTCTCCTACGCTAGACCCTTATTCCTATCTTTAAATATTAAAAATAAATTGATGATGATTCTTTTTTTAAATTTATATTCTTTTATTTTATAAGAAAAGTTTAAATCATATATAGCCTTTTAATTTTTAGTTTTATGGGAGGTCTGAATAAGTAATGAAAAATAAAAAAATAATTATTGTTACAATAATAATGCTGCTTTTAATTACTCTTTTTTCCGGATGCGTTCAGAAATCTACAATAATGCTTCCGATGAGAGATGGAATAAAACTTGCTACAGATATTTATCTTCCAAGTAAGAATCCTGAACCTCACGGATCAATACTAATAAGAACCCCTTATAACAAAAACCTTCTTGTATTAATTGGAAATAATTTTGCAAATAGTGGATGGCCAACAATAATTCAGGATATGAGAGGAAGGTTTGCATCAGAGGGAATTGATGAGGTTTT
>LSSG01000065.1 GCA_001595915.1 Thermoplasmatales archaeon SG8-52-3
AGATACAACAAAAGATGATGAAATCGGTCGATATAGAACCACAGATGGAACATATTATTATGATTATAAGATAGATGAGATGAGATGGTCTAAAATTGTAAGAACGGATGCTTGGATTAACACATCCTATAACACAATGAATTATCCATCTAGTTTTTTAAGCATTGGAGTTGAAGAACCTGTTAATTATCCTCCCAATAAACCAATTGATATATATCCAAAGAACGGATCAATACATATACCAATAGATATAGATCTTATTTGGGAAAGTGATGATCCTGAAGGTGGTAATGTTACGTTTGATATCTATTTTGGAAATAGTTCACCACCACCTAAAATAGTAGATAATCAATCCAACACATATTTTAACCCTGGAACTCTAGGGTTTTGCACAACATATTATTGGCAAATCTTTGCTTGGGATGAAGATGGTGCATCAAATGAGGGTGGTATTTGGCAATTCAAAACAATATGTAATGCTCCACCAGAAACAACAAGAATAAATGGTCCTACCACAGGTAAAACTGGTAAGACATACTCTTATACATTTGTATCAAATGATCAAAATGGAGATAATGTGTTTTATGAAATAGACTGGGGAGACGGCCAAATTGAACCTTGGGATGGACCTCACCCCTCAAATACGTTAATAACAAGAAGTCATTCTTGGGAAAACTCGGGAACATTTAAAATCAGTGCAAGAGCAAAAGATGAATATGATAATGTGGGTGAATGGGGAGAATTACTTGTGGAAATTCCAAAATATAAATCAATGAATAATCTACTATTAAATTTATTATCAAATAAATATCCATTATTACAAAGAATAATTTACCTAATAAAATTAGTTTAAACCCCATTAAAAATGAACACTTTTTAAATATTCTAGATAGTCCTTCTTACAATAACAATTTTTTTCATCAAAACCTGCATAAATATTTTTACTTCCACATATTATGCATCTTAAATTATTTGGTATTTTATTATTTTGTTTCAAATATCACCTCAATTTATTAAAATAATTATATATTTCTAAATATAAGAATTTAACTATTGGAATCCGCGATTTTCATAAAAAAAAACTGAACTGAATTTGAAACTGTAATCAATTGGAACAAAAAATTAACAGTTTATAAGCAAAAATTCTTAAATAACTAAATACTAAATCTTAAGAGTCATGATGAAAAATTACATACTATTTGAAAAAAAAGACAATATTGGCTGGATTACTTTAAACTCTCCAAAACAACGTAACGCTTTATCACTTGAACTAATGAACGAGATGCAAAAAAAACTTAACATTCTATCAAAAGATAAAGAAGTCAAAGTAATAGTTATAAAAGGAAATGGTCCTTCATTTTGTACAGGTCATAACATGAAAGAGTTAGTTGGTAAAAATTATGATCTTGCTTATTTCAAAAAAATCTTTACAAAATGCTCTCAAATGATGCAAACAATACAAAATTTGCCTCAACCGGTAATTGCCCAAGTTCATGGGATTGCAATGGCCGCGGGCTGTCAACTGGTTGCCGAGTGTGACCTTGCGATAGCAGATACAAAAACAAAGTTTTCAACGCCAGGTGTGAAAATTGGACTATTTTGTTCAACACCAATGGTTCCATTAAGTAGAACAATTGGAAGAAGAAGAGCCCTTGAAATGCTTTTTACAGGAAGGTTAGTTTCAGCAAAGGAAGCAGAGAAATTCGGTCTTATTAACAAGGTTGTAGCACCAAAAAGCCTTTCAAAAGAAACAGAGAAATGGGCAAAAGAGATTGCAAAATATAGCAGGTACACTTTAGAACTTGGAAAAAAAGCATTCTATAAACAATTTGATATGGACGAGAAATCTGCATACAAATATGCAATAGAAGTAATTTCAAAAAACTGTCTAGATTATGATGCCCAAGAAGGAATGAAAGCCTTTCTTGAGAAAAGAAAACCAAAATGGAAGGATCGAAAATAATTTTTAAGACTAAAAATTCTCTGTTATTTCTTTTTCTGGATAAACAACAACACCTAGATCAGTAATCTTCATCTCAACAATCTTTTTTTGATGTTTTTCTCCACGCATCTTTAAAATTTCAATTGCAGTATCCCTAGTATTTCCTTTTCTATAGTTATAAAATACTATAACACCATCTGCTAAAAATTCCTCAACGCCAGTTGGTGAATAGATTTTTGGGATTTGTTTGGTTTCAACAATTAAAAAAGTTGTGCAATTTATTTTTTCAAAGAATCTGAATAGCCGTTCAATATAGAATCTATAAGATTGCTCTTTACCTGTAAATGAAGAAGATATTGCAGTAAGTGTATCAATTACAATGAAATCTGGTTTAAACCCAAGGTCATCAGTAAAAGCAAAGGGCTCAAGCTCCATAAGAATAGGATCAGACTCTTTTGCCATCATTGCTTGAATGTCTTGATCGCTTTTTTTATCATCATAATATATTTCGTTAGTAAGAAATCTTTTGATTTTTAGATTTCCTTCATTTATCAGTTTATTAGGGTCCCATCCAAAGTCCTGCATATGTTGTTTTATTCTTTCATCAGACTCTTCAAAACTAATATAAAAACATTTTTTACCTTGTGATGCTTGATTATTCAGAACTTGTAAACAAAAATTTGTTTTCCCTGAGCCAGTTCCACCACAAATAATAACTGATGAACCCTTTGGAATTCCCCTACTGAAAAGGCTATCAAACCCTGTAACTCCTGTTTTAATATACTCTTTCAATAAATTATTTTCTAGCTGTGCTCCCATTTTTTTACCCAATAATTGTCAGCATAATTCTGAATATAAAATTTTCGGCTAGAACTGTTAAAGAATTATCCAAATATTTATATATTTACAAAACAACAAAATTTATTGCGTTTATAAAAAAAACGAAATAAAAAATTGGTGAGAAATAGATGAGATCAAAACTACTAACAAAAGCTATAATCATATTGTTTATATTCTCAAATATAAATATATTATTTATATCTAATATTAATGCAGATGAAATTGAACCACAATGGCCAACAGATTGGATTTTATTTGATAGCGATCCTACTGAAAATGGTGACTCAGATGATTATAGAGATGTATCAAATGCTTATTATCATGCAAATGATAATTATTTATACTTTAGATTAGAGTGTTACGGTTATCCTAATTTTACTATAGAACCTGATTGTAGATACAAGTGGTTCATTGATATAGATGATCCTCACAACATGGGACAAAGTGGAGGAAATGTCTTTGATGCAGAATATATGCTCTTTATCGAAGATTCACCAAAACCTGGTGGTGATGGAATTGGAGATATATACTTACTAGCCGATTTAGATAATGATGGTTTAATACAAGATGATTGGCCTGATTATGAGACATCACCTGGACCAATATTAGATGATAGTATTGCAGGTTATAGAATAATAGATAACTATATTGATTTATATATTAAACAAGAAAACATTTCTTTTCCAACAAATTCATATTTAACATGGGCAACAGATCAAGAAGATCCAAACCTTGATTCAGCCCCAAATATTGATAGATCAAACAGTTACTGGGATGCAGATCTTACAAAAGCTGATCTTAGTATTACAAAATCTGCAAGTATAAATCCCGTGATAGCAGGAGAATCATTTGTTTATGATATTACCGTTACCAATCATGGTCCACACATTGCACATAATGTAACTATTCTAGATACATTACCACCTGATGTTGAATTCAACAGTGCAAATCCAATACCTACTGGATCTAATGGTTCTGAATATTGGTGGGTATATTCCCAACTTGGTGTTGGCGATTCTATTGATATTTCAATTAATGTTACTGCTGATATCGATTTTAGTGGAGAAATTTCAAATGTGGCAGTTGTTTATAGTGACACATATGACCCAGTTCCAGGAAACAACGAAGATACTGAAGAGACAGAGATATGTGAAATCTTTTATCTTTTAACAAATATCGATGGAAATGGAACTATCACAATAAACCCAGAAAAAGATCATTATCTATCTGGTGAGACAGTAGAACTAACTGCGGTTTCTGACTTAGGATGGAGTTTTAAAGATTGGAGCGGTAGCGCAAGTGATACAAATGAAACTATAACTATACTTATGGACTCAGATAAAGAAATAACTGCTCACTTCACACAAGATCATTACATGCTAGGTATAACTATAAATGGTAATGGATCTGTAGGTATCAGTCCAGATATTGAAAGCTATACTTATGGTACTATTGTTTTATTAGATGCAATTCCGGAGATAGGTTGGAAATTTGATCATTGGTCTGGGGATCTTACAGGCTCGGATAATCCAGCATCGATAATTATGACTGGTGATAAAGACATTGTAGCTGATTTTTCGCAAGAACATTACAATCTAAATATAACAATCAACGGTAACGGAGTTGTAGATATAAGTCCAGATAATGAAGATTATACTTATGGTACTATTGTTTTGTTGAATGCAATTCCGGAGATAGGTTGGAAATTTGATCATTGGTCTGGAGATCTTACAGGTTCGGATAATCCTGCATCGATAATTATGACTGGTGATAAAGACATTGTAGCTTACTTTACACAAATACATTACAATCTAAATATATCAATCAACGGTAATGGATCTTTAAATTGCAGTCCAGATATTGAAAGTTATACGTATGGTACTATCGTTTTATTGAATGCAATTCCTGATCCTGGTTGGAGATTTGATTATTGGAGTGGAGATCTAACAGGTACTGATAATCCTGCAATAGTAAATATGACTGGTGATAAAGACATTGTAGCTTACTTTTCACAGGAACATTACACACTAAATATAACAATCAACGGCAAAGGTGTTGTAGATATAAGTCCAGATAATGAAAGTTATCTTTATGGAGCTATAGTTGAATTAAGTGCAGATCCTGCTTCTGGTTGGAGATTTGATTATTGGAGTGGAGATCTAACAGGTACTGATAACCCTGCAACAATAAATATGACTAGTGATAAAAACATTACAGCTAATTTCAAAAAGAAAACTTATAACCCTGGAGATAATGGCGGGGGATATAGCGATCCTTTTGTTCCTGTTTCTGAACCAAATATTCCACCAGTAGCAAATGCAGGTGGACCTTACTATGGAACACCAGGTGAAGATATTTTATTCAATGCATCTCTAAGTTATGATCCAGATCAACATATTGAATCATGGTCATGGGATTTTGGAGATGGAATAAAAGGTCAAGGTTCAACAATAAATCATAATTATTCCTTACCAGGAGAATATATAGTTAATTTAACTGTAATTGATAATGAAGATGCCAGTGATAAAGATACTACGATAGCAGTTATCATAAAACCAAATTCGCCACCATCATCACCAGAAATAAATGGACCTTTCGAGGGAATTGTAGATATTGAATACAACTTCTCATTTGTTTTTAATGACGAAGATAACGATACAATAAAAATTATTATTGATTGGGGAGACGGAAACGTTACTGAAAGTGATTTTATAGCTGCTGGTCAAGTGTTCAATGCTTCACATAGTTGGAAAGAATCCGGTGTCTACAAAATTACGGTAATCGGCGACGATAATGAAACAACTACAACAGAAGATTTTGAAATCACAATAAATGAGCCAGAACCAGATATCCCTGAACAAAATAATTTAATATTTATAATATTACTAATTCTAGGACTATTACTGTTATTACTTTTTTATTTACTCTCAACTGGGGATAAAAGAAAGGAAGAGGAGAACAACAAAAAATAGATTTTATTTATATGAATAAATAAAATATAAATAATCACTATAAAAATTGTAAACGAGGTTGATATAGCATGGGAATCTTTAAAATAAAGAAAATAAAAGCGAAAAAGGAAGACAAAATTGACATAATTAAAAAAGTAGAGAAACTAGAAGATAGCTCTGAACAAAACAGGAAATTTAGATTATTTTTAGTTAAATCTAGTAAAGATAAAAGCAAAAAAAATAAAAAAGAAAATAAAAAAACAAAAGATAAAAAAATTGATAAAAATAAAACAAAGAAGACAAGAAAAACTTGTAAACAAAAGAAAAAAGAATTTAATCAATCAGAAATAGAAGTTATAAACATTCATAACGAAGAAGATAACATTGTTACAAAAGCTCAAGATGAAGTAGTTGAAGTTTTAAACATCCAAGAAGGAGACATAGTCTATAAGAAGCAAGGATTTGGCTATAAAGGGCTTGGATCAAGAAAAATCATATTTGATGAAAAAAGAAAAGAATATTTTTACAAGGTAGAAGAGCCAGTATTAAATTCTGAAGAAGAGCATATCAAAGACCAGCTAATCTACTTCTTTAGAGTTCGAGCCGACCTTGATGTTTTTGATATTGATGAAAAACAAAAGACAAAAAATCTTGAACAAGCCTTAGACAGGATATTATCTGAGAAAAATATTAATTTAGAAGCTAAATCAAGGGATAATATCTATTATTATGTATTCCAGGAATTTCTAGGTTTTGGCAAAATAGACATATTAATGCATGACCCAGGAATAGAGGATATATCCTGTGATGGTATCAAAGTACCGATATTTATTTATCACAAGGACTATGATTCAATCAGATCAAACGTCTATTTTGAAGATGTTGAAGAACTAGACTCATTTGTAATAAAACTCTCTCAAATGTGTGGAAAACAAATTTCTGTTTATGAACCAATTGTTGATGGAAAACTAGAGGATGGTTCTAGACTTCAAACAACACTATCAAGGACAATCACAAAATATTCAACTTTTACTATTAGAAGATTTAAAGATGACCCATTAACTCCAATTGATCTAATAGAAAATAATACAATGTCAATAGAGATGGCTGCATACTTTTGGATGGCAATAGAAAAAGGTACAAATATATTGTTTTGTGGTGGAACAGCAGCAGGAAAAACAACTGCGTTAAACGCGCTATCACTTTTCTTACCCTCCTCATTCAAAATCGTTTCAATAGAAGACACTAGAGAAATAAACCTACCTCACGAAAACTGGATAGCAGGAACAACAAGAACAGGTTTTGCCTCTTCAGAAGCACTAAAATCAGGTAAAGACATAGATATGTTTGATCTAATAAAAGTTGCTTTAAGACAACGTCCAAAGGTAATAATTGTTGGTGAGGTCAGAGGAAAAGAAGCTTATACTTTATTTCAAGCAATGACAACTGGTCACTTGTCTTATTCAACAGTTCACGCAAGTGATATGCACACACTTGTTCAAAGATTAGAAAACAAACCAATTGACCTGCCAAGAGCACTCCTTACCTCTCTAGATTTGATTGTTTTCTTAAATTCAGTAGTAGTAGACGGAATGCCAGTTAGAAGAATGACAAATATAACAGAAGTAATCAAATTAGATCCAGCATCAAATAGGTTAGTCACAATCTCTCCATATCACTGGATTTCTGAAGTTAAAGATATATTTGAAACAAATGGTGGAAGTAAAATACTTCAGAAAATAAAAATGCAATATGGATGGGATGATGAACGATTAAAACATGAACTTGAACTCAGAGTAAAAATTCTAAAATGGATGATGAAAAACAATCTCAGGTCCTATGAAGATGTTGGTAGAATTGTATCAGAATACAAAAAAGATCCAAAAGCAGTCTTAAATAGAATTGATGAGGCATCCTAATGAAATCATCAAAATATTCAAAATTAAGTTTAAAGTTATTCGAAAACCTAGTATCAAGATTTAATAAAAAAACTCTAGAAGAAAAAAATGAGTTATTTGTAAAAGCAAATATACAGATGAGTTACGAGGAATACTATTCTACTGCACTAATGAGTACACTACTCAGTTCAATAGCTGTAATTATCTTTTCAGCAATCTTCTACATGCTCATTCAATCATTATTTGTCCTTATAATGCTACCATTTGCACTAATATTTTTGATAGCTGGTTCATACTACTATTATCCATATTATCACATAAACACAAGAGGAAGAAATATTGATTTGTTCTTACCTTATGCAATAAATTTCATAAGTTCAATGGCAGTAGCTGGAATATCACCTTCTGAGATATTTGAAACTCTAGCAAATGTAAGTGTATATGGTGAGATACAAAACGAGGCAAAGAGAATCACTAATGAAATAAAAGTCATGGGAATGGACAATATCACTGCTCTAAAACATGCAATTGAGATTTCACCATCAAGAAAATTCAAAGCCTTCCTACAAGGGATAATCGGAACAATACAATCAGGTAGTGAACTACACGTCTATCTAGCAAATGTTTCATCAAAATTCATGGAAGAAGATTTAACAGATAGAAAAAAAGATTTAGATCTATTGGTAGTAATTGCTGAGGTTTTGGTTCTTGCTGTCATTGCTTTTCCAATTCTACTGGTAATAATTCTCACAGTCATGGGTTTCTTTGGCGGCTCAATGGAAGTATCATTAAGTCTTCTACTAGTATTTTCATTTCTGATTCTACCATCGATATATATGATGTTTTACTTTTTAATAAAATCAACAAGTATAGAACAAATTCGCAAAGTTAAACACAAAAAAAGTATGAAAATAAAGGAATATATATTTGAGTACAAAACCCCACTTTATATATTTATACTATCAATAATAGGTGCTATAGGTTTATTTTTAGTTGCTGTAATCTTAGGAAAGGTAGGATTCATTGGAATTGATATTTATCTTTATTGGGATTTGGTTTTTGTAATATCACTTATTGTTATTACTCCAATAGGATTCTACTGTTATTTGAAGATGAAAGAACAAAAAGAAATGCAGCAAAGGTTACCTGAGTTTCTTACAGAAGTCGGAGATTCACTTGCAACAGGACTTAGTATCTTTGATTCAATAAAAAAGGCTCAAAAAGGCCATTATGGAAAACTAGACCCTGAAATAAACAAAATGGGAAATCAGCTTTCATGGAACATCTCAATTAAAAATGTACTGTTTGACTTTGCTTCAAGAATGAAATCAGCAATAGCAGAAAGAATAGTAAATTCAATAAACAAGGGCTTATACATGGGAGGAAACACTGATAAGATCTTTAAGGCAGCATCAAAAGAAGTAGACCAGGTAAATCAAATAGAAAACCAAAGAAAGTCTATTATGTCAATATATTCACTTGTAATACTTGTTTGCTTTTTTGTATTTCTTGCAATAATATTAATTTTATTTGGAACAATTTTTGCACCGTTCTTGGAGCTTCAAGATAACCAAATCTTCAGAGCAGGAGGAGCAATTCAACTCAGCAAGGTAAATCCGTTTATGCTTGAGTATACTTTGTTTTCTTTTACATTTGTTCAAAGCATAGGAGCAGGAATACTGGCAGGTTTTATGTCAGATGGAAAACTATCATCTGGTGTAAGATATTGTGTTGTTCTTGGACTAATTACAATTATTGTCTTTAAAACATTATTATAAAAAATAAAAAGGGAAAAATATGAAAAACAAAAGAAGAAATCAAGCAGTCTCAGAAATCGTAGGGGTAACAATACTATTGGGAATATCAATATCACTATTCAGTTGTGTACAATTAATAGTTTATTCATACCCTTTTGAACCATCTCCTCCATCTTTAAATTTAGTTGCATCAATTGATAATGAAAATATATTAATAGAGCATCATGGTGGAGAGAGAATCTCATTAGATGCTAAGATAAGAATAAATATTCAAGAATTAAATCAAATTTCAATTATTGCAAAAAATTATTTGAACCATCATTCAGCAGATGATGATGAATTTTGGGAAATTGGCGAAGTGGTTGTTTATGATCCAAATGTAGAATTAAGTGGATTAAGAGTGGAAATAACTATCATTGATAAAGAAACAAATTCAGTTGTAATGACTGGTATAATTCAAGGAGGAAATAATTAAGATTTTTTTAGGTGATTTATATGAAAAGGATATTTAGAAAGTCAGAAAATGGTGTAGTAGGAATTGTTGTCGCAGTACTTTTCATTGGCTTAATGGTAACGGTTGTATCTCTTATTCAAATGGTATATGTTCCAAAATGGATGGAGCAAAAAGAAGCTGAACACATGGATGTAGTTGATGCACAATTCTCTCAACTTAAGTTTGCAATAGATACACAATCGTCAACAGGGCAACTAAACATTCCGATTGCAACTTCAATAACTCTAGGTAGCAAAGAATTACCCTATCTAATGTCTCTCAGATCCTTTGGACAGTTGGAAATAAAGCCTGCCTCTTTCAAAATAAATATTACAAATATTACAGATTCATATGAATATTTGATTGGAACCATTGAATACTCTTCCTCAAATGCTTACTATCTTGATCAATCTTTCATATATGAAGCAGGAGCAATTATAACAAGCCAAGAAGAGGGAAATATGATATCAATAAAACCCTCTATTTATTTAAAAAATGTTGGTGAAAATCAGGAGATTCTAATTGATTTACCGGATATAAACAGTATTGGTGGAAAAACAACGGGTAGTGGATATGGGTCAACTGCTATTCAAACTGAATGCGTTGGTTTTGATAATATAATAATTGAGGGTGTAAATAGGATATCAATTACTACTCATTATACAAACGCTTGGATGATATATTATGATTGGATACTTAAAAGCGTACTTGATTCTTCAGATTATTCATTAACAGTTATTGGAAATGAAATTATAATTCAATTTTTTAATTCTCCTAATTTAGACTTAACAATTGCAAATATAAACGCACAAATAGGAGCTGGATGGGTTGAATATAGTTAAAAAAAGTAAAATAAAAATTGTTAGAGAAAATCATGCAGTTGCTGAGTTAATTGGTAGTATACTCTTGATTGCTATAGTTATAGGCATTTTTGCATCAATTTATATGTATGTTTTATCTGATCCAGGTCCTTCAGAAGAGTCTAACGTTAAAATTATTGGAAAATTGGAAGGAGAAGATATTGTATTTGAAAACAGACGTGGGGAATCTCTAAGATCGGATTCACAGATAATCCTATCTTTAGGTGGAATAAAATATCTTTTGAATCTTTTTGATAATTCGTTGTTTTGTATGGGGAATTTGGAGGATGGTAATTGGAATATTGGTGAAAAATTAGTATATTCTGAAATGAACATAACAGGTCTACAAGTAGAATCAACAATTGTTGATAAAGTATCAAAATCTGTTGTTTGGTGGGGAATTCTTCAGGAAGGAAATCTTATTGAGATACCAGGTGCAATATGGCATTTTGATGAAAATAATGGCAACAGAGCTTTTGATTCATTAAATGATAATACTGGTTGGTTAAGACCAGATATCACTTTTGGTCCTCAATGGGAAGACCAATTTAGGGCAAGTGGGGCCAGTGCATTGAAATTTGATGGTATCAATGATTTTGTTTTGGTAGAAGGAGATTCAGTAAGTCTTGATTTGACAAGTGCGATATCAATTGAATCTTGGATAAAGTTTCCTGAAGATTATAAACTTAATAATTTCAATTACGGACCAGCTTTTGGTTATGAACCTGATATAATTCGAGTTTCAGGAAATGTGTATGCCGTCGTTTACAGAGATCAAGGAGAAATAGGGGTTTTAAAAACTGTTAAGATTGCAATAGATGGAACAATTACAGAGGATATCTACAATAATAACTTAAGTGTATCAGATAAATGTTATTGGCCAAAAATTGCGAAAGTTTCAGATGGTATCTACATGATTGCTTTTATTCAATCAGATATAAATCCAAAATTTGCAAATCTCAGAACCGTTAGAATGCTTGATAATGGAACAACTGGTCCGGTTCTTGGAAGCCATACTTTTGGTGCAAAAGAGGTTTATGATCACTGTCTAATAGGAATTTCAGATAATGTAACAGCACTGGTCTATAGAGATAATGATGATGCAGGAATAATTAAAACAATGACAGTATCAGATA
>LSSG01000066.1 GCA_001595915.1 Thermoplasmatales archaeon SG8-52-3
GGCAATAAAAAATTAATGAGAATTATTAAAAATTCCAATCCCGAAATATAATAACTCATCCACCCAAATAATAGTTGCCCTCGCCGTCATTTTTCTCCTCAAAGACCCCTAATTTTGAGGGCAACTTATTATTTTTGAATAAATAATATTTCCAGTATTGGTAGTAGTAAAAAAGATAATTTAAAAGCAAGTATTTATTTCTATAGTTCAATTTTTAGGTAGCTTTTTATAGACTTAAAAAATTTATAGTTCCATGCAAAAAGACACAGATATAGATGATAAATTAATTTCAAAAGAAAGAAAAGGCTTTTACATACATTTCATAATTTACATTCTAGTAAATATCGGCATTTTTGCACAGTGGTGGTATATAACCGGTGGAGAGGGTTTTGCTTGGCCAATTACAACTACTATTGGTTGGGGTCTTGGAGTTATTGGTCACTTTATTGCTGTATTTGTTTTACTAAAAAAATAAGAATTTAGTTATAAACAAGTTTGCAGAAAACAAGATAGTTCAATTTTGCAGGAATTAAGAACAAGGAAGCTAATAGAGCCTAGGTTATAATTAATTAAAATCTAATATGGGATTGTTATGAAAGAAAAGATAAAGGGTACTGGAAATAGTAATATAATATATGGTGTAGATATTACAAAAAAAGTTACACCTATAATGGTTAGAGATGCAATAATTCAATGTTATTATGAAGCGCATCGTAATGTTCTCGAACTTGCAAGAGAAAGTTTTGGAAATCCCCCAAAAAAAAGATTTGATGAGATGAAAAGATCAGTTGTAAAGGACTTGATATCTGATATTTTTGTATGGATTGGTGGAGATTTTAACAATCCAACTAAAAAGGATTTATTCAAGGTAATTGATATTCTTAGAAGGTTTGCAGCAATTTACAGATCTGAAAAAATAATTAAAAAACATTTCACTGAAATACTATTGTTAATTGAGAGATTATGATTTAATAGATTATAGTTTTTTTAAAAAAAAAGAAAAAAAAGAATAGATTTTTTGATTACAGAGGTTCAATTAGTTGTCTTAGTATTGGTAGTGCATTTGGGAAGCGTTGAAACAAACGGATTAATAGAGTATTGTATGTTGCTCTATTTCTTGGAGTGGAGACTTCAAGTGGATCAGACCACTCGCTTTCTGCACTATGTTCATCAGTAACTTTCACAACGATTAAATAGTTACCTTCTTCTGTCCAGTTATGAGTTGCTTCACATACATCACCTGGATTATATGGTCCTAGTAACTCACTGGTTGTATTATCACCCCAATCCCATGTGTAATAAAGAATATCACCGTTTGTATCAGTTGCACTACTACTATAGGTATATTCTACTCCAACATCTATCTTTTTCTTACCTGAAGGAGCATCTGGTTTATCTGGAAGGTCATTTTCAAAAGCCTCAATTTTTATAAGCCATGCATCATACATTCCATATCCTGATGATTCTGTAGCATCACTGTTCCCAGCAACAATGTAACCTCCATCATTTGTTGATTCTACGCTTTGTAATTGATCGATTTCTTCATACCCAAATGTCTGTTGCCATTCTATATTGCCATTTAAGTCAGTTTTTATTACTATACCTTGTTGTTGGGGTGGGGAAGATACATATACATCTATTGTTCCTACCATAATGATTCCACCTTCTGTGAAATCCATACCTCCACACATATCCCATTCTTCTCCGCCATATGTCTTATTCCACTCCTCATTGCCATCAGCATCAGTTTTGATTAACCAGATGTCTCTAGCTCCAGCACCAAATGATGCTGTTTCACCTTGGAAATAGTAACCGCCATCTTCAGCAAATAAAATATCATTTGATTGAGATCCATCCCAACCTTTACCTCCATATGTCTTATTCCATTCTTCGTTACCATTAGAATCTGTTTTTATAACTAAATAATCTGCATATGATCGAGTAATTCCTTTTCTCCCTGATAAAATATAACCTCCATCCTCAGTCTGTCTAACAGCATATGCATTATCACCATATTCACCATATCTGTAGGTATGTTGCCATTCAACATTTCCCAAAGAATCAGTTTTCATAAGAAAAACATCCCAATCATTTGCCGATATATATTCCTCACCACTGACAATGTATCCGCCGTCTTCTGTTTCTTGTATACACATATGATAACCATTTAATGGGTCATCATAGATTTTTAGCCATTCAGTATTCCCATCTTCATCTACCTTCCATATACATCTATTATAACCAACTCCATAGCTGGGATTTTCGTGACATCCAGCAGTAACAAATCCATTATCACTTGTTTGTTCAACAATATAGCAACGAGGCCAGTGAGTTTCATTAGGAAGAGCGGTTGTATTCCAAATCTCATTTCCATTTTCATCAAGTCTAACTAGCCAGTGAGATGTACTATTCCACACGCCAACAGCTATATAACCATCATCATGTGTTTGTTTTATATTCCGAAAAAGATCGCTCCACCATATTTTTCTTCCCATTCTATGAAAATATCATGCATAGAACAAGCATTATATTCATTGGTTCCTTGAATATTATTTTTATATACATTTTCTTTTATTACATTTGTTCTCCCTACTACAGAAATAGCAGTCGTAATCAACAGCGTCATTACTAAAATACATACTATTTTCTTATACATCTTTCTTTCATTCCTCCCTTGGAATAAGTGTAAATTGGTATGTTTTAGTTTTATTTTATTTAATATTTACTAAAAAAATAAATGGATATTAATTGTAACATGTGTAAAAAAAAGAACAGGATTTTTTATTATTTTAATCCAAGTAGTTTTAGTAGAATTGGGAATGCATTTGGTAATCTTTCAAATAACCAAGCAAGCTTGTTTATTTTGGTTGGTCTTGATCTAGGGATATTTATTTTTAATGGGTCTGACCAGTCACTTTCTAGGCCGTGTTCATCTTGAACCTTTACTTTGATTTCATAGTTTCCCTCAGTTTCCCATGTATAGCTCATTGATATAGGATTTCCTGAATCTACAAAATCTGACCAGCTCTGGTTTCCCTCTCCCCAGTCAAAACAATACTTTATCATATCGTCATCAGGATCTGACGCGTTAGCAGTAAAAGTGTATTTCTCTCCAACCTTTCCCCGTTTTTTTCCAGATGGTGTCTCAGGTCTATCTGCTGGATAGTTTGGACCAGTGTAGTAGTAAACTCCATTTTCAATTTCGCATTCGTGATATGCTATTCTAAACCAACCATCTTCACCCCATTCAGTTCCCCAGCTGTTCTTGCATATCCAGTATCCTTCACCTTCACCACCCCAGGTATCATTATATCCAACAATTGTAATACAATGACCGAAGACTAGATTTCCCCAGGAATATCTGTAAACTCCACCAGACCAGTTCGGATAAAAATCTTCATATACCTTCATTGTGCAAGGTAGAGGGCCGTATTCTACTAGTGCACTCTGAATAACAGATACTGTTGGAGAGACCTTATGATAATTGTCTATTCCAATTAATTGCTCCCGCCATTCTGGGCATTTATTTTCACAAGGAACTTCATCATCTGCCTCATATGGAAGGCACGACTCAGGTATTGCTCCGTTTTCTTTTATCCATTTAAGGGTTAGAACCCAGTACCAGCCGTTGCATCCGCCGGGGGAGCATGATAGCATGAATTGTTCTGATAGATCTACATCTAAAACAGGATTATCATTCCAAATTTTAATACAAGATTCAAGTCCTGCAAGGGCTCCAAATGCCCAACAGCTTCCACATACGTCTTGTAACTGGTCTTTAATTGGTGTAGTCCAATCTCTACCTTCAACATCTCTCCAATCCCAAACTGGTGGGACATTTTCAATTATTTTAGTATATGGTTCTTCGTCTATTTCCAGGGGACTATCATCAAGTATAGTGCCATAAAGACAAGGACAGTTCTCATCATTAGCAGATTTTTCTTGCTCAAATGATTGTGTTGTTAGTGCAAAAAAACTTATCAACAAAAGCATAAAAACAAACATACTAAATGTTTTTCTTTTCATAAATAAACCTCCCTCAAATATTATTTACATTTTTTAATCTTTTAATTTGATTTAAATGTTTTCTTTTATATTTTACTCTAATCTTTATTTAAAAGTTAATTTTTTCTTTTTTAATTGGAAACATAAAAATAATAATTTTAATTAATTAAAATTAATTCAATATAAAACATTTTTTAATAATAATTATATTTTCAATAAGACATTTTGACACGATATTTTTATATAATATTATTGACAAATATTATCATGTCATTATATGACAAAAGGTGGTGGGAGTAAAGATGATTGAATATTCTATTGCTGGAAGTATCTCCACAATAGGGCCAATCGTAATTTGGATGTGGAAAAAAATATCTGTAAAATAAGATAATTTATCCAAATTAAGGAAAGAACCAATTGTGGGGTGTAAAAATTTATACAAATAAAAAATCAGTTTTACTGATATCTATGCCGTTTGCAGGAACTGCAATTCCTGCAATACAGCTGCCGCTTCTTTCTTGTTATTTAAAGAAAAGAAATTGTAATATCAAAACGTCTCATCTATATCTAAAGGCTGCAGAAATCTATGGACTTAACAACTATAATTTTTTAATTTATAATCCCAATGAATCCTATACTGCTCAAATGGTTTTTTCAAAATATGTTTTTCCAGAGCATTGGAAAAATAACAAAAAAAAATTTGAGAATTATTTTAATAAACATATAGCAAAAGATGGTATTTTATCAAGTTCATTTTCTTTTGATGAGTATATTAAAAAAACAGGTGTTTTTTATAATTGGGTAATTAAGAATATTGATTGGAAATCATATGGTTTAATCGGTTTTACATTAAACTACGGCCAGTTTCTACCTTCTCTTGCTATTGCAAAAAAAATAAAAGAGTTATACCCTGAAAAAAAGATTGTACTTGGTGGAAGCAGAACTATTTGTGAGCTTGGAATAAATACGCTGAAGGCTTTTGATTATATTGATTTTATAGTATCCGGTGATGGGGAAGAGGCTCTCTATCGTCTTGCCTCTGATTTCAACAATTACAGATCAATTCCTAATTTGATTTATAGGGATGGGAGGCATGTTGTTTGGAATAGATCAAATGTGCTAATAGATCTAAATAAAATACAAATTCTTGATTTTAATGAGTTTTATACTGATCTAGAAAAGGCAGGTAGCGATGTTAAAGAGTATTTTATTTTATTTGGTAGACTTCCTGTTGAGATATCCCGTGGATGCTGGTGGAATAAATGCACTTTTTGCAGTCAGAAGGCTATTTATAAAAAATACAGGGAGAAAAGAGTTGAAAAGATTGTTAAGGAAATTAAATATTTGTCAGATAAATATAACATACTTAGTTTTCAATTAATTGGTAACACTCTTCCTAAGAAGGATTATAGAATTCTTCTTAATAAATTAAGGGAGATTGGTAAGGATTTCTCATTTTTTGTTGAAACAAGGGCAGGAGTTTTGAAATGTGAGGATTATACGAATTTAAAGGATGCAGGTTTTAATGAGATTCAGATTGGAGTTGAAACCTTTAGTCCTAATTATCTAAAAAAGATAAACAAGGGTGTTTTTGTTATTGATAATATTGCTGCCTTGAAGTTTTGTAAAGAAAACAAGATAAAGGTTAATTACAATATTATCACTAATTATCCTAATGAAGAACAAATTGATTTTAAAGAAACAATGGAAAATATTGATATCATAAGTAAGTATCTATATCCTCCTCATATCAGTTGTTTAGCAGTTGAATTCGGTAGTGATATTTTTAATAATTTTCAAAATTACAATATAGAATTTTTGGATTATACTGATATTGACAAGATTATGTTTCCAAAAGAGTTTTTAGATAAAAATATCAGTTATATTTTTAATTTTAAGCGTAAGGAAAAGATGCGTGAAAATGATTGGGAAGATTTGATAGATAAATGGAATCGCGAATATTATAAATCTGAAATTAATGGTATAAAGAGAGATACTGAACTGGATAGGTTTATTTTCTATTATTTGGATGGTAAAAATTATTTAAAGATTTATGATAAGAGAAACCCAGAAAATATTAAAATTTATGTTTTGGATGAGCTTGAGCGCGTAGGATCTTTTTGTTTTGTAAAAACGTTGAAAAGTTTTATGATATTAAATTAAAATTTAGAGATTTTGATGAAAAAAAATTAAAAATTATTTTAAATAATTTTGAAAGAAAGAATATTATGTTAAGGGAAGAGGATAGATATTTGAGCCTTCCGCTTTGTTATGAAAAAATAAAATAATTTTTTAGTCTATCTCAGGAATATAAATCAGCTTATGGATTTTTGATACATCAAAATATTTATAATTTTTTATTGCCCCTGGAAATTTATTAGATAGATCATTCATGATGTCATAAAATATATTTACATTTTCAACTATAAAATCAAGTTCTAAATCAGCGACTCCAACTGATTCATCTATCATTATTAAATGAGCGTTTTTAGTAATATATTTTATAATTTCTTCTCTTTTTTTATAGTCTTCTAGCTGTATTTCAGCTTTGTAGAAATAGTATCCTAGTTTTGAAAAATCAATATTTACCCTGAATCCTTGGATTACGTCAAGTTTTATTAATTTTTTAATCCTGTTTTTAATAGTTATTGATGTTGAATTCAAGATTTCTGCAATTTTTACTGTTGATATCCTGGTGTTTGAGGCTAGAATCTTTAGTATCCTGAAGTCTAGATCATCGATTTTTACCTTTTTTCCTCCTCCTACAATTTCATATTTCACTCTATCTGCTTTATTGTATTCATCTTTTAACAAAAAGGAGTTTCTGTATGTTAAAGATTGGTTGTATATTGATACAATCTGTTTTTCAAAATATTGATGATACTTTTGTATTGTCTTTCTCCAGAAGGAATAGAAATCATTTATTTCTTTAACCCACACAATTACATCATGGTCATATCTTCCCTTTAGGGAACAAACTAGCCATGTGTATTTGTTTTCAACAAAATAATTTACGATTTCCTTTTCTATTTCTGGATTATTTCTTTGAAAAACAAGGTATATCCTAAAGCTTGTGTATCCAAGTTTTGAGGAATCAATTACTGTATAAAAATTTTGAATTATCCCCTTTTCTATTAGTTTTTTAATTCTATATGACACTACATCTTTTTTTATATTTGTCTTTTTTCCTATTTGTGTGACTGTTTGCCTTGAATCTATATCTAGTTGGTATAATATTTTTCTGTCTTTTTTGTCGATGTTGATCATTATTTTTCCGAAAATTATGAAGTTTGAATTGCTATTTTAATATTTTGTAGGATTTTTTTATGAATTATTTTATCATCTTGAATTCCGTTATTTGAATTATCTTTACTTGATTTGATTAATTAAAAATGAAAAAGTTGTAAGAAATATGATGCATAATCATTCATATAAGATAGGCCTGCGGGATAAGAAAGTTATCAAACTTTTTACTGAGCTTGGTATTTCAAAAAATACTGCTAAAACACTTATTTGTATTTCAAAAAACGGTGGATGTCGCTCTGTTGATATTGAACAAAATACAAATCAAAGACAACCTGCTGTTAGTGAGGCAACTCAAGAACTTTTAAAAAAAGGCTGGATTACTCAACTTGATATTAGAAAAAAGGGAAAGATAAAACCTATTCTAATTTACAAACTTGCATATCCTATTTATGATATAACAATGAAAATTGAAAAGGAAAAGATCAAAGAAATTGATAATATCAGAAAGAATCTTTTAGAAATCAAAAATTTAATTTTAACTGGTACCTAAAAAATTAATTGGGGAGGCGCGTAGGTATAATTAAGAAAGCGGGCAATAGGAGTTAAAATCGTATGGTTGCAATAGTTTGGATAGATAAGGATAACAAATTATTGGAAATCATAGAAGTTTCAGATCTTTATAGATATTGACCCGTCCAACAATGGTTGCCCTCACGAGTTCCATCCCTTCTCCTCGGAGATCCCTTTTTTTTGAGGGCAACCTTCAGTTTTAAGTTTATTAATGTATTTGTCTTTTCTTATTTGAATTAATATTTCCCAGGGAGTGCATATCTCTTTGGTTGATATTTTTCTATCTTTTTTGTAAATATCAATTATAATTTTTTCATAAATTATATAGTTTGAATGCTTATTTTTGTAATTTGTAGGATTTTTTAATGAATTATTTTATCATTTTGATTATCATTACTTGAAATATCTTTGTATGGTGAGGTTAAATTAGGAGATTTAAATAAATGTTTGAATTCCTTTCCGTTTACGGACTGCTTGCTCTTACACATCTTTTCAATCAGATAAATTTTAGCCATAGGGAGTATCTTAATTCTTTTAAGGAAAAGCTAGATTTTCCAGTTTTTCCAAGTGTAGCAATAATAATTCCATCTTATAATGAAGGAATAGAAGATCTGGAGAACTGTGTCAGGGCTGCAGCCTCTCAAGATTATCCAAATGAAATAAAAGTAATCGTAGTCGATGATGGAAGTAAGGCAAAATCAGCTTTTAATAATTTAAGAGATATTTTCAAAGGAAATGATAGGGTAGTTCTTAAGGAGTTTAAAGAAAACAGAGGAAAAAGACATGCCCAAAAGCTTGGATTTGACTATGTAATTGGAGCAGTGACAGGGAACGTTAGGGCATTTAAAACCACCTTTTTAACAAAACTTATTGATGCTAGATACTGGACTGCTTTTCATCAGGAAAGAGCTGCCCAAAGCTTGTTTGGAACTGTTCTATGCTGTTCAGGGCCTCTTGCTGCATATAGAAGTTCGATTATTAAGAAGGTAAAGGAGAAATATATCTCTCAAATGTTTCTTGGTGGAAAATGCACCTATGGTGATGATAGACATCTTACAAACCTTGTTCTTGAACAGGGTTATGCTGTTAGATTTGAAAGAAAGGCAAAAGCACTTACCTATGTTCCGGAAAAACTAAGGCCATGGTTAAGGCAGCAAACAAGGTGGAATAGAAGTTTTTATAGGGAACTTTTATGGACTGTTAAAAGAGTGATTACAAAAAGAACCTACCAGAGCATTTACATGGTGTATGACCTTGCTATGCAGACAATCCTGCCATTTCTACTTCTTATGTCTCTGGTTTTAGTATTTATAATGTCCTTTAAGGAAGGCCCATCGCATTTATTTGGATATATAACTGTACTGGTTGGTATTGCAATTATCAGGGGAACCTATGCATTTATTAGGACCCATGATAAGGTGTTTTTCTTATTTCCATTCTATGCCTTTTGTCATATATTTTTATTGATACCTGTGAGGATGTATGCGTTATGCACATTAAAAACAACAAAATGGGGCACAAGATAGATCTTGCTATAAGAATCGTAATAATCTTTGCGTGTATAGCTTATCTAATAGTTTCATTTCCAGCCTACGAACCTATTCCCCAGATGACCTCTAAAGTTAATGCTGCTCTATTAAATGGTATAGGAATAGAATCAACTCCTTACGAAAGCTTTTTGATAGTGTCTTTCAAAAATGTTAATAGAATCTATGAGCTCTCAGCAGAGTGCTCAGGACTGATTCTTTATGCTATGTTTCTAATTGGAATATTTGTTGTGCCATATTTTTCTTTTAAACATAGACTTATAGCCTTACTTTTTCTGCCGGTACTTTTCTTTGGAAATGCCTTGAGGATTATGGCAAGTGTGCTAGTTGGTTATAATTTTTCTGCAAAATCCTCTGAGTTTTTCCATGATACTTTCGGTCAGATTCTAATCTTTGTCTGGGTAATTTTATGTTTTATTGTTTGGCTTAAAATTACAAAAAATTTTCCAAAAGAAAAAATGGAGGTGATAAAATAAAAATTCTGGTAAATACTACATCTGCATGTGAGATAGAAGAAACAGAGCTATTTATAGAACTTGATGTACACTGGAAATATAATGAATCGGAAGATAAATTTGTTGGAAGAACTGATGTTACAAATATAGGTGAACATACCGCTTATTGCGTGTGTGTTGAGCTTAAAAATATACCAGAAGACTGGGAAGTAATTCCAAAATATCATTACACATGCAAACTAGAGCCTGGTAATACAACTGTGGATTATTTTATAATCACACGTGGAGAGAACAGTGAATCAATATATGCTGAGGCATGTGCAATTAATGCAGATCCCGTACAATCAGAAACCATTGCAATCCCGATATTTCCTGGAGTGCTTGCACTCTTGGGACTTGTATGTGGTGTGATTGTTCATAGGGATTTTAAGAAAAGAAAAGAAAAATAAATTTTTTCTTTTATTTTTTTTATTTTAATTATTTTTAAAAATATCATAACCTAGCTCAAGAAATACAAATCTCTTCATTACTGCTTTAAAAAATTAAATTTATTCATTAAAAAGCGAAAAGTTCATTAAATAGTGAACATATAATATTTTTATGAATATTACTTCAAATTCAACATATAAAATAATTCGATATATTCTTCTTTCAAAAGAATTTAAACAAGTTGAAATTCACAATAGTACAGAATGCTCAAAAGGACAGGTTAATAAGGTGGTAAATTGGTTATTATCAAGAAATTTTTTAGAAAAGGGAAAAAATAAATATTATATAATCGACCCTGCTGGAATAATATCACTATTTCCTTTATTTCGAAACATGAAAGATTTACTTATATATAGAATTCCTCTTCGAGCGGAAAAAGATAAAATATTGAATAATCTCTCTAAAGAAGCAGTTTTATGTCTTGATAGTGCTTTAGATATGATAAAAAATAAATTTAAACCATACTCTGGAGGAATGATAGATTTAGAGATATATAAATCTGATATGGATTTAGAAAATGATACGATAAAGGGTGTTACTTCAAAATTAAGAACAGTTATTGATATGACCTGTGATGGCAAGACATATGTAGCAAAAGATTTATTTGAAGAACTATGGGGTATTAGATTTGGATAAATGGTATTACAATGAGGTTAGTAAAGCAACTTTAAGAGAATTGATTTAATTATTGTCTATTTAACTTGACAAAAAACAACAATAATTGTCGACTTTAGTAGAAAAATATATAAAAATAAAAATTTCAAAAGAATACTATTTTTAAA
>LSSG01000067.1 GCA_001595915.1 Thermoplasmatales archaeon SG8-52-3
ATGAGTGAATTTTGACCTAGATAAATAAAGAATTTTACTATCTTAAAATTTGATAAATCAAGTATTCTAAATTTTCTATTATGATTTGGATAGAAAGTGTTTCCAAGAAATATTCCAATTAATATAACACCAAGCCATGGTAAAATTGGAAAGTAATCAATTGTATAAAATGATGAATATCTAAATCCTAACCATATCAACCATTGGAAATCGAAAGTGAAATTTTTCAAAAATAATCCAATAGATATCAATAAAACTCCAATAAGCAGATTTGGATATCTAATTTTTAAAAATGGATAAACAAGAATAATTGATATACCAATACAATGAAGCACTCCAAAAATAATGAAACCTTCGTCTAAATATAACCAAGTAATTAAGGTGATAAATAAACCTAGAATAAAAATTTTCAAACCTCTTTTTATAAATTTGATTTTTAACTTATTTTTAGTTAAAAATTCTTTAGATTTTGTATAGCTAAGAGTTAGTGAGATTCCTACAAGTAAGAAAAATAATATTCCAATCAGATAAACATATATTAAAAAATATCCTGTGTATAAGCTTAGATTTATTAATTGAAAATAATTTAGATCATAAAGTATATGAAAAATTATCATCAAAATAATAGCAATTCCCCGTAGAACATCAATTTCCCAAAAACGTTCATTGGACTTAATGACCACTTCACCACAGCTGGAATGATAATTTAGGTTAGATATTATATTTTTTATTTTTTAAGAATATGTTTAAATTAAAAAAGAAAAAAAGAGGAATTTTTAGTATTTATTCAATATTAAGACTTGGGTCTCCAAAGGCATTCCATATTGTATATGCATGGGCTTGTAATACATTTGTTACAGGATTTTCATCAATAAACTTTATTTGAGAACCTGTAAAAGCCTCTCCAAAGGTGTCCACTCCTTCCTGACCAATCATGTAAAACGTGTTTGTAGCAAGCAGAGAGTTCAATGTATTTGGTGTTCCACTATAACTTGTTGTAAGACCTGTTCCTCCAACGCTAGCAATAGCCCCACCCCATGGAATCAAAAGCATCTTCCAATTTAAGCAAGAAGATCCAGGCATTCCACCTGTCCAGTACCAATGATTATCATTAAGATTTGGAGAATTTAACGTATTCAATAGAGTAATATTGAATTGTGCGCAATGACAGCCGCCTACTACGACAACAGGAAGCTTACCAGAATTAAAAAACCTCCAAAATTTATATGCTCGGATCCCCCCCATCCATGTAGCAACACCTTCAACAGGATGGCAATTCCATGATACTGGAGAACCATGGCCAGGCATATAAATATAGCGTGCACCATTTTTAAATGCCTTAATAATATCTTTTGTGACAGGTATTGGACCACCTGTATCATTATTTGATGCATAAACCCTGACCTCTTCATCTATTAAGGATTCCATATACCCAAAAGCTAGATCAGCAAGATATTCTGCATCAGGTTGATCTAAATGAAAGCCATGATTAAGGCCGGCAATTCCTACCATTCTTTTATACCAATCATCTGTTGTTGGGGTAGATGATTCATATTTTATTATCTTTGGAATTATTATTTTTAACTCAAGTAGATTTCTACAGGGAAGTCTTGTTACAATAATATCAGGTCGTAGATCTAAAACATCTGACCCCCAAACAGCAAGAACTCCATCTCCATCGCTATCCCAGTCTTCAAATTCTCCACCCTCTTTATAGAGATCTGCATAATATAGATCACTTATGCATCCATTATCCTGTAAACCTCCTTTCATGATGTTTGTGTATCTAACTGGAAGATGCCATGCCTTAGTGCCCTGATTAGGGTCATCTCTATCCTTTGCATATATGTATCTTTTAAGACCTCCAACAAGTAAAACGTAGGTGACATTGTTGACTTCCTTTGCATGTTGAATGAATTTTTTAATCTGTTCTGGTTTGTCAAAACCTGAAAATTCATCATAAATTTCATCTGTTGTTTTAAGATAGGTCCTAATATTATTATTGTTTTTATGATCAATTAGTTTTTGAAGTCCACTGGAAAATCTTTTAGGTGCAATTATTACAAGATCGTATTCTTCTTCATAGGATAATTTCTTAGCAGGTGGTTCAAAAGTAATTTTTACTTCTGCACTGTCAATATAATAAATTTTGTTATTTGAAGGTGAATATTGTACTGGAAATTGATAGATTGAAACATGAGTTTTTAATTTTCCCTCAATATTTAATCCACATGTTATTTTAAAATCATACCAATTACTTGGATATCTATTAATACTTGAATAGATGGCAGCATCTTCAACTAATACACAAGATGATTGTTCACCACAACTAGGCGTAACTGCAGGTGGTGTTGGTTTGATTTTTTGTAATATATCAAGTTGATATTCAGATGAGGGACTGTAAAATATTTCAATATTCTTTGCTCCAAATGGTAATTCAAAGTTAAAATTAACCATAGGAATCTCTGGTTTTCCAGGGTCTCTAAATACCCCTGTCATTTCGTCAAATTCAATAGAGATGTAATTATCTTCAGATTTTATCTTTGGTTGTGAAAATATAAAACTTTTATTTATTTCAATAGAATCTATTTTGTTAATATCATTAAAAGCTGTTACTTGAATACCGCTGAAAACAAGCACTCCAACTAATATTATATAAAATATTTTTTTCATTATTTACCTCCTTCCGTTTTTTATAATTATATAATATTTATAATAGATTAATATTTCTATGTAATTTTTTGAACACATATTTAAAAAATTTAACATATAGTTTTATTAATAATGAATATTATATATTGAATGGGGTAATTCTGTGGAAAAACGTACAAAATTTATTTATAAAAAATGGCAAGCAATATTTTTAGGTATTTTTTTAATCATAACCTTTTTTTCAACAATATCTAATGCTGATATAATTAATGTTGAAGAAAAACTACAACTTTCTTATTATTTTGAAAGCCCAAATATTGAATCAATTGATATCGCTGGTAATTCTTATGATAGAGTAACTCTGCCTGATTGTTTACCTGCTGGTGAAATTGGAGAACCAATGATACCATCAAAAGGAATATACATTTTACTTCCTCCTGAAACTGAGGATCTTAATATAAAAATTATACAAAAAGAAAAGCAAGATTTAGGTCCAGGTTTTTTTATTGAACCTATGGGTAAACCAATTCCAATATCAGCTGTGAAAAATAATTTTTTACCTGAACCTGATGAAAATATCTATAGTTCAGATGAATTGTACCCGGGTAATTCATATACAAAAATTGGAGTTTATAATTTTAGAGGTTACCAAATATTAGTTCTTTTATTACATCCAATGCAGTATATTCCATTAACTGGTGAGCTTTTTTATTATAAAAATATTGAAGTTGAAATTGATTTAATTAATGGAAAAGAAATAAATGATTTATACAGAGGATTTTCAAGAGATAGAGCTGAGGTAATAAAAAAAGTAGATAACCCTCAAATCTCATTTGAATATAAAGAAAATTCAAAAGCAACTATGGATGAATATGAACTTTTAATTCTTACAACTGATTCATTTAAAGATGGTTTTACTCCATTAAAGACAATTCATGATGAAAGTGGTACACCTACAATTATTAAAACACTAACTGACGTTGGAAGTAGTGAATTAGAAGATATTCGCAATTATATAAAAGATGCTTATACTAACTGGGGAATTGATTATGTTCTTATTGGTGGCGATGAAGATATTTTTCCTGCACCAATTCTATGGGTTTATGGTTTAGATGAGGAAACCTGGCCTTATGAAGATTTTATGCCCTCAGATATTTACTATGCCTGTTTAGATGGTCCATATAATTTTGATGGCGATGGAAAATGGGGAGAACCAACTGATGGGGAAGGTGGAGGTGATGTAGATCTCTTTGCCGATGTTTATGTTGGAAGAGCCTGTGTTAGTGATCTAACTGAGGTTAATAATTTTGTTACAAAAACTGTTACTTATCTAAGTAGAGACCCTGAAGATGAATATCTTTCAAATGCATGTTTTGTTGGTGAATATCTTGGGGATCATGGTATTGCTTCATGGGGTGGCAATTACCTTGATCAAATTATAGATGGGTCATCTGATGATGGTTACACAACTGTTGGAATAAATGCAACTGACTATAACATTGATAAATTATATGATAGAGATTACGAAGGTAACTATTGGCCCCCCTCAGAAATAATAAATAGGATAGAAAATGGAGTTCATTTCATAAATCATCTAGGTCATTCATCTTATGATTACAATATGAGACTGATAAATTATGATGTAGATTTACTTTCAAACAGTGATCTTTGCTTTATCTATTCCCAAGGATGTATGGCAGGAGGGTTTGACGAAGGAGATTGTATAGCAGAACATTTCACTGTAAAAACAACATCTGGTGCATTTGCAGGTATATGGAATGCAAGATATGGATTTTTCTGGTCAGAAAGTACTGATGGTGATTCACAACGTTTCCAAAGGGAATTCTGGGATGCGATATTTGGTGAAAACCTTCCAGAATTAGGAAAGGCAAATCATGACTCAAAAGAAGACAATATCCCAATTATCGGAAGATCTATGATTCGTTGGTGCTTTTATCAAACAAACCTTTTTGGTGACCCCTCAATAAATATATTGGAACCAGGAGGAAATACTGCTCCAGAAAGCCCTAATACACCAAATGGACCTACCAATGGTCTTCCATATATAAGTTATACTTTCGAAACATCGACCACAGACCCTGATGGTGATGAATTATTATATAAATGGGATTGGGGAGATGGAGAGATATCTAACTGGATGGGGCCTTATGAATCAGATGAAATTGTAGAACAAAAACATAAATGGTCAGAAAAAGGAAATTATGAAATAAAAGTAAAAGCAAAAGATGAACTAGGTGCTGAAACAGATTGGTCAGAACCACTTATAGTCAAAATATCATTTTCAAGATATCATACAAGACAGTACTCTAACTTCAGATTATTTAACATCCTTCATGTCTTTTTCCATCAATTTTTCTAATTCTTTGTCAACTTTCTGATCCCTTGCAATATTCTGCATTTCCGTAATTATATTTTCCCATAATACCTGTTGAGCTATGGCATAATCCCACATATCTAGTCTTGCAGAACCATCACCTTTTTTGAATTCTTCAATGAACTCTTTTTTATCATTATCATCCATTTTTAGCCACCTTTATTCTTCAACAGTTTTCATAGGACCCATTTTCATTTGTGCAATCATAGCCATTTGTTCAATTAATTCATCCCAAACCGATACTTGCTCTAAAGCATAATACCACATGTCAAGTTTTTTTGAAATATCAGCTTTCTTGAAGTCTTCAAGGAATTTTTGTTTGTCTTCATCTTTCAAAGATTATCCCCTCTTTGATAAGTAAGAATCAATAATCTAGTATTTCAATTTTTCATAATTATTATTCATAATTTCAAATGTAACATTTATATAATCTATAAATGATGATAATATTGGAGGAGGTATGAAAATAAGATTAAAAAAGAGAATTATTTTAAAGAAAACTCTTGTAATATTTATATTTTTCATATTTCCATTAAATACAATTGATTTTGTGTCAAATAATAATTATTTTGATATATCTTTCGAGAAGTTCCAAGAAGTATTAATAATAGAAAATACTAAAGATGAATTTAATGCTTTTTTATTTGATAAATCATACAACTTATACAATTCTTCTTTTCCGATAAATAATGATGATTATGATGATGCGGGTTATAGGAAAGATGCAGGAGATGAAATATCAAATTCGTTTCCTTTATATCCCGGAGAAATAATTGATATTTGGCCAGGTCGTGGAAGAACTGGAAAACTAAGCTCAAGTGATATAGAAGACTGGTACTTTATCTCTGTATGCAAAGGTCAAGATATTGAAATTACCATGACTCCTCCTGACGGAAATAATTATGATATTGGACTTTGGGATGATGATGAAATTGAAAGGGTAGTATCAACAAATACAGGTAGTGCAATTGAAACATTATCATTTACAGCAGATTACACAGGTTTTTGGTTTATTAGAGTTCATTTTATAAGTGGATCAGGTGAGAAACAATATTCATTTACTGTAATTTTATCTGGACAAAATGATGCAAATTATGGTTATGATGCAGGCGATAGCTTTAATTCTGCAACCTTATTATCAACAGGAACTTATGAAGGCTATCTAGATAAAAATGATGAGGAAGATTGGTATAAATTCAATGTCAATAAAGGTCAAAATATACAATTTATATTGCAAGTAAAAAAATATGCATTACTATCTGATTTTGATATATATCTTTATAACCCTAATGGTTCAATGGTACATTCTGAGAATTACTATTTAGATGATGAACTTCTATATCCTATAGATGAATCAGGTTATTGGAGAATAAAAATAAAAATTTTTCCAGGTTACACAGATATTCCAAAACCTACAGAATGGGAGTACTATACTTATGGATCTGGTGCTTATAAATTACATTTTAATATAGTATCAACCGTTCCAGATCCACCAAATCCTATTCCTCAAGCTCAGATTATACCTATTGCTCAAACCTTCAATATTGTAAATGATCCTGATAGTAATAAGGATGAATATGGATATCTCGCAGCAATTCCAGCATGTAATTTTCTAGAAAATGATATTAGATTTCTATCTCCGATTGTATATAATGGCGATAACACATTAACAAATTGGTTTGGAACAGTTGATGATACTACAGGTTATCTTATAGATGACTGGAATTCATACCTTAACTCTTTTGGGAAAACTGCTTTTCAATATACTGTTTTAAATGATCCAATAAAGGCTGCAGCAGATATTGCATTTAAAAATTGGGCTTCTTCAGATTTGGCAGTTGTTGCAATTGACGGAAGTGATTGTGATGATACAAGCAGTCAGGTTCTTGATGAAACAAAAACACTTACCCGTAATACCAAAGTTCAAATAATTCCTAATTTAAGTTTAAAAATCAAAAAATTTGGTGGTTCCTATTTTTATCCTATGGCTTTAACATCCAAATGGGGTGCAGTAAATGTGTCTATCTATGGACCTTTCATACCTGGCGGGGGTTTGTTTCACATCTATCCTTCACTGATTCAACTATGTCCTAAATTTATGACATTGGCAAGTGATTGGTGGCCTAAGCATCAAGATGAACCAAGATATGATTTGTATTATCCAGTTACTACACCTGGTTTATGGGCGGCAGGAGTAAAAGCTCCCCTTGGGGAATGGGATTTTATTATTACAAAATATGAATGTCATCGTTATAAGATAAATGTTGAGGAACCAGATTCAGTTTTAAATGTTACAATTACCACTACTCAACCTTCAGACCTTATCGTTTTTTTAATTGATCCTGAAGGTCATATCAGAGCACCGGATATACCTGATTGGAATGGTGGACCTATTAAACCAATTCATGAATGGAATGGTATCGATGATGCCAATTCCTCTAATCCTTGTGATCCCTATAGAGAATGGAATCCAGGTCCTCATACTGAATTTTCTGCAGAAGTTCTTCATCCAAATAAAGGAAAATGGGAAGCGATTGTTGTTCCAAGAAATGCAGATGGATTATCTGATATCAAATACACAATAACAGGAAAAATTAGAATATTGAATGAAAAACGAATGGATGCAGCAATATCTGCTGCAAATGCAGCTGTAATTGCTTCACAGGAACATGTTCCATTATTGTATGTAAAAGAAGATAGTGTTCCTTCAGAAACACAAAATGTCTTTAATGCTCTTAATATTAATAATGTTATATTTGTTGAAAATAACGAATTAGGTATAAATGTTAGAGATAATCTGCCAAACCTTGTAGCAGATTTAAAATCTTTACAAGAAATTATTGATTATATCAAGGATTATCCCTCTTCTGAAAACTATATTACAATTACTTCATTAAAAACAAATGGTGGGTTCTTTGCTCCAGCTGCTATGCTTGCTGCTTATCATGGATCCCCTGTTCTTAGAATTGGAGATGCTGCTAAAAAAGTTACATCTTCAAAAAATAAGAAAGAAATTTCTGTAAATAATTTTGCTAAAAATATAATTGGCTTGATTTCACAATATCTACCAATTCAACCGATTTCAAGTAACCAAAATCCTTCTTCATGGGCAAATCGTATAGATACTTGGAGGTTATGGAGTGGAGATTATTATCATGGAAACCGTGCTCCAGGTCATTTACCAGTACATGACGAACCTGTTCCTAAAGTTCGAAACTTCAGACTCTTTATAGAACTTATAAAATTTCTTTTATCAGGTGGTAATCTTGGTAATTTACCTCCTCTTGGTATGGATGCAAAAAGATATTGGAATGAAGAGATGTACAATGGAATATACCAATGGATTGAAGGCTTTGGACTTGACCTAAATGGTCCAGAAGCATTTGTTTTTGTTGCCCCAAGAAAAGATATACGTCTAGAAGCTCATTCAATAATGATGGGAAACAACTCTTACTCAGGACATATTCCAGGTAAAACTGTAGCTTATACATCTGATATAATCGTTAGAAATATAATGTATCCTGCTTTAATTTATGCAAACAAGAATCGAAATATTACTTCCACTCATTTAATTAATTTTCCAGATGGAGATTCCTGGGTTACAAATGATGGAAATCAGCAGAGAGTAGAATCTAGTAGAATAATTAAAAATATTTTTATGACTCATAAACGAATATATGAGGGTCATTGTCTATGGGATGCTCATTTAGAGAGATTGAACGAGGGAGCAAGTATTATGTATTATGCAGGTCATGGGACTGGGGGAAGTGGAATTTCTGCTCAATATCTTCAAAATGAATATTGTAATTATCCTGAGCAACTGTGGCCTGATGCATGGAGAGGTTATAATTATGATTACTGGCAAACAGCTAGATATAATGGTCTAGTATGGTATAATCCCAGCGCACCAAATCTATATGATTTCATTCATTACAAATGGATGGATCAAATACTTGATAATCTAAGAAGTAATGCTATTTTTTATACTTCTTGTTCGACTGGTCAACATTATGGTCCACTAGTTTATCTAGATCATGGAGCTGTGATTTGGTATGGAAATGCTGGTTCTGGAATAACTCCTGAAGAGGATTTAATTGATGATTGGTTTTTTGAAGATGCAATGAAAAAAGGAGAACCCATTGGCCTTGCATATTCAAAATATGTATGGCTTCATTACCGTGATTTTACAACAAGTGATCCAGCATCAATGTATGGACCTTCAACATTACATGATGTTGCAACTATCCACTGTATATATGGTGATCCAAACTTGATTTTATATAGTCCAGACTGGATTTCTCCGATACCAATTGACTCAATTTTAGAAGCATAAATGATAATTTTTTTCGAATAAAAATATGAAAACTATAGGAAAAATTATTAGATTATTAAATGATTTCGGGGCTACATGGATATTGATAAAATTATCAATCAACTCTCTCAGAATGAAAAAAAAGTATTGCAAACTTTAAATAAACTTAAAGGTAAAGCATCTCCTCAAGAAATACTTAGAAATGGAGATTTTAACCAAGAAGTTGAAGTGATGAACGCATCATCATGGTTGCAATCAAAGAAACTCATTAATATTGAAGATTACGTAAAAACAGTATATTCACTTGGAAAAGAAGGTAAACAATTTTTAACAAATGGATTTCCTGAGAAAAAGGCACTTGAGCTTATATCTAAGAAAGGTGGGAAAGCAAGTTTAAAAGATATTTCATCTGTTTTAAATAAACAAGACGTTCCTATTGCCATTGGTTGGCTTAAAAGAAAAGGATGGGCAACAATAAAAAAGGATAAAGATACAATATTTGAAATTACTTCCAAAGGTAAAAAAGCTTTAAGTGAAAAAACAGAAGATGAAAAAATATTACTAAAACTAAGTATAAGCTCTGATATTGAACTTGATAAAAAGAATATTTTATTATTACTTTCAAGAAAAAATGTAGTAAGGGAAAAGGAAGTAATCACAAGTACAATTATTTTAACTGATGAAGGTAGAAAAATTATTGATAAAGGAATAGAGATAAAAGATGAGATATCTCAAATAACATCAAATATTATTAAAACAGGTCTATGGAAAAAAAAATCAATTAGGCCGTATGATATAAATGCATTTGCTCCAGCTCATTATGGTGGAAAAGCACATCCCTTGCTTGATTTAATTTCAACTATTAGACAAATCTTTTTAGAGATGGGTTTTGAAGAAATTAAAGGCGATTTTGTTGAATCTTGCTTTTGGAACATGGATATGTTGTTTATTCCTCAAGACCATCCTGCTAGAGAAATGCAAGACACTCTATATTGTAAAACCCCTTCAAAGATAAAAATAAAGGATTCAAAATTAATAAATACAATTTCCAAAGTTCATGAGGATGGTGGAATCACTTCTTCTACTGGTTGGGGATATAAATTTTCAAAAGAGGAAGGTGAGAAAGCACTTTTAAGAACTCATACTACAGTAAATACTATAAGATATCTATATAACAATCCAAAGCCTCCTTCTAAGGTATTTTCAATTGGTCGTGTATTTAGGAAAGAAAACATTGATACAACACATTTGCCTGAATTCTATCAAATTGAAGGAATTATTCATGAAAGTGATAGTAATTTTAGGCAATTAATTGGGATATTGAAGGAATTTTATAGAAGAATGGGTTTTGAAAAGATTCGTTTCAGACCAGGATATTTTCCTTATACTGAGCCAAGTATGGAAGTAGAGGTTTTTTGGAATAATAAATGGATGGAACTTGGTGGTAGTGGCATTTTTAGACCAGAAGTAACAGAACCAATTGGAATAAAAAGTCCTGTTCTTGCATGGGGGCTTGGACTTGAAAGACTTGCTATGTTAAAATTTGAGTTAACAGATATAAGAGATTTATACATTAGTGATCTTGGTTGGCTTAGAAAGCAATCTCTTATCTGAATAAATCAATGAATTCTGAAAGGATATAAGGGAAACTTTTATATAGAAGTGATTGTATAGCCGTTTTTGTTCTAATACATATTTTTAAGGAGGTAAGAGAAAATTATGATGAGTGGACAACAACCAATAATCATATTAAAAGAAGGAACAAAAAGAGAAAAAGGAAAAGGTGC
>LSSG01000068.1 GCA_001595915.1 Thermoplasmatales archaeon SG8-52-3
ATTTTCCAAATAATCTAAAATCATATTTTATATCAACATGGAATTTGACAAGTGTACTACCCTTCTTTTTTCCCATGTTTAACTATACATGGGGAGGTTCAACAGCAATGAAAAAGAAAGTTTTTGATAAACTAAATGTAGCTGAGAAATGGAAGAAAGGATTTGCTGATGATTTGATATTAACTGAAGCATTAAAAAAAGAGGGATACAAAATTAAATTTGTACCAAAATGTTTAATAGAAAATAGTGCAGGGGATGAAGGTAATTTTCTAAAATGGGGAACTAGACAGTTTACATGGGTAAAATGGTATTACCCTATTGAATATACAGTTTCTTTTGTAAGAGTTGTTGGAGTTAAAGCAATAATGATTTTTGGAATTATCCTATTGTATTTAGGATATACTTTACCAGGTTTGTTGATGTTTTCATCCTTTTTCCTTGAAATACTTGCTGGGTGGCAAGCTATTTCAACTGTAAAAAAGCTAATGTTTTATCCTAAAAAAAGTACTGGTAGTTCTCTTGCTTATATTCTCTTGATGCCTTTTGCAATGTTTGTTATTGCATATAATTATATTACCTCTTTATTTACATCAGAGGTTACATGGAGTGGAAGAAAATATAATAGAAGAGAAGCTTTATCAAAAAAATGATTTAGATCATTTATATTTTCTATTCTTTTTTTAGGTTCTAATTGGCTTTAAATATGGAGGGTAAATAGTTGATGCAGCATAACTCTTTTAGATATTGAAAATATTTGTAAGCAGCTGAGCTGCTGTCTCGTGTAGAATTATTACGACTATGACATAGACAAAAAGGACTTTCGACAGGTTCGCACCAATTTTTAACAAGGTAAAATCAGCCTTTTTATCTGTAAAGTCCATGTAAAGCTTATAGACTTGATAAATAATTACCCCCATAAATGGGGTAACAAGAATAACTACCCAGTCAATGAATAAAGCAACAATATAAAAAGCAACTGATAAGACTAAAACAGCCTTAATAACTGTCTTGGCGCGTGTACCAAGCCAACAGGCAGTAGTTCTTGTTCCAATTTTTTTATCAATCTCCCTGTCAGCAATTTCAGCTATAAGACAGCTTGCAAATGTTGGAAAAATAGTAGCTATGCTAAATGCAATTGTTGCTCTCAGCGGACCATTGAATAAAAAAAAGCAGCTGAGTATAGGGAAAATTGAGAAACCATAGGTGTTGAATGAAGTGCCGATGAGTGGTCTGTTTTTTAATCTAATGGGCTTGGTGTATATAATACCAAGAGCATAGGTAATAGTATATACGACAGCAAATCCTAGGTTTCCTAGGATAAACACTACGCAGGCAAGAGCAATGCTTGTGAGGATGAAATTCCATTTTATTTGACGCAATGTAAACTCTTTTAGTAAGTAGTTTGCCTTCGCAATTCCACTAGATATCGCTAGTTTGTCCTCTTCAACGTCAAAGATATTATTATAACCGTTGACAGCTCCAGAAAGCAAATAGATAGCAAGAGCGCCAAGGAGGTATGGAACATGGAAAAAATTAAACCCTGTAAAATATAATCCGACAACAGTATAAATAATAAACAAAGGGAGAGCTGCCACACTCCTCTGAATCCTTAGAAATTTTGCTATAGAACTCTTACTGTTAGACAATAACTGCATGTTTTTCAATGTTCTATCTATCTTGTCCACCATAAGGAATTACTCCCTAATAATCCCAAATAAGATGTAGGTGATACTTCATTCCTTCTCCTGATATGATAAACCATGTCATATATTAATATTTTGTATAACAATGAAAGAAGTATATGTGTATCGAAAAATAAAAATGTGTTTACATCCTAGGCTTAAACATTTCTTCTCCAAGAAGTGGGGTAAATATGATATACCATACTATTGGAAAAATAATTATAATTACTGAAGGAATAGTACCAATTATTGGAATTAACATTATAGGTACAAGAGAATATCGTAAAAATGATTGAATTCCAATGCTTTTTCTTATTTTACTTCTATCAAAAATCTTCATAGTTAAAAATTTAACACTTAAGACTATTAAAATAAAAGTAAGAACTGCCAATAATATAATTTGCCAGAGGTAGTAGGAATATCCAAAGAACACAAAAGGTAAAAATAATAATACAACTGAGAACAATCGTATACCAAATCCAAATGTCTTAAAAGAATTAGGAATAAATAGCGTGGTTTTATCTACTTTTACCCCTGAAGAAAGCGCTATATTTGTCACACCCATTTTATAATCATGGTCAGCATCTTTTATTCCCCCCTCCACAGCATTCATATGTAATGTTTGATTAAATGTAAGGATAAATATTATTATCCATGTTATTATTGTTGGTTGACCAAAAGAAAGAGCACCAAATAAGAATACAAGAGACATTGATATCGAGACAAGAAAATCAGATCCAATTATTCTTTTTCCATATAAATCATAGATACTCCCTAGAATTCCTGCAAGGATAATGCAGCTAATTGCAATTAATTTGTTTGTATCAATTGGTTTTTCGTAGTATAGTATTGATATAAGAAAGAATGTTATTAAAATGAGAAATATACCTATCAATAAAGCTGATCGCTTTGAAATATCTCCACTGACAAGTGGCTTTTTTTTCAAATCATCAACAAGATTATCTAGTTCAACATCAGCATAATCATTTAGTAAAAAACCGTAAACAGCTGAAAAAGAGCCAACTAAAAAAACAATAAAGAGATCAAATACATCGTAGACTCCAACAGTTAATGCACCAATTAATGTCGTGGTTCCAAGTCCACCAATGCCCGGTAGTCGAAGAAGTTTTGCATACGCAGCAATCTTTTTCATAGAAATGTGGAAGAATCTGACACTTTTTGAACTTTTCCAATTTATGCGTCTTCTGATTATTAAAATATTTAAAAAGAATAAAAATTTTATAACTAATTTGTTACCAATATATAAAAATTAAAAAAGTGATTTTTTCAAAGAAAGTGTTCCAGGCTATAATTTAATATTACTTAGTATTGTTCTTTTACTCTTTCCTATCTCCTATTTTATCCATATTTTAAATATTCAATTATTTGTATATCATTATCAAGTCTTTCAGTTTTAGAACCAACTGAGATTTCTCCATTTGAAATAACATGA
This sequence comes from Thermoplasmatales archaeon SG8-52-3, assembly GCA_001595915.1. Classification (GTDB taxonomy): domain Archaea; phylum Thermoplasmatota; class E2; order DHVEG-1; family DHVEG-1; genus SG8-52-3. The sequence continues at coordinate 3,136 of LSSG01000068.1, forward strand.
TATCTCCAATAATCAGCAAGAAGTTGTTTTCCATAATGGTAATTTTGTGTTTCCAAATTTATATTCACATTAACAGGTTTATTATCAATAACTTCAGAAATCTTTAATTTGAAATCAATAGGGAATTTTTTAAAATTAGAGCGAGTAGTCTTTTCAATGCCAAAATAAATGTTTTTTGGATTAATATTTAAATATCCTTCATTATCCTTATTTATTACAGCAATCAATTCTGACCGTTTTTTTGATTTAATAATTTTTGCCCAAACTATGGTAAATGACTTGCTCATTATTTTTCCCCAATACCAACCAATACCATAGTTCATAACAGTAAGCATATTATAGTTCCAATTATGATCATGATATCCAAATCCTTGCACATCCATTTTCTTTCCATTTACAATAATTACTCCTGTTACAACTGCTTTTGGGAGAGCAACTGTCCAACTTTCATTATTTGTTTGAATTTTCCAGCCTTTTGTCAAACCTTTAAATTTCAAATCAACAGCATTATCTTTTATTTCAAATTTATAATCATAAACCCAATCTTTATATTGCTTATACAAATCCTCATTTAATGAAAAAACTGGATTTCCAGATATCTTTACAATTGGAAAAATTTTTGAGGTTTCAAAATTTTTAAATAAAAAACGTTTTGTTGCTTTAACTATGAATTCTCCTTCCTTATAAAAATGGATTTTAGGAGAAACCATTCCTAAATTTTTTCTAGAAAAAGTTTGAAAACCTAAATGAGCACTATAGTTGTTGTCAAATATTACATCAAAATACCACCATTCTGCAGAACTTCTTTTTGGTGAACCATGAAAAGCATCATCAGAAGGCACAATATCTTCAACATTTGCTTTAGTAGAAGTATTGTTCATTGAATTAGTATAAGAAAATGTTTCTATTTGAGCTTTATTGTTTTTACATAGTTTTTGGTTGCAGAAATGTTCCATGTAAAATTAAATTTGAAAAAACAAATCCAATCGGTGGAAATATAATAATTATTAATGTCCAAGGATTCAGAACCATAAGCATTATTGGAACTATTGAGAAATTTATAGAAAAATGAATACCAAATAATTTTCTCATTTTTGCTCGTTCGAAATATTTGAAATTTAAAAATCTATGAGAAATAAAGAGCATTAAGAAACCAAGAATCAAAAACAATATGAATTGAATATAATGTAATGTCGTTCTTTGAGTAAATATAATAAAAAATGGAAGATATACAAAGATTATATTTAATATCTGAATTAAGTATGTTACAAATTTATAACGATAAGTCATAATAAACAAGTTGTTGTCTTTTACTCTTACACCCAATTTTAATGCAGCAGTTTTCGCTTTTACCTTAAAATCACTTTTTAAATCTTTAAGTCCACCTGTAACAAACTGCATAAAAAATACTTCAAGCCAACCCAGTATTCCAACAATCCACGCAAGTGTAGAAACTTTATTTAAGCTACCAGAAACAGTTGTGGCACCAAAAATTATCAGTAAAAAAACAGCTGTACTACTCAATATATCCATTAGTGGAAATTTCTTGCTTGTTAGATCATATATTGTAATTATAAATGCTGAAAAGAATAGAACGATTAATGGAATATATGATCCTTTTTCATTACATAGATAAATTGCAAGGATAAAAGCAATAATCATAGATACAATTGCAAAAGTCCATGCTTTTCTAATTGAAATTGTACCTGAAATTAATGGTCTATCACTTATTTCTTTGTTTAATTTATCAATTTTAGAATCAATAATATCGTTTACTACAAACCCATATGTATGACCAAGAAAACCTATCAGAAACAATAGAAAAAGAATGAATATATTATATTGTTCCATTGCAATAGCACCCATAACAGGAGAAAGTCCTGTTAAAAATGAGTTAAAGGATCTTGCTAGTTTTAGGTATTCTCGTATCATGATATATTCGTATCAGGTAAATACAAATAGAATAAAAAGCAATCGCAAAAAATTTTTTTTAAAAAAGAAGCATTTTACATATTAGAAAAGCTCAAAAATAAACTTATACTTATAGTCTTCATGAACAGCGTAATTTCAGATTATATTAGATTTCTGAGATTACCAGGTTTAGGGGGACTTGCAACACCAGCTGTATTTGGTGCAATATGTGTTGGTGTTACCGACTTTCCAATTCTATTGATATTATTGTTAATTGGGGCATTTTCTGTTATTTATGGTTTTGTATTAAATGATTGGGTAGATATAGAAATTGATAAGCTTACAAGTGAATTGCACGAAAGACCTCTTGTTAAGGGTACTATTTCAGAAAAGACTGCGATTTTTATATGTTTTATATGTGTAATTGGTGCATACTTAACAATAACATTACTATTTTATAAAAGTGAGATAACTTATTTCAAATTACTAGCAATAGTTTGTATTTCATTAGCAGGAATCTTAGGAAGTATCTACAATCTATATGGTAAAAGAATCATCGGTTCAGATTTTCTTGTAGCAATTACAAATGGATTAATCGTTTTATTTGGTGCATTAGCCGTAACTGAGGAATCAACAATAAATATTATCACTTGGATAATTGTAATATTAACTATCAATCAATTACTTTATATGAATGCAATTGAAGGTGGTTTGAAGGATGCAGACCATGACTATAGAATAAATGTAAAAAATATTGCATTAAAAAGTGGAGTAAAAATTGATAAAAAAAATAACTTAGTTATTCCTAATATCTTTAAGGGGTTTGGATTAGGTATAAGATTTATTTCAGCGGTTCTGGTTTTTATCCCATTTGTTTTCTTTAGATATAAATATGAAATCTGGCAACTAGCTATTCTTTTATTACTCATAATTGGAGTTTTTTACTCAAGTATAAAAATGTTAAATATGAAAAAATTTGATAGATCAAAACTTAAAAAATTAATTACTTCACATGCATATCTAAGATATTCCATTGTACCTATCATGCTTATAACAATTATTGACATTTGGGGAGCCTTAATTTTAATATTTTATCCAATATTATGGTATGTATTATTAGCTCCTTTATCCGGGGAGAAACACTTTAAACCAAGAATGTGAAAAATATAGTTTAATGGATTTAATATGAAATATGATGTAACTATTGTAGGAGGAGGACCAGCAGGTTCAACTGCTGCAAAATTTCTTTCAGAAAAAGGAATTAAAACATTAATAATTGATAAAAGCAAATTTCCCCGAGATAAACCATGTGGCGGTGGAATACCAATTAGGCTTTTAGATAGATATAACTATTTAAAAAATACAGATTTGATCGAATGTCTTTCTTTTGGAGGAATAGCATATTCTCCCTCCTTAAAATATAAACTCGAATATATAGATAATAGCCCAATTGCTGCAATGATTCTTAGACAAAAATTTGATAATGGTCTACTGAATTTTGCTAAGAATAGTGGAACAGTTGTTTATGATGGAAAAAATGTAAAAGATATAAAAATTTCAGAGGATATAGCAAGAGTTATTCTAAATGATGGTAATAAGATTGATTCTGAAATAATAATTGGAGCAGATGGGGTGTGGAGTACTGTTGCAAAAAAAACTGGACTTCATAATTATAAAAGATGGATTGCTGTATGTGTTTTTAAGGAATATAAATTAGATGAAGCAACTGTTGATAAATATTATGGAAACAATAGATGTGGACATTTATTTGCAAGGTTTAATAACATTTCTGGGTATGGATGGATTTTTCCTAAAAAAGAGCATCTTAATATTGGAATTGGTAGCATTATAAAAAGAGGTATTCATCCAAATATTAATGTGAATCTTTTAAATTTTTATAAAAAATTTTTAGATTCTATCAAAAAACATAACATGGTACCTCCAGATCTTAAAATAGATAATGTTAAAGGTGGTGCTTTACCGAATTATCCTTTAAAAAAAACATATAGCAATAGAGTTGTTCTTATTGGCGATGCTGCAGGTTTAATCAATCCAATAACTGGTGAAGGGATTTATTATGCAATGAGATCTGGTGAAATTGCTGCAAATGTTATTTCCAATGCTTTAGAATCTGAAAATACAAGTGAATCATTTTTATGTAATTATCAAAAGGTTTGGAAAAAAGATTTTGGGGAAGATATAGATTTGTTAATAGGTTCTATAAACGTAAACAAAGAACAATCTATTGAGAATTATTTTAATATTGCGAGTAAAGATAAAAAATTAACAGAACTATTGATAAAAATTTTAACAGGACAAGCAAGTATTAAAAAGAATAAATGGAAGATAGCAAGAAGAATTATTTTTGGATCTGTAAAATCACGTTTTTTAAGAAAATAAATCATTTTTTAGATTAAAACAAAATATTAAAATATTATAATAGTTACCGTTGAGCCATAAATCATGGTTAAAAAAGTATGTATTATAGGTGCTGGAATTGGAGGCTTGACGACCGGAGCATTACTTTCTATTAAAGGTTATAATGTAACAATATTTGAAAAGGAAAAAATGCTTGGTGGTAGGTCTCTTACATTTGATGGGGATAATCTTACACTTGAAAACTATCGAAAAATTCTTTCAAAATTTTCAATGAGTGTTCCATTTTCAGAACCAACTCTTGAGGAAATTTTCAATAAAAATATGTTAAAAGGATATACATTGGATTTAGGATTTCACAGCATTGAAGGGGGGACTATGTCTGATGTAGGTCGTGCTATAATTGAAACGGGTAATAAAGTTGAAATGATGGGGACAAAACTTGGATTAATTTGTAATAGAGGTTTTGAGTTTCCTTTAGTTAAAATAAAAGATAAACTACGTTTTCTACCCTTAATAACAAGATTATATTTATCAGGCGAAAAAACCATGAAAAGACTTGATAAACAATCAATTGCTGAAACAATTAAAATATATGCAAAGGGTAAAATGATAACAATATTAGAACTACTGCCAAGAGTTGCAACAACAGTAAATGATCTTGATAAAATATCAACAGGAGAATCATTTAGAGCAACACAATCAAATCTTAGACGTGGTTCAACTCCTGTAGGATATCCAAAAGGAGGTTTAGTTAGTCTCTCAAATGCATTTGCAGATGTTATTAAAGAAAATAATGGAATAATTCATCTCGGAAAAACAGTTAAACAGATAAATATTGAAAATGGAAAGGTGAAAGGAGTAAATGTTGATGATGAGGAATTTAAATTTGATATAGTTGTTTCAAATATACTTGTTCAACGTCTTTTTAATATTGTATCTGAAAAACACTTTCCAAAAGATTATATAAAAAATTTAAAAACACTTAAGGGTACAGGTAGTTTATGTGCCTATTATTCTTTGAATAATATTGACTCTAATTTAATGGGAAAATCTTTTCTTTTTATAGAAAGAGATGCAGGTGTTGAAGGAAAAGATGCAGTAGGCATGATTGAATTTGTGACAGCAATACCTGAAGCAGGGATTGCTCCCAGTTCAAAATATCTTGTTCAATCCTATATTATTTGTACTCCAGATGAGGCTAAATCAAAGAAAACACTTGAGAAATTAAAGGAGACATTAGATAGAAATCTTGAGATTTTGATTCCTAATTTTTATTCTCAATTAAATTGGGCAATTTATCCTGCCATCTGGCATCTTGATGGCGTTGCTAAAACAATTGACAATATTAAGCCAGATGTGAAAACACCAATTAAAAATCTATATCTTGTTGGAGACTGTGTGAAAGCACCAGGCATTGGTATTAATTGTGCTGTAAATTCAGCACGTATTTTAGCAGACCTTTTAGAATAATTTTCATGTATTACCTAATTTTTTAATTTCTTGATATGAATTTAAGAAAACATTTAATACAAGTTTATATTCGGATATGTCAATGAGTACGGCAAATCTTGCTAAAAAAGAGGAATCTATTGGAAAGCTTACAATTAAAGAACCGTACACAAAAACTAGGTTTCTTTCAAAGCAGGCAAGAGGAGTAATTGACTTATTTAGAGCATTTACTTTGTTTCCCCCTCTTGTTGTTTCAATGGCTATTATGACAGCAAGTCTTGTTTATAATTTTCAAGAAAATAAAATCCCAATTGTTGAGGATTGGTGGATAATTGTTGGCCAGGCAAGTTTTACAATAACAGTTGTTAATGCAGCTTCAAATGCTCTAAATCAAGCAACAGATGTTAAAGCAGATAAAATATCAAAACCATATCGCCCTATACCTAAAGGCATTGTGAAAGCAGAAAGCGCTCAAAGTCTTGCTTATTTACTTTATTTATTTGCACTTCTTAGAGCAGTGACTATTAATGTTTGGTTTGGAATTTTTATTTTTTTAATTATGATTTTTACTGTTACTTATTCGCTTCCACCAAGAATGAAAAAATATCTTATAATCAATCAAATTTGGATTGCAGTACCAAGAGGAATGCTTGGAATTCTTGCTTCTTGGAGTGTTTTTGGTGATCCCTTCACTCCCACACCATTAATTATTGGAGCTATAGCAACTACCTATCTGATAGGCGGAATGGCAGCAAAAGACATTGTTGATAGTGAAGCTGATAAAATTACTGGTACACACACAATGATCAATACTTTTGGATGCAAAAAAACAGCTTTAATGGTACTTCCATTTATGGTATTTCCATTTGCTTTTATACCAATGTTTATTGATTATGGTGGATTACTGCCTTATCTTTACCCGTTAACATTCTTAATTATTCCTGGTTTCTTTGTTGCATATTTGATTTACAGGGGAACAGAAAGTAAGACTCTTGAAAATGTTCAGGCATGGGCAATAATGTATATCCTGTACATTATATACGCAATGGCATTTGCTCTATTAACAATTTTTAGAGATATATTGCCTTGGTATGTAGGCTAAAGTTTAATATATCCAAAGTTTTTTTCTATTTACATGGAAAAGAAAAATATTATTTTGGAACTACCTTGTGAATTAATTGATAAAATAGATAGAATGAATACTGCTGAAGATAGATCTGCTTTTATTTCAAATTTGCTTGAAAAACAACTTGAAGAAAATGAAATAATTAGATTTAAGGCAGGTATGGAATCTCCTACGGTTATGAGCAATAATGAAGGTGGGCTTGGATTCACTGGAATAATTGATATTGTAAACACCCAAGGTGTTTCACTAGGAAAATTTAACATTAATACATTAGATGGTTTTGAGGAACTAACAAAAAAAATTAAGGAAATATCTGAGGATCCTGCCGTTCAGATAAGAGCAAGTACTCTTTTTTAAAAATTTGATTTCCTTTTACGTATTTTTCTCTCAATTCCATCTATAATTTTCTTAATATTTTGTTTTGGAATAAAACCACCATCAATAAATTCATTATGATTCCGTATGCGTCCTGTGTATACACCTTCATCAGTTATTTGAACAGCTTTAAAAATATCCATCTTTCCATCATTATAAATAATTTGGACCATCTCTAAAATATTAATAATTTCAAATTCATTTTTATCTTGCTTTATTTTTAACATTTACTCCTTGTTTGAATCTAAAAAAGAAAAAAAGAGATTGTTTGACGGTTTGGGGTTAATTTTTTCCATATTATGTTGATGTTAGATTGAATAGCATTGATTTGAATTCCCAGTTAAGATAGAGATCAAGTTGGTCGTATGCATGTGGACTTATTATGTCTGGATACTTTACAAATCCACTCTGCCCGCAGGGCAGTACATTTATTCCTATTGGTGGATCTGATGTGTTACTCCACTCCCAATTTGGCATCTCAACAATCTGGTTATACGTTCCACGATTCATTAAAGGAAGATAATATCCAAGTTTTTCAGGTGATTTTAAACTTCCTATCTCATCAAAAATTGGAGTGTACTCTGTTAAATAATATATTGGAAATAACCACTCAGAAACATTGCTAGTTCCATATCCATCTTTCAGTTTTATTAGAACATTCTCTAATACATTTATTATCATTTCATTTCTAGGAATACCATTAAAATAATTCTTATATTTTAGTTCTAAAGGGGAATCATCACCTTGCAGAATATGAAGTATTAGTCCCGCAAATTCCCAATAAGCTATATCCCCAGGGATTTCATCTCGTAATGTTTGATTGATCATTTCTAAAATCCAATATGTAAAAATTGTGACTCCAGGATCATCATAATAACCATCTGAGTTGACATCGTTATAATAACAATCCCAGTTTTCTAGAGCTGTAACAACTTCAGATGGAATTCCACCCACATTATCTATTGCATCCATTAGATAAGGTTTACAGCAAGTTGCCCATGGCTCATGATAGGCTACATTTTTACAGATTTCTACCATATCCTCAATAGTAATACTATCATCGGCTTCTAGTAACTCTTGAACCCTCCTTACATTTTCTCCCCATCCACCTTGTTGCCATTGCACAATTCCTTCCGAATAAGACCAATTTGGACGAGGTTTATTATTCCAGTTTGCATAGAAACCTTCGGATGGATTTATTCCTTGTGGATTTTGATCAAAAGGAAGTATACCTTGCCATTCCTCATTACCAGTTCCCATTAATGGAAATCTTCTATCCAACCTTCTACCTATGATTTTTTTATCTGGTCGAATGGGATACCAACCTGTATGATAGTATCCAATGTTACCGTATCTATCAGCAAATAAAAAGTTATTAGAAAAGAGAAAACCTTTTAGTTGTGTTTTGATTTCACTAACATTCTTGCATGCTGGAAGATTACCCCAAGCATCAAATGACTGATAAATTTGATCTATATCAGGCTCCTTACGAGTTATTGCAAATCCTCCTATTATAGGAAACCAAAATGAACCAAGAACAGGACCATGAACTGTACGATGCAAGTCATATTCATGAACCTCCCCTTTAGAATCATATATTATCTCAGTTCGAGTATCCATATTATGCCAACTACCTTTAAACTTATATTTCAGCTTGTTAAGAGGATGCAACCGCTCTATATAGGTATCAACTAAATCAGAATTACCAGTCGTTCCAGCCCAAGCAGTCCATTGACTAACTCCCTGAATAATTAACGGTCCAATACCTGGAATAGTTACTCCAACAACATCCATACCTGCACCATGCAACCCTATCTCAACAACTTGTTGAGGTATTGAATATCCCATTTGTGGACCACCGAGAAGAAGTGTATTACCTGATGAGGATTTCTCAGGAGAGACAACCCACGCATTACTACCAAAATGATTAAGGAGTCCCAATGAATTTGATACTTTATTGAAGGATTCTATTTTTTCTATAATTTTCTCAGCAAGTTTTAAGACAATAGGTGAATAAAATGGCGGAAGTTTTGGAATATTCTGGGGATTTATATAATAATCACCATCTAGAGTAGTAACGGCACCTGGATCGTTTATCGGACATAAATCATTGAAAATCTTCCATCCATTTAAAACTCCATTCTGACGAATAATACCAAAAAGCTTGATTAAATGGAAAAGTTCTTCGCCAGTATGATATTCTCCCCATAGTTTTGAAGCCATTATACCAACTGTACAAATATCAAAAACTGTAAAATATTCTGGTAAAAGACCGTATTCAATATATTCAGCAGGCATCTTATTATCAGGGTCTGCTAATGCTTCATCGATATATTGATTAATTCCATCCACAAAAGATGCATACATTTCTTTAAGTGGCGAGGAAACATTGTCATATATGCTTTTAACCTCATCTTTACCATGTCCAATTGTCCTCATAAAAAGATCATCTTCAACTGTTGCAAGGTCAAACTCAGCAAGTCGACCAGTCGTTTGTCGTCTTAAAAGATCTAGTTGCCAAAGCCTATCCTCAGCTATTGCATATCCCATTCCAAATGCAAGACCATCTTTTGTATCTGCATAAACGTGTGGCACTCCATAGTCATCTCTTATGATTTCATAATTGTCATTACCCGATAATAATGGTAATTTATCCACTTGAATATTTTCCACGATAACCGACAGTGGATTATTCATTTCATTACTTCTTATTCCTATAACAGGAATAGATGTTGCAATCAACAGCGTACATACAAAAATTCCAACTATTTTCTTTTTCATATTCTTTCCTCAAAAATATGTTATGGAAAAAAAGAATCATAAAATCCTTCTACGA
>LSSG01000069.1 GCA_001595915.1 Thermoplasmatales archaeon SG8-52-3
TAAAGATAATGATGGTAATCTTGTCGGTGAATTAGAGCTTCCAATGGCCATCGGAATTATTGGAGGTGCAGGTAATATCCATCCAAAGGCAAAGCTATGTAAAAAGATATTAGGAATTAAAACTGCCAAGGAACTAGCAGAAATTGTTGTAAGTCTAGGTCTTGCACAGAATTTTGCAGCAGTATTTGCATTATCAACAGTAGGAATACAAAAGGGACATATGTCCCTACATGCAAAAAATATTGCGGTTATGGCTGGTGCTGAGGAAAATGAAATAGATAAAGTTGCACAGCAAATGATAAAGGAAGGAAAAATCAAACTAGATAGGGCAGAAGAAATATTAAAAGAAATCAGATAATTCTATCAGCAATAACTTCAGGCTCTCTCTCACAATAATAACATTTTATTTTAGGAGGATCCTTTTCAATTACCTTAAATCTACTTTTTACTGGCTCATTTGCATTTGATACACATGTAGGATTTGAGCAACTTACGATACCGATTATTTCATTTGGTAGTTCGACTTTATGTTTCTTTGCAACTTTATAATCTCGAATGATATTTATTGTTGCCTTAGGAGAAATAAGTGCGATTTTATCAACTTCTTGGGGGTCTATCTCTCGATTTTCAACTTTAACTATGTCTTTTTTTCCAAATTTACTTTTAACATTCATTGCTACACTTACAACAGATGAAGTACTAATAGGTATACCTAAAATATGTAACACCTTAACAGCATTTCCAGCAGTTATATGATCAATTACTGTACCATTCTTAATCAGAGGTATTTTTAACTCCTTTTTCATATTCTACCTCCCATAACAAGAGAAAGTAAAGCCATTCTTACTGGAACGCCATTAAATGCTTGTTTAAAATAAAGAGCATGATGTGTTTTATCTACCTCAGGGTCGATTTCTGTAACCCTTGGTAAAGGATGCATAATAATAAGATCATTTTTTGCACTCTTTAGAAGTTCATTATTTATTTTATATGAGCCGACAACTCGATTATATTCTTCTGCATCTGGAAATCTTTCTTTTTGAATTCTTGTAACATACAAGACATCGGCATCTTTTATTGCCTTTTCCAAATTGGTAGTTGAAATAGGTTCGATACCAAGACCCTTACATTCTCCAACAACTTCATTTGGCATCTTTAAACTTGTAGGAGAGACAAAAGTAAGATTTGCTCCATACAATGCAAGGGCATAGGAAAGTGAATGCACAGTTCTACCATATTTTAAGTCGCCTAAAAGTACAATTTTTGTATTCTTAATTTTTTTCTTTTCTTTTCTAATTGTAAATAAATCAAGTAGACACTGAGTTGGGTGTCTTCCTGCTCCATCGCCCGCATTTAGAATTGGTGAATCAGCAAATTCAGCAGCAAGTCTTGCTGCCCCTTCTTGAGGATGTCTAATAACTATTGCATCACTATATGAATCTGCCATTCGTATAGTATCTGAAAGACTTTCCCCTTTCTTCTGTGAAGTTCCACTAGGATCTGAAAATCCAATCACTCTTCCACCAAGTCTGTTCATAGAACTCTCAAAACTAAGTCTAGTTCGAGTACTTGGTTCAAAAAAAAGTGATGATAAAACCCTTCCTTTTAAGATGTCCTTATATTTTTCTCCTTTTGCATAGGGTATCATTTCCTCAGCATAATTAAGTATATAGTTGATTTCATTTTTTGTAAAATCTTTTATTGAAATTATGTCTTTTCCCTTAAATTGCATACGAATCAAAAAGACAAACATGTAAAAGATACTTAATAAACTTTTTAATTCGTCAATTATTTAAAAATTAGCATAATATATTAATATAATAAAATTCCTATACTATTGTGGTAATAATTGTTAAATAAGATATATATAGTATGCGATACTGATAGGAATAAGTAAGAAAATTGATGGGGACTTTATATATGCCAAACAATAAGAAGTCTAAAAATTATGCTATCGCAAAATTATACAAAGTGTTAGATTTTAATTCAAAAAAAGATTTACATCCTGAAAATGAAAAATATTATGGGTCACTAAGTCAAAGATTAAAAGATATATCTGGGGAAGAAGTAATTTTAATAAAGAAATTAAATAAGGAAGAGCAAAAAGATAGTGCTGATTTACTAAAACCAAAAGTAATAGTTCATGCACGAGAGGTAAAAAAAGAACCTATAGTTGTAATTCCAGAGATAAAAATTCAAGAAAAGAAAGAAAAGCAAATTTGGGATGATGATGTTTTTGAAATCAAAAAAATTAAGATAAAAGAACCAGAATTTATTGAAGTTAAACCCAAAACATCCTCAAAAGAAGAAATTATTGAAATTAAAGAATTGAAAGCTGAGAAAGAAAAGTTACCTGAATGGGACTCATTAGAGTTGCATAAAAAAGAGGAAGAATTGGATGAACTTCCTGAGCTGGAACCAATATCTGAAGAAGAAATTAAAAAAATTGAACCAGAACCTATAGTAAAATTAAAAGAAGAAAAAAAAGAAATTGAAGAAACCGGAAATTTTTGTCCTGAATGTGGAGCTAAACTTGATTTATCTATGGAATTCTGCTCAAATTGTGGAAAAAATATCAAAGATGAAGAAATACCATCCTTTTTACCTATTGAGTCATTTGAAGAGGAATCCATTCCTTCAAAAATGGAACCAATTGAAATTGAGAAGCCTGAAGAGGAGAAAATATCCTTTATTGAAAAAAAAGAAAAAATCACGATTTTTAAGGATTTAAAAAGTATAGATGATAAAACAACTGCAATACTTTTTGATAATGGAATAACCTCAATTGATTTATTGAAAAAACAGACAATAAATGATTTAACAAAAATTGAGGGTATAAAGAAAAAAAATGCTAAGAAAATCATAAAAGAACTTAAAAAAAGAGATAAAAAATTAGATAACAAGAAATCACCTGAAATAGAAGTTTTTGAAAAAGAGGATTTATCCGAAGATCAAAAGATTGAGGAAAAAGGGGAATGGTTAGAACCTGAAAAAAAAGATACAAAACCTGCTGTATGGGAGCCCATTGAAGATGAAATAAAAGAACCTATAAAAAAAGAAACTGTAGTTTTTGAAGAGTTTTGCCCTGAAAAAGACACTGAAAAAACTCTCATAGATGAGGAAATAAAGCTAGAAGTATTTAAAGATATTAAAAGTATTGACAGAAAAACCGCAATTCTACTTTATGATAATGGCTTTTCCAATATTGATACTCTTTTTGAAGCACCAATAAAAGATTTGGTAAAGATCGAAGGGGTTAAACGAAAAACAGCAAAAAAAATTAAAAAAGAACTTAATAAAATTAAAACTACACCAATAATAATTCCCACTGAAGAAAAAAAAGAAGAAAGTGAAACCGATAATTTTCAAAAAATAAGAGAAGAATTAGAAACTGCAAAAAAAGATTTAAAAACAATAAATAAAGATTTAACCAAAAAAGAAAAAAACATACAAAAATTGCAAGAAGAATTAGATGAAAAAGTAAATGATCTTGAAACTAAAAAAACTGAATTATACAACAAAGATGAAGAAATAAAAGTATTACAAGAACAATCAGACCAAAGTAAACAGCAAAAAGATGTTGCTACTCAGGAATTAACTAAAAAGGAAGAAGAAATTGAAAAATTACAAAAGGAACTGGAAGAAAAAAAATTCAATATAGAGTCTAAAATAAATGAAATTGATAACAAAGATGAAGAGATAAAAAAATTAAAGGAACAATTAGATTTTAGAGAAAAAGAAATTAAAATTAATACTTTTAAAGATATAATCTGTATCGATGATCAAACAGCAATATTGCTTTATGACAATGGAGTTACATCAATTAACTTATTAAAAAACACACCTAAAAAAAGTATAATTAAAATTAAGGGAATAAAAAGAAAAACAGTAAAACAAATAATCAAAGAACTTGATGAAAAAACTGATAAAGAAGATTTAAAAAAATCAGAGCCAGAAATAAAAAAGGAACCAGAAGAAATAATTGAAGAAGATAAAGGATTAGAAAAAAAAGAAATAACAAAAGGAAAGAAAAAACGTCCTATCGATTATTCTGGGGATGAAAATGGTATTACAAAAGATGAAGCTCAAGAAATTGATAAAAAAATAGTTGATGAATTCTCTCTAACCAATCAAGACGATGACGTTTTTAAGGATATTAGTAGTATTGATGGAAAAATTTCAAGATTATTAGTTGAAAATGGTATTACCACAATAGATGAACTCAAATCTGCAACTATAAAGGATTTGACCAAAATCAAAGGTATAAAAAGAAAAAATGCAAAAAAAATAAAAAAGGAAGTTGGCAACTTACTAGATAAAAATGTTGAGTCCTCAAAAGATTTGGAAGAACCTTTGGAAAGAGAAGAAGCTGAATGGGAATATTACGATGAGCATTTAATTTCTGAATCAACAATGAAGGAATACAAAGGTTTCAGATTTGAAGACTATACTTTATATAAAAAAGAAATTGAAACAAAATCAGGTAGTAAAAGAACTGTAAGATTTTTTAGTAAAGCAGAACCTGAAAATGCAGAACCAATAGATATGCCAAAGGGTTATGAAGTAAGGAAGAATAAAAAAACAGGTCTTCCATATTTAAGAAAGAAAAAATAGTTTTTACTAAAATATATAAAACATTTTTATATCCTACTTATTTGAGCGAATAAGATGAGTTGGAACGGCCCCTTAAATAAAATCGATGATTATAGATACGAGATTCCTTCAAGTTATAGAGGTGAAAGAAACAACCTTTCGATGAAAACTTCTGCAGTAATTTATGCTGATGACAAAATGTTACAACACATTAGGGGTGATAATGCCCCTGAGCAAGCTGCAAATGTCACAACCCTTCCAGGAATTGTTGGGAAATCTTTAGCAATGCCTGATATTCATTGGGGGTATGGTTTTCCTATTGGTGGTGTTGCTGCAACTGATGCTGATGAAGGTGTTATTTCTCCTGGTGGAGTGGGCTTTGACATTAACTGTGGGGTTAGACTTGTCAGGACTAATTTAAATATTAAGGATTTAAATGAGGAAAAAATCAAAAGTTTAGTTGATGAAATGTTTAAAAACGTTCCTTCAGGTCTTGGTTCAAAGGCAAAGATTAGATTTAGTAAAAATGAACTTGATGATATTTTAAGACTGGGTGCTAAATCTCCAGTAAGCAAAGGCTATGGATGGGAGGAAGATCTTAAGTTTTTAGAAGAAAATGGTTGTCTTGATTATGCAGATACATCACATGTATCAGAAAAAGCAATTCAAAGAGGAATGTCCCAAGTTGGATCATTAGGTGCCGGAAATCACTTTCTAGAAATTCAAAAAGTAACTGAAATTTTTGATCCTAATGCTGCAAAAGTTTATGGTATAAATAGTGTTGGCCAAATAACTGTTATGATTCATACTGGTTCAAGAGGCTTTGGTCATCAGGTATGTACAGATCATCTCAGAGTTCTTGAACAAGCAGTGAGAAAGTACAAAATATTTCTTCCAGACAGACAACTTGCTTGTGCACCAGTAAAATCCATGGAAGGTGAATCGTATCTAAAAGCAATGGCATGTGCTGCCAATTTTGCTTGGGCAAATAGACAATTGATAGTCCATTGGGTGAGAGAATCCTTCGAAAGAGTTTTAAATGACAGTGCTGAAAATATGGATATGAGAATCGTTTATGATGTGTGTCATAATATAGGAAAACTAGAAGAGCATGAAATAGAAGGTAAAAAAAGAAAGGTTTATGTTCATAGAAAAGGAGCAACTAGAGCATTTGGACCAGGTAAACCTGAAATTTCTTTAAAATATCGTGACATAGGTCAACCTGTATTAATTCCTGGCGACATGGGAACGGAAAGTTATCTTTTGAGAGGAACCAAAGAATCTGAAGAAACCTTTGGATCTACATGCCATGGTGCAGGACGTATTTTGTCAAGACATCAGGCACTCAAGAAATGGCGTGGTGAATACATCGTGCGTGAATTAAAAAACAGAGGAATATATGTTCACCCTGCAAGCTTTAAAGTTGCTGCGGAGGAAGCACCAGGAGCATATAAAGATATAAGAAATGTAGTTGATGTTGCCCATGGAGCAGGAATATCTAAAAAAGTAGTAAAGCTTGTTCCTCTTGGGGTTGTAAAAGGATGATAAAAGAATTACCAATTAATTTTAAATGTATGAAAACATATTTAGGTACAGAAGATGGTGATGCATTTGGAAGAAGTTGAAATATGTAATTTCGAAGATATAGATCTTAAAGGAGCAACAGTAATTGCTGGCTTTCCCTCTATTGGGTTAGTTAGTACTATTGCAGCAAATTATCTAATTGATGCTTTAAATTTAAAACAAATAGGATGTGTTACATCCTCTCAATTTCCTGCTTTATCAGTTGTTCATACTGGGGAACCTTTGTCACCAGTTAGAATTTATGCAGGTGAACAAGGCTTAAACAAGAAAATTGTTGTTTTTGTTTCTGAGTTTAAACCTAAACCAAATTTAATAAACTCTATTTCTGAGACAATAATGAAATGGGCTAATGAAAAAGATTGTAAACTTCTTATTTCTCCAGAAGGAATGGTTGTAGAAGGAAAATCTGTTGAAGGTGGCGCAGAAGTTGAGGCATATGCAATAGGTTCCACTGAAAATGCAAGAAGTATGCTTCTTGAGAAAAAAATTGCTCAATTTAAAAATGGAATTATTGCAGGTGTTTCAGGAGTGCTTCTAAATATTGGAAAACAGCAGAATTTCAACGTAATTTCAATTCTTGCTGAAGCTCATCCGAATTACCCTGATGCAAAAGCCGCTGCTGCTGCAATTAATGTTATGGCACTACTGATGGGAATTGAAATAAATGTTACACCTCTTTATGAGGAATCTGAACGCATTGAAAAACAACTTCAGAAATTCCATAAACAGGCAAAACCAATGGTATCTGCTTCTCAAGCACCACAACCTAGCATGTACGGATAAACAATTTCTTTATTTTATATCTCAATAAAGAACCTTTTAATAGCTTATGCTATTTTGGAATTTGAACTATGAAAGAAATACCAAAGAGTCATCCAAGATATCAATCACTTATAACAAGAGATAAAATCAAGCATGCAATGATAGATGGCTTTGTTCATGAAACAGGTCTTATTGCACACGGACGTGGAGAGGCATTTGATTATTTAATTGGAGAAAAAACTATACCTTCTGCTGAACAGGCTGAAAAGAATGCTGCTTCGATGCTTCTTTGTGCAGAAAATCCAGTAATTTCGGTTAATGGAAATGTTGTCGCACTTGTTGCAAAAGATATAATTGAACTTGCAGAACTAATCCCTGCAAAACTTGAAGTTAATCTTTTTCATAGAACAGATGAAAGAATAAAAAAAATTATTTTAGAATTAAAAAAACAAGGCGCAAAAAATGTGTATGGTGCCCAAGCTGATGCAAAGATACCAGGGCTAGATAGCAATAGAGGTCTTTGTGATAAGGAGGGTATTTTTTCTGCAGATGTTGTTTTGGTTCCTTTAGAAGATGGTGACAGATGTGAAGCATTAAAAGCAATGGGAAAAACAGTTATTGCAATAGATCTAAATCCTCTATCAAGAACAGCAAGGTCTGCAGATATAACAATTGTTGATAATGTTATTAGAGCAGTTCCAAATATAAGTGAGTGGATTAAAAAGCTTAAAAATGAAGATAAAGAAACTCTTGAAGATATGATTAAAACATGGGATAATAGAAAAATGTTAAAAGAAGTATCTATTTTCATTTCAAAAAGAATAAATTCATTGTTTTAATTAGGGGTAGAATATGGAATCATTAAGAACTCATTATTCAATTGATGTCACAAGTAAAGAATATGGAAAAACAATATCAGTTGCAGGTTGGGTCGAAGATATAAGAAATATTGGTTCAATTGCATTTATTATCCTGCGTGATAGAAAAGGAACTCTTCAAATCACTGCCCTTAAGAAACAACATAAAGAAATTTTTGATAAACTTGTAAATATATCTCGTGAATCTGTAATATCTATTGAAGGACTATGCCAAAAGAGTGATAAGGCACGAAACGGATACGAAATTATTCCTTTAAAAGTAAACATATTGTCTATAGCGGAAACACCTCTTCCTTTAGGTGTTGTTGATAAAATTGAATCAGAACTTGAAACACGTCTTGATAATAGGTTTATTGACCTAAGAAAACAGGAAATTCAGTCGATATTCAAGATTAGAAATGAAATCATTGCAGCAGTCCATGAATATTTAAGAAAAGAAAATTTCATAGAAGTTCATACTCCAAATATTATTGCAAGTTCCTCTGAAGGAGGAACAGATGTTTTTAAGCTTAAATATTTTGAAAAAGAAGCATTTCTTGCTCAATCTCCTCAGCTATATAAACAAATGCTTATGTCAACAGGTTTTGATAGAGTTTATGAAATTGCATGGTACTTTAGAGCTGAAGAGCATAATACTAGAAGACACTTGAATGAATCCACTGCAATAGATTTGGAAATGGCTTTTATTAAAGATGAAGAAGATGTAATGAAAATTCTTGAAAACCTTGTCTATGCAATGTGGAAAAGAGCAAGTGAATGTAAGATTGAGCTTGAAATTTTAAATCAGAAAGTTGAGGTTCCAAAACTTCCATTTAAGAGATTAAAATATGATGAAGTGATTGATAAGCTAAATAAAAACAAATGTAATATTGAGTGGGGAGCTGATTTTGGTTCTGAAGAAGAAAAACTTTTGGGAGAAATTATGAAAAAAGAGGGACATGAGTTTTATTTTATCACTAAATATCCAATAATAGCAAAACCCTTCTATACAATGCCTGAGAAAGATAAATATTCCCGCGGTTTTGATCTTGAGTGTAGAGGTGTAGAGATTGCTTCAGGTAGTCAGCGTATACATGAAGTTGAACTTTTAACAGATAGAATAGAAGCATGCAATCTCAATCCAAAGGATTTCGAGTCATATCTAAAGGCATTTAAATATGGCATGCCGCCTCATGGCGGTTTTGGATTTGGAATAGAACGATTCTTAATGAATCTTTTAGATATCAAAAATATTAGAGAATGTATCTTATTTCCACGTGATAGAACTCGACTTACACCGTAAATGTTATAAGCGTTTATTAGTTGGCGCATTATTAGAAAACTCATGTGTTTTTAAGATATAATAGGTGAGGAAAAATGAGGAATTTAAGCGAAGCGAAAGTATATGGAGGAATTGGCGCTATTTTGATGCTTGTTGGAATTTTTGTTCCATATGGTGGTCCTATAGTCAGCATAATAGGTCTTGTTTTTGTGTTTATTGCTGTAAAAGCTATATCAGAAATAGCAAAAGATGAAGATATTTTTAGAAATTATCTAATGTATTTTATTTTTACAATACTTGTCTTTGTTGCAATAATTGGTATTTTAATTATTGCTTTTGGAGCTGCAGGTGGCTTTTCATGGATTACCGAAATTTCTCAAATGCAATCTGAAGAAATTACTGATTTGAATACATTTTGGGATTTATTTGGAGATATGATTATTGGTGCAATAGTGGCATTAATTGTTGGATGGATATTAGCAATCGTATCTGCATTGTACCTAAGAAAATGTTATAATAGTATAGCAGAACATACAAAAGTTAGTACATTTAAGACAACAGGTACATTATATTTCATTGGAGCTATTACTCTCATAATTCTTATAGGATTTCTGATAATATTTATTGCAAAAATAATTGAAATTGTAGCATTCTTCTCAATTCCAGAAACACTTCCAGCTTCAAAAGGCTCCTAAAGAATCTTTTATCTCTTTTTTTATTTTTTTATACTTTCAATTATCCTAGTTTAAACCTTTTATACAAAAGATTTGAATACCAATAACCTATGAGGGAAAAGACAGGTATTAAGATTCTCGATATTTTTGGGGGACGACTTTGAAAGATATCATAATAAAAGGAGCTAGAGAACATAATCTTAAGAACGTTAATCTTGTTCTTCCGAGAGATAAGTTTATTGTTATTACTGGTCTGTCTGGTTCTGGAAAATCAACTCTTGCATTTGATACAATTTATGCAGAAGGGCAACGCCGTTATGTTGAGTCTCTCTCTGCTTATGCAAGACAGTTTTTAGGACTTATGCATAAACCCGATGTAGATAGCATTGAGGGACTTTCACCAGCAATATCAATTGAGCAAAAATCAACAAGTAAAAATCCACGTAGTACAGTAGGAACAATTACTGAGATATATGACTATCTTCGTCTTCTTTATGCAAGAATTGGTACATCATATTGTCCGGAACACAACTTAAAAATTGAATCTCAATCCCCTGAAAAGATATCAAATAGAATAATTGAAGATTTTAAAGGACCGATAACAATTCTTTCACCAATTATTAGGCAAAAAAAAGGAACATATGAACAACTTTTTTCAGATTTAAATAAAGAAGGATGGACGAAAATTCGAGTTGATAAAGCAATATATAGAACAGATGAATCAATAACTTTGGATAGATATAAAAAGCATGATATTGAAATCATAATTGATAGGTTTAAAATAGAAGATAGAACAAGACTTGTTGAATCTATTGAAAATTCTTTAAAGAAATCAGATGGTCTAGTAATAGTTATTGATAAAAATGGAAAAGAAAAATTGTATTCTTCAAAAATGGCATGTCCAGAATGTGGTTTGGTTTTTGAAGAACTTCAGCCGCGTATGTTTTCATTTAATAGTCCATTTGGAGCATGTGAAAAATGTCATGGTCTTGGAATTAGAATGGACTTTGATCCAAACCTGATAATTCCAGATAATGAACTATCAATTGCAGATGGAGCAGTAAAACTATATAGAAATGCAATTGATGGTTGGAGAATAAAGTTCTTGGGTTCTGTTGCAAAGCATTTTGGTTTTGATATATTTACTCCTATAGCAGATTTAAATGAGGAACAGTATAATGC
>LSSG01000070.1 GCA_001595915.1 Thermoplasmatales archaeon SG8-52-3
TCTTAGATTTATATGTTAATTGAGGTGAGCATATAAATCAAGAAATCTTTGATAAAGTAAAAAAGATATTAGATTCACAAAGATATGCTGTAATTGCTACGAATAAAGATAATATTCCTTATACAAATATTATTGCTTATGCTTCTACAGAAGGACTTGGAAATATATTTTTTGCAACACGAAAGGATTCAACTAAATTTTTAAATTTAATAAATAATCCATGTGTTTCGTTGCTTATTGATGATAGAAAAAATCTGTCTTCAGATCTTATGAATGCAGTAGCTGTTTCTGCCGAGGCGGAAGTAAAAGAAATAAACGAAGAAAAAGAAAAATTAAAAGAAATGTTATTAAAAAAACATCCAGAATTAGCAGGTTTTTTAAATGAACCAAATTGTGAACTGTTGAAGTTAGAAGTAAAAAAGTATTATTATGTTGATAATTTTGATAATAAACAAGTTTTAACATTTGAAGATGATTTGGTAAGTTAAATAATTCATAAAAAAACTTATAAAAAATCTTAATAAAAATTCAATTTAACCTGGTAAATAATTAAATTAAAGGTAAGAGACTCAAATTGTTTTAGACGATAATTTGATATTGATCTCTACACAAAAACATATGGTTAATAATTATTTCGGATATTTTTGATTTCTATTGCTACCTCATTTCTTCTTATAAAACCAGGTGCAAAGGGACTGTTGTATCTCATTAATATTGGTTTGTCAATTATTTGGATTTGGTTTTTTTCTAATGTTCCAAGCAATCTCTCAATTTGTTTTTCAACTTTTTTTCTTGAAGTTTTTCCACTAAATCTTAAAACTGCTAATATTTTTTCAGGTTGATGCTTAATTTTTACATTAGAATTTGTCGGAATTGGAACAGTTTCTTCATCATATGAAGAAGGAATAATAAATGCCATATAATCTTCTTTAGAAATGACAGGGGCAGTCATTGGAATTTTCTCAGATGTAATTACCGGTGCTGTCATTTTAATCTGTTTTTTTATTTTGTTATTTCCAGAAATGTAGTTGAAAAGTAAACTAAATCCTGAATCACCTTCATAACCCTCCACAAATGCTAAGATAATTTTTGGATATTTTCTGATTTCAACATCACCAATCTTTTTTATAACCTCATAACTAACCTTTTCAAACATTTAATTCACCATTGAAAATATATATAATTATATACCTAATATCCTAAATTTTTAATAGATTATTGTAATGGATTACTTAAAATATTAAATCTAATATATAAGATTGTAGTTTGTTTAATAAATTTGGGGGTTTCTAAATATGCTTCTTACGTATGTAAAACAAATGATAAAATTAACAAGAGCTCATATCGGTATAGCAGTTCTTCCCTCATTTTGGCTTGGAAGCTTATTTGCTCTAGTCCTAGGTTATGAATTTGATTTATTGATTTTTTTATGGGGATTTTTAATTATATTTCTAATATATGCATCTGCATCATATGTAAATGATTATTATGATTTTGATGCAGACAAACATAATAGACAATTTGGTTTTTCTGGTGGAAGTGGAGTTCTACAAAAATATCCTCAATTAAGAAACGTTACAAAATATCTAGCTGCTGGATTTATTTTTATTTCCCTGATTTTGACTGCAATATTATCATTAACAACTTTTATTCCGATTTGGTCAGTGGGTTTTATTGCTCTTGGTGCCTTTTTTTCATGGTTTTACTCAGCTCCACCAATAAAATTTTCATATAGAGGAATGAGTGAATTTCCACATTTTATTGCAGGAATTATGAACACTGGTTGGGGTTATATTTTATTAACTGGAACTTTTGATTTAACGATTTTGATATTTGCAATTCCTCTTTCACTTCATCTACTAAATGTGATTTTAATTTTTGAAATACCTGATAAAGAGGCAGATGTTCATGGTGGTAAAAAAAACTTTATTGTCAATCGTGGAAGACAAAATAGTTTCTTACTGATTAGCATAATTTTTTGGATTTCAACAATATATTTTATATTTCTTGCTTTAATTAGATGGTATGCTGAATATATAAATTTCTGGATTATTGCTATCGTATCAGTTTTTCCAACTATAGTATCAACATATACATATCTAAAAAAACCCTTAGAACAAAATATTGCAACTAAATATGCAATTCGAAATGCATTATCACTATTTTCTATATCAATTTTCTTTCTTGCATATTTTATAATTCTTCAATTTTATAATTTTTAAATTCAAAAAATTTAGAAGTTTTATTTTAAAATTTTTCAAAAGTTTTTTAAAAAAAGAATACATGATTTTTTTAAAAAATAAGGTTGTAAAAGTCATGGATAATAAATTTTTAAGAATATTACAGTTAGGAAATATAATAGGAGCATTTCTTACAGTTATTGTAAATTCTCTTGCAAATATATTACCAATAGGAGGTAAATATACTGGTGAATTATCAGATAACATTCCTAATTTATTTGTTCCTACTGGTTTAACTTTTTCAATATGGGGAGTTATTTACATTTTAATAATTATTTTTTCAATATATCTTGGTAGAGATATTCTTAAAGAAGAAAAAACAACAAAATTATATATCGAAAAAATTAGCTATTTTTTTATTGTTACAAGCATAGCAAATATATTATGGATATTTTTATGGCATTATGAACAAGTTTTATTATCACTATTAGTAATGATATTGTTATTTGCTTCTCTACTTTTAATATATTTAAGATTAAATATTGGATTAGAAAAGATTTCAAATAAAGATAAATTATTTATTCATGTTCCAATCAGTGTCTATATAGGTTGGATTACTGTTGCAACAATTGCTAATGTTACAGCAGTATTGGTAAAAATTAATTGGGATGGTTTTGGATTAAGTGAAGATTTATGGACAATTCTAGTAATATTAGTTGCTATAATAATTACTATAATGATTCTTATTAAAAGAAAGGATTATGCTTATAGTGCTGTAATCATCTGGGCTTTATTAGGAATTTATCTGAAAAGAATGACCGATGATCCCATATACGGTATAAAAAATCAAATTGCATATACAGCATTAATTGGGATAATTGTAATCTTTGTAATAATTGGGATTATATCATTAATGAAATATTTAAAAAAGTAGAAAATGATAGATAAAACTCTATATTACATTTGGTTCAAAAACATTCTTTTAGATAATTTTTTGAAAATCGTTCCGATAATAGATATAAAAAATTAATTTTGTAACTTGGTTTATATCTTGGAATGGTCACCTCAAGAGTTGCCCAATTACTCTCATAACCATTGGAATCTCTTGCCTTTGCTTCAATTGTGAATTTACCTGATTTTGTATATGTATGTTCAATTTCAAAATCTTCTCCTGATAAATGTGGACCATCCCAATTTTCAACATGTCCGTCTCCCCAAAGAATATAATAGTAAACATCGTCATTTTCTGGATCTATTGAATTGAATGTATAGTTATAGGCAGTATCAATAATTCCATTTGTTGGACCATCTATTATTGGTGCTTCTGGAGGATAATTTTCAAAGTACAGACCATCAATAGTTACTCGGATCGTAATTTTAGTTGCTTCCATTGCAACCTCAACTGGTAATGAATTTACAACATGAATAAAACCTGATAATTGACAAGGATCTGAACTATCATTTTTATGAATTGATTGGTACCACATACCAAGATATGCCATATATTCACATAAAAAAGCACCGGGATTACCATTCCAGTCAACCCACGCATTAATTGATATATTTTCATTTACTGCATCTTCAATTTTTTGTACTGGAAGTGTTGAATGACGAACGTGTCCTGTAGGTACAGTATCATCAGGTGGACATGGACTGGGTTGATATGGTGGATTATAGTCATTTACCCAACTATCAAGATTACGTGCATTATATTCGATTTCCCATGGCCCAGCACCTGCTCCAAAACTTATTATTGCGATTGGTTTTATTTGGGAAGTAATATCCCAAAAATCTGCCCAAGTATTCTGATAGTCTACTTCAAATGTACCATTATAACTACCTGGAGTGGGGAAAAATGAATAGATATCATAACCTCTACCTTCCCAGTTTTCACCTTCCCATCCATCAGGATTCAAATAAGGGTCAGTACTAAAAGGTGCTATCATTTGCCCTGTTGGATTCCAATAACCTGTTAGCATTATGTTTGGGAGATCATTTTCAATTAATGTATAATCATCAATCTTTTTTTCTAAATAATGTCCCATAACAAATGTTGATAAAAATGTCATAATTAAAAGAAAAAATATTCCAACTGTAATTATCTTTTTAACCATTATAGTTTACCCCCTAAAGTATTATAAAAATATGAATATAGGTATTTAAATTCTTTTAAGGAAATTATAAATCAAATGGCTTTAATGCTGGACGCCAATCAAATCTTGGAATCCAGGGAAAATGATGTTCTATAGCAGTTGGGGGTATTCCTTGTAATCTGCATATAAAAAGTTCTCCAGATATAGATTTTGGAAGTAACCTTGTTTCATTCCAATAATTTCTCCACCATATATTTCTCCTTGAGTTTTGACAAAAGGCGTCTTGAAAATTTTCAATGAAGT
This sequence comes from Thermoplasmatales archaeon SG8-52-3, assembly GCA_001595915.1. Classification (GTDB taxonomy): domain Archaea; phylum Thermoplasmatota; class E2; order DHVEG-1; family DHVEG-1; genus SG8-52-3. The sequence goes on from LSSG01000070.1 coordinate 4,577, forward strand.
TATTTTTTTTAATTTTGTTATGAGTTGATCCATCAACAAGAATATTGAAGGCAAAAGTTGGATAAATTGTACCTCCAAGAAATATTCCAAAGTCATTGTGTGAAATCAAATTTAATTCTATAAAATTATTTCTGGATTTGCTGTATAGCTTAATTCCATATTCATTGTTAATAATTTCATTAGTTGTAATTAAATTTTTACTGGAAGTTTGTAAAAATAATCCATTGAAATTGTTATCAATTTTATTTGCATTAATAATATTATTGTTCGAGTTACTACTAATTATCGTACCATTATCATTATTTGTAATATAATTTATTTCGATTAGATTATTACTAGAATCTATAAGAGATATGCCATACCTCTTATTAGATTCAATTATATTGTTAAATATATGGCAATCTTCACTATTCAAAAGTTTTAACCCTGAAAGATTACCGTTAATAATACGAAAACCTGAAATAATAACATTACTTGAATTAACAGTAATTGTGCATTGTTTAAGTTCACCGTCTATTGTGGTAGTTATTGGATCCTCCCCATAAATAAGGATTGATTTATCTACATAGATATTTTCAAAATATGGTGATGAATCATCAAAAACAAATACAGTATCACCATTTGATGCATTATCAATTGCATCTTGTATATTTGTATAATTACCTGGTCCACTTCCGCCTACATATAGGACTATATCTAGGGAATTTATTGGATTTTGAGGATAATTATCGATATTTTCAATTATTTCTCCATTAGATGATATGACCCCTGTTAAAAGAATTATAATAATAAATGCTAAAACAAGTACTTTTCTTATTAAACTATTCTTCATATCTTTCCTCCCCTTATAGATATTTTATTGGAATTATAATAAAATATGCTAATTTAAATATTTCCTATAAAAAAATAAAAAAAGAAAAAGGGGAGTTTATAGTTTTTTTTTTAAATTGTTCTTGGTAATTTTACAACTGTTTCATGACTATTAGTTGTTACTTGATATTTCTGTATTCCGTCTTTGTTTCTTGGAATATTTATCACTTGTTCACTCCAACCACTCTCTAGACCTGTAATATCCTTAGCTTTTGCTCTTACTGTATAGTCTCCTTTCTCTGTCCATGTATGGCTTTTTGTTTGCCAGGTTCCTGATGGAAATGGTCCGAACCAATCTTCAGATGTTCCATCTCCCCAATCCACATAATAATATACGTTATGACCGTCTCCATCTATTGATTTAAATTGAAATTCAATAGGTGTATCTGTTCCTCCACTGGACGGACCATTTATTTGTGGATTTTCTGGTGCTGTTCCAATAACAATATCAAATGTTTTTGTTTCAGAAACATTTTCATTTCCACTTGTATCCTTTGCAAGTATGTAGAAAGAATAAGTTCCTTCTGGGATATATGTCTGATTTAAGTAGTAAGTGTCACCAATTTTGTTATCAATTATCGGGTATATTTCTTCACTTGAATCTGGGAATTCGACATGAAGATTTACTTCAGATAGTTCGATATTGTCAATAACTACAGCAGAAATATTTACGTAATGACCTGCCATTTGTACTTCTGGATCAACTTTTAGATTTGTAATCTCAGAAAGGTCATTATCTATAATTGTAACATTTTTGAGGTTACAACAATATCCATTTCCATAAGTGTCTTGTGCATATATTGAATAGTAAATAATTTCAAGGACATGCTCAACTATTATACTTCCCTCCCAATAATCTCCTTCTGTATTTACTAAATCAACATTGAGGTTTGGTCCATCATCATATTTGTAATTAACATTTACAAAATCAACCTCAACATTATCTGTAACAGTTGCATTGAAAGTAAAAATATCACCTGTTGTAGCTGTATCAGGAGTATTGTCTATTACTTCTGGTGGCGTACTGTCGACAAGAACAGATTTAATGGTTGAATCAGTTTTACCATCATCATCAGTTACATCTAGTGTAACATCATAATCTCCATCCTCAGTATATGTATGGTCAACATTTAGACCATTTCCAGTGTTACCATCTCCAAAGTCCCATTCATATGTAATAATTGTTCCATCATAATCATATGATCTTGATCCATCGAAAGAAACATTTTTTTCATCAACTGAATACTTAAAGTCTGCTTTTGGAGGGCCATAAGGAGTCATTAAAGGATATTCATCCTGGTTACTATCACCGGGTATGTCATAGGGACTATCTCCAATACCATCCCAGTTATTATCATCACCTGTATAATCATCCCAGTAATTTCCCTGTTCAAGTATTGAACTATACCATGTATTTGTCCCATCATCTATTCCATTTTGTGTATTGTCATAAATATTATTGTTATAGATTTCATTGTTATTTGAAGAATCGCAATTTATGCCATATATATCATTATCATGTATGTTATTTTCATAAATAGTATTTGAATTCGATAGTTCAATGAATATGCCCTGATTATAGTTTGAATCTACATCATTTCCAAAAATTTCATTATTGTGTGAATAAAAGCAAACAAAACCCCCATCTTCGGTAGGGCCGCCATTATTGTTAACAATGTTATCTGAAACAGTGTTACCATCTGATTGATATAGTCTTATTCCTACTTCTTCATTTGAAGAAACAGTATTACCAATAATTTCATTATAATCACACTGATTATTTAAATATACACCTATTCCAGAGTTTAACTCAATTGTATTGCTGATAATTTCACAATATTTTGAAGAAAGACACAAAATACCATTGTCTTTATTATTTTTTATGTCATTTGTTGAAATAGTTGTATAATCTGACATATACACATATATACCTTGATTATTATCAGTAAAAATATTATCTATAATCTCTGTATAATCAGAGGATTCAACAAAAACACCTCTATCAATGTTATCATCAAATATCGTGTTGTATATTGAACAATGATCAGAATTCACTCTTATTCCACCAGAATTACTTCCACCATTTTCAATAGTAAACTCACTAATATTACACCATGCAGAAGTTATTTTTACTGCATTATCTGATTCATCCAAGCCATGTATTATTGTTGTATCTTTATTCTCACCAGTTAAATCAACTGTTTTATCAACAATCACATTTTCGATATATGTACCTGAGTAAACATATACCATATCTCCAGTGGTTGCATTATTTATTCCCTCTTGAATTGTTTTAACATGTGTTGCATCGTACCAGCCAGGATCGGCATCATCATCAACATATATTGTTCCTCTATCATTTATTGGTTCAAAGATATATTTTCCTAAAATTTGTCCTGTTATAGGTACGGCCGCAGAAGTAATCAATAGCGTACAAATTAATATTCCAACTATTTTCTTTTTCATATTATCTCCTATTCCCCCTTTTAATTTAGAATATTATAATTATGTAATATAATAATTTAATTTAAATATTTCCTTAACGATAGTTAATTTTATTTAAAAATTTATTTTTGGATTACAAATGAATCAAAAATTGTACCATTTAGTTTTATTGCATTAAAAGATAATTGATCATTATTGCAACTAATTAAACAATAATGAAATGTTTTTTCAGAATGAACAGTCCACCATTTATTTCCTGTATCATAAGGTGGTGCACCACCTCCTCCTGTAACAATATAATTAACACTTTTCACTTTTCCACGTTCATAACAATGATCGTGACCATTAAAAACTATATCAACATTGAAATATTCAAAGAATAGACCCCAAATAAATCTTAAATAAATTGTAGAACCATGATTTCCGGAGCTATATGGTGGATGATGAAAAAATATTATAGTAAATGGCTGATTATTTGATTTCAAATCCTTTAAAAGCCAAGATAATTGTGATAATTTTATTGAATTTCTAAAATTTGAATCTAAGCTTATAAAATGAACAGAACCATAATCAAAGGAATACCAAGGTTCATTATTTCTTAATAAAAAATATTTAAAATATGCTTCGCCGTATTGTTCATGATTACCTAAAGCAGGGTATAAAGTACTGTTATGTATGAAAGTTGATATTGAAAAGAAATCAATCCATTGGTCAATATAAATACCATTTTTTACAAAATCTCCAGTATGTAAAACAAAATATGGGTGTTCTATTTCAATTTTATCTGCAACTATACTTGCATTTACCCAGTTGTCCCAAACACCTCTTGAATCACCATATATTACGAATCTAGTAGAGCTATTTTCCTCGAATTTTGTATAAAAAGAATAAATGCTACTTTCAATGTGATCAGAAACTACCTTATAAAAATATTTTGTTGATGAAATAAGTCCATTTAATTCAACAGTATGAAAATTACCTGAAATGTTATTATATTTTTTTTGTTCACAATCTTGTGTTAGCCCATAATGAACACTGTTATTTGTAGTAGATATATTTGTCTCCCATATAATTGTTATAGAATCAAATTCAGGATTTTGAGGGTAAGGACCAATAATAATTTGAGAATTTTTTTCATCTAATCCATTAACTGAAATTGTAGAGTTAATAAAAAAAATTGTAAGAATTATTAAAATTATTAAATTTTTCATAAGCTTTTTAACTCCTAATCTATCATAACGTAATTTAATATATAAATGTTTTATATAAAATATAAAAAAATTTTCAATTTCTTGTTTATTAATAAAAACTTACCATCTTCTACTTGATTTTACAATTCTTTTAATATTTGTAGATTTACAAAACCGGCATTTTCCACAATCATTATTGCCTGTGAAAACCCAGCTGAAACTTCTATCACAAGAATTGCATTGATACCAAAAAATCAATTTTTTCATCCCTCTATTTTGCAATTTTGAATCTATTTATAGTTTATAATGTTATTTATAAAATAAAAAAATTTATTGAATTTTATCTTTAGATATTAAAAAAGTATCTAATAAATGAAAATTTATCAATAAATTTCTCAAACAAATTCATGAAAATTTGAGGAGTATTTCTATTTCTAGGCATTGTTATTCTAAAGGGATCTGACCAATTTGTTTCAAAACCTCTTGTATCTTTTGCTTTTACCCTTATATCGTATATACCTGTACTCCAAGTATGAGATTCTGATGCATCAGTGCCTGAAATATATGGTCCAAACCATTCTGAATATGAATCGTCGCCCCAATCAAATTTATAGTATATTGGATCTCCATCAGGATCTTTTGCAGATGTTGTATAATAATATTCCTGTCCTGCATTTCCATAGGTTTGACCAGTGAGAGATAAATCAATAGGTGCTTCATTATACCAGCTATCTTGATCAATTAAAGGATAATAATCTCTACCTTGTTTAAATGGAATTTCATATGGGCTATCGCCAAATCTATCATGGCCCGGTAAATCTTGATTTATTCCATGATAATCATCATTTCCTGTATACTCAGACCAGTAATTACCGCCTGAAGGATATTCATCGCTCCAGCTATTACCGCCACCTTCATCCTTTGCATTTTCAAGGTTATGGATGAAGCTATTGTGATAGATGTTGTTATTTGATGCATTTATATATAAACCATCATCATTGTTTGATCGAATAATATTTTTGATAATATTGTTGTTATTACTTGGATAAAAGATACTCATACCATTATTATCATTGAAACTGATTGTATTTTCTGATATAGTATTATGACTTGAACTTTTTATTATCATACCATTATCAATGTTTGACGTAATAAAATTATTAGTAACGATATTATTGTTTGCAGAATCAATCCACAAACCATCAAGTCCATTTGTATCAATTATGTTGTCTGATACAAAGTTATACTCACAGTTATTAATCCATAAACCTATTTCAGCATTATTTGAAACAATATTACCTGAGACATTATTGTAATCTGAATTTATATGAATTCCTCCGTTATAACAAATGCTTCCACTATTTTGTATAGTAAATCCACAAAAAGTTACCTGATTACTTGATATATAAACAACATCTCCATTACCTCCACCATCAATTATTGTAGAGTTCTTGTCTTCCCCAATCAAATCTATATTGTTTTTATAAATTACTACATTTTCAATATAAATTCCATTATAAACGAAAATCATATCACCTTGATTTGCAACATCTATTGCACTTTGGATAGTTGTATAGTTACCAGGACCTCCTCCTCCTACATATAATATATTTCTACTTATTTTTAAGGTTTGAACAGTTAAAACACTATTCAAAGAGGTAAGTATCATTATTGATATTAAAAATATTATTAATCTTTTTTTCAATTTAAGTAACCCCCATTCAAGATATTGTTGCAAAATCCTAATAAAATATTTAGATTTAAATATTTCCTCATAGTATATATTTTATAATTTATTAAAAATTAGTTGTAATTTTTAAAAAATAACAAAACAATAATATTCTATTTAAAAAAAATACTATTTGCAATATCTTTAATAGGTTAAATGTATTTAATATTAAAATTACACTAGTAGTAATTTACAAATTGGAGTTGAATAATTAGATGGATGACTATGATAATTTTCAAAAGTCAAATATTGAAGAAAAAATTTTAAATGAACTGAAAAATAATTGTAGATTAAATCTTGATGAAATTGGTAAAAAATGTGGTTGTTCAAGGTATAAGGTTGGAAGATTTATAAAAAAATTAGAGGAGAATAAGACAATCCTAGGTTATTCAGCAATAGTTAACCCCAATAAAACTAATGAAAAACATTTTATTCTCCTTATAAAAAGAACAACTTTACCATTGGATGAGGAAATCCTAAAAAAACTACCTCTTTTTAGTGGTTCAGATCTAGTACCTAATATTAGGATTAATCTTGATGATACTTTTTATGTTCATGGTGAATTTGATTGGGTGGTAACTTTTACAGCAGATGATATCTCATTTGCAAAAGATTTTTGTAATAAAATTTTAAAATATTATAATAAATTTATTGAAAGATTAGAACTTTTGGAAACAATAGGTCCTATAAGAAAAAATGGATTTAGAATAAAGCAATCTGAAAAAATTACAAAGATATTGTAGAAATATTTTTTTTAAAAGACATTTTTTAAAAAAATATTAAATTTGCGCATTATTTAAATTTAAACAAATTTTTTTTAATTTTTGTTTAATTAATTACACCAATTATGAAAAATTATATATAATACGAATTCATTCATTAATATCAAGGGAGACTAGGAAATAATAAACTCATCATATATTCGCATATTAAGTCTAAAAAGGGTAGTAAGTCTTCCTAATGGGGGTATTAGAGATTGCAAAGTAGGAATTTTAATTTTTTTCATCCTTTCCTCCTGCTATTAGTATAAATCTATATAACTATACAAATAATACTTTAAGTCTCTATACTCCCCTTTTACATAAAAATAATAATTAATTCATTGTTTGAATGTGAATATTTTTATTTAATGTAAATTTTAAATATTAGAAAATTTATTACATTCTAGTTTTAGGGCAGGAGGAATACTTAAAGTAATTGGATTAACTAGTTACTTTTAGTATTTATCATATAAGGTGATAGATATCGTTGCGGTATGTAGGATATCAAAAGATGGAAAATTACTTGCAATAAAAGAAGTTTCTGATTTATATAGATATTTCCCATATGAATGGGATGAACTATATGGTTGAGCTTTCGATAGTTAATATTCTTTAATTTAAGTTAATATTTTATAAATAAAATATTTTTCTCAAATAAGTTTAATAAAAAAATAATCCTTAAAATTATGTTATAGATAGATTTAAATAAAAATAATATATTACAAATTAATATAAGTAGGGGAGGAACATATATGAAAAAAATTATAGCTAAAAAAATTCTTATTCTAGGAATTATTTTGTTGTTTTTAACAGCAGGTTTTATACCAAATATTAGCAGTGTTAAAAATGTCTATGAACAAAATTTTGAGATTTTAAACGCTGATTCATTTTATCCATTTGAAGAAGGATGGTTCTATCAAAAACAAATTACAATCAATCATGAGATGGTTAATGGAGATTTTACGTATTTCCCAGTACTTATTCACATTATTGATTCTGATCTAAGTGTTAAGGCTCAAAATGATGGTGATGATATTATATTTATGGATAATTTAGGATATGCAAATAAGTTGTCTCATGAAATAGAGTTTTTTGATGATTCTTCTGGTGAACTTATTTGTTGGATAAATGTTAGTAGTGTATCTATCAGTGAAGATACTATTTTTTATATGTATTATGGTAATCCAATTTGTGAAAATCAAGAAGAGATTACTGATACATGGGATTCTAATTATGTGTTAGTTCAGCATCTTGATGAAATTAGTGGTGTTCATTATGATTCTTCTGTTTATGGTAATGATGGTACTTGTTTAAATGGAACTGATCAAAATGCAGAAGGTTTTATTGATGGTGCTGATGCTTTTGATGGAACAAATGATTGGATAAATTGTGGTAATAATGAATGTTTCAATCTTACTGAAGAAATGACTCTTGAGGCTTGGGTGAATCGTTCTGGTGATGGTACTGGAAAATATTTAGGAATAGTTGGTCGAGCCAAAGATACTTCAGGACCAGGTTACAATCGATATCAATTAAGGTATAAGCATGAAGATGATGTTGTCCACTTTTTCTTAGGAAATGATACTAATTATACAATAGTATGTTCTGATAATGATCTGGCTCTAGGTGTATGGACTCATTTGGTAGTAACCTGGGATGGAACAAACATGTACATGTTTGTTGATGGAATACAACAGTCTGAAGTTGGTTTATTTACTAGTTTCCCAGATACTACTTCAGCAGATCTTGAAATAGGACGATATTTTACAATTAATTATTTTGCAGGTTTAATTGATGAAGTGAGGGTTTCAAATATTTATAGGGATCCAAATTGGATTACAACTGAATATAATAATCAAAATAATCCTTCAAGCTTTTACACAGTCGGAACTGAGAATTCATATTTACAAGATTGGCAATATAGAAAAAAGATAACAATTAACCCTGATTTGGTTGAAGAAGATCTAGAAAACTTCCCAATCTTAATTAAAACAGTTGATAGTGATCTTGCAAGTAAAGCCCAAGATGATGGTGATGATATTTTATTTACAGATGGTTCAGTATATGCAAATAAATTATCCCATGAGATAGAATTTTTTGATGGATCTTCTGGTGAATTAATTTGTTGGGTAAAAGTAGAAAGTGTATCTAGTGTTGAGGATACAATTATCTATATGTATTACGGTAATCCAGGTTGCATCAGTCAAGAAAATCCTAATAGTGTATGGGATAATGGCTTTGTAATGGTCCAGCATCTTGATGAAACTAGTGGTACTCATTATGATTCTACTGTTTATGGTAACGATGGAACTTGTGTTAATGGAACTGATCAAAATGCAGAAGGTTTTATTGATGGAGCTGATGGCTTTGATGGAACAGATGACTGGATTTATTCTGGAAATGATGACAGTTTAGATATAACTGATGAGATGACTCTTGAAGCTTGGGTGAATCGCTCTGGTGATGGATTAGGTAGATTCTTAGGAATAATTACTCGTAGAGGCAGTGGTTATAATAGGTATCAAATTAGATATGCTCCCGATGATGATGTTGCACAGTTCTTCCTTGGTGATAGCTCTAGTTATACAATTCTAAATTCTGATAATGATTTAAGTTTAGATGAATGGGCTCATCTAGCGGCAACATGGGATGGTACAAACATGAAAATGTTTGTAAATGGAATAGAACAAACAAACATTAGTTCTTTTACAAGTTCTCCAAATACTCATTCAGCCGACCTTGAAATAGGACGATATACTGAGCAGAACTATTTCCAGGGTTTAATTGATGAAGTTAGAATATCAAATATCAATAGAGGCTCTAGTTGGATTATAACAGAATTTAATAATCAAAATGATCCAAATAATTTCGTTGATATTGGACCTGAAGAAGGCGGAGAAAATCTTCCACCATCTGCTCCAGAAATTGATGGTCCTACTCAAGGAAGGGTTGGTGAAACCTATTTATACTCGTTTATGTCAATTGATCCTGAAGGTAGTAATGTTTATTATAGAGTAGTTTGGGGTGATGGTGAGGAGAATGACTGGTTTGGTCCTTATGAATCAGGTAAAGTTGTATCTGTAACTAAAACATGGATGAGTATGGGTCGTTTCACAATGTATGCATACGCAAAAGATACTGAAGAATTAGAAAGTGATTATTCAACTTTGGTAGTAAATATCCCAAGAAATAGAGTTGCAAAAATTACTTTTCTCCAATGGTTTATTGAGGAATTTCCTTTATTAAGTAGAATATTATTAGATATTTTAAAATAAAGTTCAAAAACTTACCTCTTTCTTTTATCTTATTACAAAATATATTCTAAAATTAAGAATTTAATTTTTAATAAAAAATTAAGAGGTATCTGGAGGAAGGACTTGCAATCTCCAAACTCTTATTATATCTGTACCTTCATTTCCTGCAAAGTCTCTGGCAACAACTTTTAATTCATAAATAAGCAACATTGTTTGATCATTCCATTTCCAAATATATGGAACTTCATAATCCGTATGTCTTAATTCACCTTCTACCCAAAACTCCACTTCCTTAACTCCTACATTATCAGATGCATTTGCAATGACATAGATTTTTCCAATAATTAGAGTGATAAATGGAATACTTGGAACGTAAACATATGAAGTATTCGCGATAGTGAAATAAATACACCCATAATGTGGTGTTAGTATCTCAACATTTGGTGGAATGTTATCAATACCATTACTAACAATTACATTTATAATATATTCATCTGAATAATCTTGACCATCAAAGCTTCTTGCAGTAATTTTATGTTGCCCATCTGATAATTCAGTTGTATCCCATTCATATGCCCAACTGGTTGTACCTGTGGTCTTCTTCCAGGTCTCTTCATCAATTTTAATTTCAACATATTCTACATTACCATCTGTATCATCTGCGTTACCTGTTATTGTTATAATACCTGATACAGTTTGCCCATTTTCTGGATATGTTATTTCAACTGTTGGTGGGATATTGTCATGTGGTCTACTTTCTTCAATTCCTATACTTAAGAAATCTTCAGGGTTGTTCATAGTGTTGTAACTTGTCTTAACCCATCCAGCTGATCTAGGTATTTTTGATACACGGACTTCATCTATAATCCCTTCAAAATAATTACCATACTCTCCTGCTGCACCAAATCCAAATTCTGCATTTGTCGATTTAGGTTCAGTGGCATCATGAACCGATGAGATATCACCTTCATTATAAAAAATTATATTTTTCGCATCAAGAGTAACTGTTCCATAATACCATGTATCGGTCATATGTGTTTTATTATCATCTCTGACCCCACCAGTCGTTAACAATGAATATCTATTACTCATTAGTATAGTATCTCTAATTCTATATTCATATTGATAACCAATAACTGCTCTTTTTCCCATAAGAGAATTAAAAGAATCACTTAGGTCATAAGAATTCCACCAGCATTCTAATGTCATATTATCAGTTAGATCTAAAGAACCATGTTCGGAATCATAAACAAGCACTTTTTCATTAATACCACCAAAAAGAAGTGCCTTTGATATTTTCCCTTCAACTAGATCTCCTGATTCCATATTCTGAGTTGTTCCATGGTTATAATAAATTGTTGAATCTTTTATGTCTCCTTCACCATTGTCTACCTCATTGTTACAATGCCAAACTCCAACAAAATCACTGTCCCATGTATCGACAATATTTTCTTGGTTACTGACAGTTGGATTACCATAGTAAATATAGAATGTAGTATCAGTTGTTGAATTTAAATTAGTGATATTTACCCAAGCAATTAATTCACCTTTTTCACTATCATAATATTCGATTTCATGGTTAAATTTGATTGATCCATCATAGCTAATAAATGTAAAATCATCACCATCGGACTGAGCATGGTCAGAAAAATTTGTACTTGTGTCATGAAAAAGTATTGTGAAATTTTCAAGGTCATCTTCAACCATATCGTGGGAAATAGTTATTTCTTTTCTAAATTCCCAGTTTAAATCCCACCAATCATTTTTTGTTGCTTTTACTAAACTTGTTGTTGGATTACATAAACAAACTAAAAGTACACATATTAATAAAGTTGTAATTACTTTTTTCATTCCTATTTACCTCCCCCAAATCTTAAATCGACAAAGCAATTTAAGTTCTAAGGTATAATGCTATTTATATATTATAAATCTTTTCATCTTATTTATTATAATGTTAGTTAAAGTATACTTAAATTATATTAATTTTATATTAATCTTTCGATTACTTTTGAAAAAATAAAAAATATAATTATGGATAATTGTTGAGGAGATCAAAATTATAAAACGATCAAAAGATTTTTTTATATAAATTTACCATTTACCTCTACTTAATAGATAGAAATATTAAATAACTCAATAATTAAGTTTTAAATTTTATAAGTTATCTATGGATTATCAGTAACTATCAATTCTTTAACAGGTGTTCCATCACTCCATAAACCCATAAATCTTTGTTCATGTGTATTTCCAAGACAGTATTCTAAGTTCTCATTATAAAAAGCATAATCTGTAAGAGCATCAAATAGTTTCCATGTTGAATAATAATCCATTGCATTAACAGAATCAGATAAAAACCTTGGAAGACAGACTGGTGCTAAATGATCAGCAATAATATCTGGGCTGCCATATTTGTCTGTTACTTGAATAATAAAATCCTTATTTGAATATGGAATTTGAGTTGTATTCTCAAATATTATTTTTGCAGAATGATTTCCGACAACTGTATCTTCTTCACCAACAATAACAAGCATTAATGTATTGTTATTTATCTTTAAGAAATCTACTTTTTCAACCATATGGAGAAATGGTTGTACTGGCATTATTGCTTTTGGAATAGGAAGGTCTTCATCTAATGCTAAAGCTGCCATATTTGCAGTTATTCCTCCACCTAAAGAATGACCAAGGATTGCAAATTTATCTAAATCAGGACGAACATGCCATCCTTTATTTAAAGTTTCAATAGCATCCTTTACAGCATTAACAGCATTTGTTGTAAAATTTTCAAATCCACGTACTAAACCTTTTTGATATCTTGGGTAAACAACAATGTTACCTTTTTTGACTATATGATTTATCCATGCTCTATACGAGATTGGATGAATTGCTGACCATCCATGATTGAATACTATTAAAGGTGCTGATTCTGGTTTTGGCATAAATGGTTCAAAAATCCAATATTGTTGTCCACCACGTTTATGTATTGTTTTTATTACTAAAAAATGTGAATATTCAGCACTACCAGGTCCTGTTATAGGTTGTTCAGGTTGAGTAGGTTCTTCAAGTGTTGCATTAACCGATGCAAAAAAAGATGAAAGAAGCATTCCAATTACAAATAATATAGTTATCTTTTTGATCATATCAAATTATTCCCCAATTATTCAAAACTTCATTAGTATATAAAAAGGTAATGTATGTAATCTAGATTAAATAAACAACAAAAATTAATTGATAAAATAAATAAATTGGTTTGTCTCGAAAACTATTAAAATAAGTTAATTATATGGCCGAGCCATGGCAGCGGTAGTCGATAAAGATAAATGTACAGCTTGTGGATCATGTGTTGAAGCATGTCCAGTAGACGCAATAAAGCTAGACGAAAAAGCCACTATTGACAAAGATAATTGTATCGATTGTGGTACTTGTGTCGATGAATGCCCCGAAGAGGCAATCAGTCTTGATTAAATTTTAAAATCCTCCTAATTATTGGAGGATTATTTTTCTTAATTCTTTATTTTTTGATAGTTTTTACATAGTTCATAAAATTCTTCCGGACATTTTGAAAGCTTACCCGTTTTTACATATTCTTTTAACCGTTCTAACCAAAAAGGTGTTATCTCACAATTCTTAACAACTTCTACAAATTTTATAACAGTATCCATTGTACTTGGATGGAGTATATGCTCCATTTCACATGCATCTTTTTCTGCAATGTCTCTGTCTATTCCAAGAATAATTAAAAATTCCTTAAGAGTACTATGTTTGCTCTTTATTTTTAAAGCAACATTAAGTCCTTTATTTGTTAATTTTATTCCACAATATTTTTTATAACTTACATAACCCTCATTACTCAATTTTTGAAAAATTTCGGTAACACTTGCTGGAGTTATGTTCAAAGCAGATGCAATATCATTTGTATGTACTCTTTTTTTTCCTTTTTGCACATCATAAACCAACTCAACATAGTTTTCTATTGTTCTTTTTCTCATTTAAACACCTAATAATATTAACTTGAGCAAAAAACCAACAATAGCTGCAACTCCTAACATTAGAGCAGCAGATTTTATCATATCCTTTACTCCTAATTCTTTTATAAGTACTGCAAATGTAGCAACACATGGAAAATATATTGTCAACATTGTAACTGCAATAACAAGCTGAAGTGGAGTCATATTAAGAGAAATTAACATCCCAACAGCAAGATCCTTTCTAAGAAAACCAGTTATTAATGCAATACTTGCATCACCAGGCATACCAAATATTCCAGTCATTATCGGCTGTAATATATTGCTAATAAACTGCAAAACACCAATTGTATAAAGAACATTTATTATTATAACACCTAGAAATAAAAAAGGAATAGCTTCTTTTAGAAACCATCTTATTCTCATCCAGGTTTTTTTTATAATTGCTTTGAAACTTGGTCTACGATATGAGGGTATCTCTAAAAATATTTCTGGGCTTATTCCCTTTATAAATCTATTTAAAATCATACCTAAAATAATATAGAGTATGATAAGTGTGGCAAAAACAATTCCTATGTAAAAAATACCATATTTTCCAAGAGCTCCGAAAACCATTGCAAGTTGCGCCATGCATGGTACACAAATTGCAAGAAGAGTTGCTGAAATAAATCGTTGTTTTCTTGTTTCTAAGGTTCTTGTTGATAATGCTCCTGGTACATTACAACCTAGTCCAAGAAAAAGAGGAACTATACCATGACCATGCATTCCAAGTTTGTGAAAAACCTTATCAACTAATGTTGCAAGACGGGGCAAGTAACCTGTATCTTCAAGAATTGACAACATAAAATAAAATGCAATAATATACGGAAGAACTACTCCTATTGGGATATATAAACCAGTTGTTAGCATTCCAAGTGATTCGATTTTATTTATTGGAACGCCATATTCACCGATTAAAAGACTATGAATTGGCCCTGGTCCAATATAACTACTAAGCTCTTCTATTAATGGTAAATAATAATTGTCAAATAAGGGATCTAAAATATAAATAATTAAATTTTCACCTATCAATCTAACAATCCAAAAAGAAATAAAAATTATTCCTAATGCAATTGGAATTCCAGTAAGAGGTTTAATTGTTAAATCAGATATTTTATCACGAAGTGTATGATGGCGATGCTCAACCATTTCTACCTTTTTTACAATAGAACCTATCTCAATCCATCGACCTTCTTCACTTGTTGGTTTAATTTCATCATTAACTTTTGCATTTTTTATGTTTGTAACAAGGTTTTTTATTCCCTCGCCCGTTAAAGCAACAGTAGGAACAACTGGAACACCTATGAGACGCTCTAATCTTTTTTCGTCTATATGAATTCCAAGATGCTTTGTTTCATCCCATAAATTAAGTACCAATACAATTGGTTTATTCTTTTCAAGTAATTCCAGGGTTAGATATAGATTTCTTTCTAGGTTTGTTGAGTCAATTACATTTATTACAATGTCGGCATCCCTAAGCATTTTTAAAGCAACTTCTTCAGCTTTGTTTGAAGGTTCAAGAGAATAAGTTCCTGGTGCATCAATTATTTCATATATTTCCCCTTCAAATCTCATTTTACCTTTTGAGAAATCAACAGTTGTTCCGGGATAATTAGATGCAATAACATTTGCACCAGTAAGTCTTGAAAAAACTACACTTTTTCCCACGTTTGGATTTCCCATCAAAACTATCTTTTTTATCAAATCACCTCAACAGTGATTTTATCTGCCATTCCCCTGCCCAATGTCATTTGACAACCGAAAACTGCGATAGTTATCGGTCCTCTAAATGGTTGTTTTGTTACAATTTTTATTATTTGCCCTTCTTTTATTCCCATTACTCTAAGTCGTCTTTTGAATCCTTGTCCACCATCTAAACTAATTATTTTTCCTCTTTGATTAGTTGGTAGTTGAGTAAGAGGTATCGGTTTTTCTTTCATAGAATATCACATTAAATTTTTAGGCATGCCTAAATTATATATAAAATAATAACCAGTATATATAAATTTTGGTATGCCTAAATTTTATTTTAAAAAAATTGTATATTTAAGCAATAGTTACATCCTTGCATAAATAAACATTTTGAATAGCATTTAAAAGTTGTATTCCCTCATCCATTGGTCTTTGAAATGCCTTTCTACCAGAGATAAGCCCTATTCCTCCAGCACGTTTATTTATTACTGCAGTTCTAACAGCTTGAGCAAAATCGTTTTCACCAGAAGGACCACCTGAATTTATCAAACCAACTCTCCCCATATAACAATTTGCAACTTGAAATCTTGCTAAGTCAATTGGATGATCTGAACTTAGTTCATTATATACATTGTTGTTAAATTTTCCAAATTTAACATTATTTTGATTTAATGCAACATAACCACCATTCAATCTAGGTAGTTTTTGTTTGATAATATCAGCTTCAATTGTAACACCCAAATGATTTGCTTGACCTGTAAGATCTGCAGAGGTATGGTAATCCTTACCATCAACCTTAAAAGCAGGATTTCTAAGATAACACCATAGAATTGTTACCATACCAAGTTCATGGGCATAACTAAATGCTTTGCTTACCTCTTGTATTTGATGTGATGATTCCTCCGAACCAAAATAAATTGTACAACCAATTGCTGCTGCACCCATATCCCATGCTTGGTCAACACCTGCAAACATAACCTGATCAAACTTATTTGGATATGTTAGAAGTTCGTTATGATTAATTTTTACAATAAACGGTATCCTATGAGCATATTTTCTAGAAACTGATCCAAGAACACCAAGAGTTGAGGCAACTGCATTACAACCTCCCTTTATTGCAAGTTCAACTATGTTTTTCGGGTCAAAATATATCGGATTTGGAGTAAAAGAAGCATTTGCAGAATGTTCAATACCCTGATCAACTGGTAGTATAGATAAATATCCTGTACCTGATAGACGTCCATTATTAAAAATCGATTTTAAGTTTCTTAAAACATTGGTAGACCTATCAGAATCAGTGAAGATTCTATCAATAAAATCAGGTCCAGGAAGATTTAAGGATTCCTTTTTAATTTTTGGGTTATAAAAATTAAGAAGACTATCTGCTTCAGAACCAAGATACTGTCTTATATTTTCAATATCGCTGTTCATAGTATTCTTTATCTCCTCTAATTTCTGCATGTAACTCAACTCACCAGATTATTGGAATCAGTTCCTGCAAATAAAACTTTCTGGTCAAAAAGCTATAGTTTTCCTTCTTTGTTACGTTTCCCAAGTTTTTCTAACATATCTTTTGTCATGGATTGCAAATCATAGAAAGGTTTCCAACCCCATTCATTTTTCGCTGCAGTATCGTCTATAGATTGTGGCCATGAATCAGCAATTGCTTGTCTGAAATCAGGTTTATAGTCGCATTTAAAATCTGGAATGTGTTTTTTAATTTCATCAGCAAGTTCACCAGCTGAAAAGCTCATAGAAGAAATATTAAAATCACAATGATGTTTTAATTTAGAAATATCTGCTTCCATAATATCCATAGTTGCCTTAATACAATCAGGCATATACATCATGGGAAGTATTGTATCTTTTTTAACAAAACAAGTGTATTTTTTATTTTTAATTGCTTCATAAAAAATGTTTACAGCATAATCAGTAGTCCCTCCGCCAGGTAAAGTTTCACTGCTGATGATTCCTGGATATCTAAGACCTCTGACATCTATTCCAAATTTTTTAAAATAATAATCACCTAAAAGCTCACCTGCAACTTTTGTAACTCCATACATTGTTTTTGGTTTCAGAATTGTTTCCTGAGGAGTATTTATTCTTGGAGTTTCAGGACCAAAAACAGCAATAGAACTTGGAACAAAAACTCGAGTCATATTATATTCATGGGCAATTTCGATTATATTGTAAAGACCATTGATATTTACATTCCAACATAGAAGGGGTTTTTCTTCGCCTGTTGCAGACAGAATTGCTGCCATGTTGTAAATGGTATCGATATCATACTCTTTTACAACCTGCTCGACAGTTTCTCTATTAGTTATATCTATGTATTCAAAAGGTCCTGATTTTAATAGTCCATCACTTGGTTTAGTTTTACGACCACATGCAATTACGTTTTCTTTTCCATATTTTTTTCGAAGAGCAAGGGTAAGTTCAGAACCAATTTGACCGACAGCACCTGTTATCAATATTTTCTTCATGTCATTTTTAGGCATAACGAATAATCCCCCAAAACATTTTAATGGCTATAAGAAAGGTATATACATAATTTACTGTTTTAATTATTTTATATAGGCCTCGGATATAAACCTGTTTCCTTTACAAGTTTTGAAATGATTTCCTCCCAAAATAAAGCAGTAATATGGATTCCATGAACACCTTTTATTTTTTTAACTTCACAAATTAAATCATATGCAATATTGTATCCCTCTTTTTTTGGATCTTCTGCTTTTTTCATCTTGTCATAAATATGATCAGGAATATCGACACCTGGAACATTAAATTTCATACGCTCTGTCATCTTAATTGACTTAAGTGGAGTTATTCCTGCAAGAATATGCACTTTTGTATCAAGACCTCTTGACCTAACTTCATCCATCCAAATATTAAATTTATCTAAATTGAAAACACTCTGAGTTTGAATAAAATCAGAACCTGCATCGATTTTCTTTTCAAGACGATCAACTCTATAATTAAAAGGATCAGCAAAAGGATTTGCAACACCCCCAATATAAATTTCTGGATTACCTGATATAATCCTATCACCACTCTGAAAAATACCTTCATCCCTCATATTTTTAACAATCTGGATAAGCTGAATTGAATCTAAATCATAAACTCCTTTTGCATCGGGGTGATTTCCAAACAATTGATGATCACCAGTTATAAAAAGAATGTTTCTAACACCTATTGCAGATGCACCTAAAACATCACTTTGTAGTGCAATTCTATTTCTATCTCTACATGATATTTGCATGATTGGTTCTAAATTCATTTTTAATAAAATAGAACAACCACTTAAACTAGATAATCTTACAACAGCAGTTTGATTGTCAGTGATATTAAAAGCATCTGCACAGCCTATTAAATTTTCAGCTTTTTTAATAATTACATTAGCATCTGAACCTTTCGGTGGTCCTATTTCAGCAGTAACTGCAAATTTTCCCTCTGAAAGAACTTTATTTAAATTACTTCGAAAATCCATTTTATAAAATCCTCCCCATCTCTATTGATTTTGACCAATCCTTTGGTTTTTGTATTGCTTTTAATTTATTTAATTGTCCTTTTTCCCTAAGATGAGAATAAATAATGTCCCATATACATTCTAAATCTGTGTTGATTTCACACTTACCTTTGATAGATCCTCCACATGGCCCATTTAACATTTCTTTAGGACAACGCGATATTGGGCATAACCCACCGAATAAATCCAATAAACAGTCACCACAAAGAGAACATCTTCTTTGAAAATCTGTTAAACGTTTAATTTCACCTAAAAATAATGTATCTGTACCAGATATAATATCTGATTTATCAAAAATCTCTGAAACAGTTTGTATGCCATTACCACAAGCTAATACTAGAATTTTTTCTGCTAGGTTAATTTCATTTATATGACTTTTTAGTAAACGTTTATCATTTAAAAAATGACATGCAGGGTCAAGAATTACCCACCCTGTAACTTTAATATTTTTTTTCTCAAATTTCTTTTTTATTGCTAAAACCTCTTCTTCTCCACCCGTGTGACATAATGTTGCACATTCACTACACCCTATTAAAAAAACAGGTCCCTTTTCAACAGAACATAAAATATCTTCGAAATTTTTCTGGCGTGTAATTATCATAATTGAGATTAGATAAATATTTTCTTTTTAAGTATTTGCACCAAAATGAAAATATCTTTATAGTTACCAGCTTTTACATATTTTATAAGGGATTGTACATAGGTTGATGGTTTATGTTAGATGATTTAAAGGCAATAATGGAAATAGATAAATCAAATATGCTACAAAAAATAGCTAGTTTTCCAAATCAAATTATTGAATCTAAGGAAATTGTAAATTCTTCTAAATTAGATAGCTTCTTTAAAATTGATAATATTATAATAAGTGGAATGGGGGGCTCTGCGATATCGGGTGATATTGTACAATATCTGCTAAGAGATAGAATCGAGATACCAATTTATGTAAACCGGCAGTATGATCTGCCCAAATGGGCAAATAAAAATACACTTCTAATATCTCAGAGCTACTCGGGAAATACAGAAGAAACTTTAAGTTCATTCAAGCAAGGTTATCAAAAAAGATGTAAAATAATCGGTATATCATCAGGTGGAAAATTACAGGATTTTTGTGAAAAAAGAGATATTTCACTAATTAAAATTCCATCAGACTTACCTCCTAGAGCAGCAACAGGTTACATGTTATTTTCTTCTTTATATTGTTTAAAACAAATAAGAATTATAAAATATGATTTAGAGTCTGAAATAAATGAAACAATATCAGTTACTCAAGAATTTAGCAATAATAATAGAAAAGAGATTCCAGAAAAGGAAAATATTTCAAAACAAATTGCAAAAAAATTAATAGACACTATACCGCAAGTTTATGGATTTGACGTTTATTCACCAATAGCTAAAAGATGGTGTACACAATTCAATGAAAATAGCAAGATAATTTCTAGATATGATCAAGTTTCAGAGTGTAACCATAATGATATTGTAGGTTGGTCTATGAATCCTGAGAATACAAAAAAATTCACATGCATATTATTTAGGGACAATGAAATAGAATCAATCTATATGACAAGACGTTTGGATTTTATGAAAAAACTCTTTGAATCTGTTGCATCTGATGTAATAGAAATACAATTGAGAGGTAAAAAAAGACTCGCAAAAATGATGTATGCTATGTATCTTGGAGATTTTATCAGCTGCTATCTTGCTATACTAAGAAAAATTGATCCAACACCCGTATCAATTATAAATGAGTTAAAAGATGAGCTATCAAAAATATGAGATTCAATTATTAAATACTAATAAAGTAAATTTAAATATTTGCAATGTATTCAATTTTAATAAATTGAAAAAATTCAATTAGATTGCAGGATTGGGATGCATAATGGAAGGGCAATCTGAATTAAAATATCTTGATGAAAAAAATAAAACCTTATTTGAATGTGTCAATGCCGCTGCATTTTTAACAGAAATTGATGGAAAAATAATTGAGGCTAATCAAAAATCTTGTGAACTTTATAAACATAATTGGGATGATTTAATAAATCATAATATCTCAAAAATTTTTCCTGAGTCAGCGGGTTGGCCCGATCTTAAAGAAGAGATATTATCAAAGGGTGGAATGAATTTTGAATCAATAAATATTCAAAAGGATGGCACAACTTTTCCTGTTTCAATCAGTATTTCTCTATTTAAAATGGAAGGAAAACCTGTAATGCTTGCCCTTATTTGGGATATTTCTGAAAGAAGAGAAGCAGAAGAAAGATTAAGATGTTCTGAAGAACGTTATAGATGCATATTTGAAAACTCAGCTGTAGCAATAATGCTTACAGATGAAAGAGAATGTATAGTTTCTTGGAATAAATTCACCGAAACTCTTTTAGATATGAATGAACAAGATTTAAAAAATAAATCAGTTTCAATGTTATATCCACCAAATGAATGGGCTAAAATAAGATTAGAAAATATTAGAGACAAAGGTGGCCAACATCAATTAGAGACAAAAATTTTTAAGAAAAATGGAGAATTAATTGATATTGATATTTCATTAAGTGTTTTTAAAAATAATACTGGAGAAATAACAGGCTCAATTGGTGTTATAAAAGATATAACAGAACGTAAAAAAGCAGAGAAAAAATTAAAAGAAAGTGAAGAAAAATATGAGGGTCTATTTGAATACACCACAGATGGAATGATTGTACTTGATGCTCGTGGAGAAATTCAAGATGTAAACAACAGATCACTTGAATTGCTCGGACTAAGTCAGGATCAGATGATTGGCAATAATTTTCTTAGTATGGGATTTCTTACTCCAAAATCACTCTCTATTTTTGTAAATCAGTTCCAAGAACTTTTATCAAAAAGGATTGCATCAAGTAGTCAAACTGAAATAAAAAATAGTAATGGAAATATAATTGCAGTTGAGTTGAGCTCATTTTTCCTTGTTAAAAAGGAAAATGAAATTGATAATTTTGTACTGGTTATAAGGGATATAAGCGAGAGAAAGCAAACAGAAATTAAACTTGCACGTGAGCATGAACTTCTTCAAACTCTTATGGATAGTATTCCAGATTCAATATATTTCAAGGACGGTGAAAATAAATTTGTCATGGTAAATAAAGCAAAAGCAGCAAGATCCAATGTTAAACCTGAAGATATGGTCGGTAAGACAGATTTTGATTTTCTACCCGAGGAAGAAGCAAGAAAAGCATTTGAAGACGATGAAGAAGTAATGAAAACAGGGAAGTTTATTATCAACAAAGTAGAAAGACTAACATCAGTGAATGGAACTGAGAAATGGGTTTCTGTAACAAAATTCCCACGTTTTGATAATGATGGTAATATAATTGGATCAATGGGTATTTCTCGAGATATAACCGAAATTAAGAAACTTGAGGCACTGCAACAGCAAAATGTTGTATAAGGAATTTTTTATTATATGTTATATGGTTCTTCCTGTGGATTCATATCATAGGCTCGAAATGAAACACCTCTTATGCTTTTTGGAAACATCTTAAAGAATGGGATATCAAATTTTAATCCTATCCAGTCGTCCCAATAGTTTGAATCCCAAGTGTTACGAAAAGATGCAACATATCTGGCATTTCTACGGTTTCCTATAAAATTGTTCATCTCAATTATGTTTTCGTTACTAAACATAAAATATAAACCTTCTATAGTATTATCTTTGAAATTATTACTGCTTATAATATTCTTACCACCATTAGATACCTTCATACCTGCGTTATTACCTGTTACATTGTTTCCGGTTATTTCATTAGTTGTTGTTAGTACCCCTTCAATTAATATTCCTTCTCTTTCATTATTAATTACATTATTTCCAGAAATTGTATTCTGACTGCTGCTTCCAGCAAGTTGTATACCTCCAAAGTTATTTTCAACTGTGTTATCAAGGATATCATTTTGTTTACTGACAGCCTCAAGTGATATTCCAAAATCTCCATTTTCTGTAATTGTATTTCCAGATATAATATTACGATCAGATTCTTGTAATAAAATTCCCTCAAACTCGTTATTTGATATTATATTGTCAATAATTGTTATTTTAGTACTAGTTGCTTGAAGATAAATGCCATAGGAACTATCTTCTACTTTATTATTTGAAATTATGCAATCTTCCATAAGTGGATAAACTAATATTCCATCTTGTCCATCAGCAGTTCCACTTATTGTAAAACCACTTATTTCAGCATTTTTTGCAGAAATCCGGACTGCATGATCCTGTCCACTAATACCATTAATAACAGTTGTGTCTTTATTTTCACCAATAACACTTATTTGCTTGTTTATTCGAATATTTTCTTGATATGGTGATGAATCATCAAAAACAAATACGGTATCACCATTTATTGCGTCATCTATTGCCTCTTGAATAGTTGAATAATTACCACTTCCATTTCCACCAACATATAATACATTTCCAAGAGGATTACCTAAAACACCTATATTTTTCTTTACTGGAACTCCGCTACTCATTGGTATAATGCAAAGACCAATAAATAGAAATGCTATGGTAAAAACCAAACTCATTCTAATTTTTTTATTTTCCATTTTTTGTTACCTCCCTAAATATTATAATTAGAGTTTAAAATAAAAAGTTTTTCATTATAATTAGAAATTAAAAATTTAGCTAAAAAGGATTTTATATGTTTAATGTATTTATATCATGAAGATGGGATGTATGCTGAAATTCAAAATAATTGTTTCTAATCTTAAAAATATACATATTTCTAAAAATTTGAATAATCTAATTTTAAATACTTTTGGTTGTGTAAGAAATGGTTTCTGAACCAGATATTATAAAAATATTGAAAGAAGAAGAAAAATTAGGAAAATTATATTCTAATAATACAATGACAGATCAAGAATTAGAGATATTTAGTCCTCCTGATAAAGACATTCATAATATTTCTACATTTAAATATGAAAAATCAGATTTTAATAATTATGATGAAAAAATATCTGATAATTATAATAAAATTTTTTCCGATTTAATGGAAATAATTAATTTCACAGAAAAGGTTTCTTTAAGTTTACATGGTGATTTATCACAAAAAGAAATAATTGATATTATAATAAATGAATTTAAAAAATCTGAAAAATATACTGGTAGCATTTTATTTTTATCAGAAGACGGTAAAAATCTTGATATTGTAGGTACTTCTAGTGAAGCTAAAAAATTCAAAAGAGCAGAAAGAATTTCTGGATATAAAATTAAGAACTATAAAATATCACTTGATAAATCAAAAATTTACAGTCAAGTAATATATGAAGGAAAAACTGTAGAATTTAAGATAATTGAACTATTGGAGGAAGTTTTACCTAAAAAAATAGCTTATATTATTTCTAAAACTCTCAATTTTGATAAAAATGTTCATATTGCTACACCTTTGGAACTTGATGGTAAAATTATTGGAGCTTTTGCAATGAGTTCCACTATTCTACATAATTATTTCATACCTTCAGTAAAAAATCTTGCAATACATATTTCTAGATCACTAGAACATGCAAAGCATATTATTGATAAAAAAAATACTGAAAAAATTTTGTCTGAATCAGAACAAATCCATAGAACAATGAAGCAAAAATCTCCTTTGGGAATTTTTACTGTTAATACTAAAGGTATTGTAACATCATGTAACGAAGCTTTTATAAAAATGGCAGGATACTCAAGGGAAGAACTTGTCGGTAAAAATATTGTCAATTTTCCAACTTTACGTAAAAGAGAGATTCCAAAATATTTGAAAATTTTTAAGTCGATTATCAAAGGTGAAGTACCAAAACCCTTTAAATTCAATTGGATAAATAAATCTGGTATAGTTTGTACTGGGGAGCTTTTTATTAGTTTGATAAAAATTGATAACAAAATAACTGGTATTCAAGCAATTATAAAGGATATTTCTGAAACTCAAGAAACAAAAGCCAAACTAAGGGAAACTGAAGAGAGATATAATTCCTTATTTGAAAGTTCTATGGATTTAGTTTATATCTGTGATTTTAAAGGAAATTTTATAGATGCAAATAAAGCAGCATTAGAAAAGCTTGGATATGAGTATAATGATATAAAATCTCTAAGTTTCTCATCTATAATTGAAAATAAACAGTTAATTAAAGCGTATAATGTTATTAGAGAATTAAAAAAAATCGGCTATCAAAAAAGCGTTCGGGAATTTAAATTAAGGAAAAAAAATGGTGAGTTTCTATATGTGGAATCAATCAGTTCATTAATTTATCGTGATGGAAAACCTTATGCGGTTATAGGAATAGCTAGAGATATAACTGACCGAAAAATAACTGAACTTAAAATTAAAGATAGAACAGAAGAATTGGAACTTATAAATCTTGTAAATAAAGCAATTATTACTAATCAGAATATAGAAAAAATTTTTGAATTGATTTCAAAAGAAACTGGAAGAATTTTCAACTCTTATAATGCAACAATTTACTTGCTTTCAAAAAACAAACAATTTTTATTATTGAAACAATCTGGATTAAATGATAAAGATAAAAAAAATATTCAAAAATTAACTGGGATTGACTTTAATGATTTTAAAATTTCATTAAATAAAGATAGTATTTATTTGAATGCCATTAAAAATCAAAAACCAATACTAATAAATGATAGAGAAGAAATTTTAGATATGGTAAGAATTACAACAGATAGTAAGTTTCTAAAAAGATTTGCACCTCTAATTGTAAAAAAATTAAACCTCAAATCTACAATGTTAATACCATTAATAACTGATAATAAGAGTATCGGTGTAATTGATATTTCTCGTGATACTTATTTTACTGAAATAGATATAAAACGTTTTGAAAATATTGCAAAGCAACTTGTAATTGCTATAGATAAAATTATTTTAAAGGAATCTAAAGAATTAAGTGAAGAAAAATATCGCCATTTATATGAAAGATTAAGAGATGCTTCAGCAACTGTAGATATGGATGGGAGAATTATTGAATATAATTCAATATTTCTAAACATGCTTGGCTACAAACCTGATGAAATAGCTGAACTTACATATGAAGATATTACGCCAAAAAAATGGCATGTGATGGAAAAAAATATAATAAAAGAGCAAGTTCTTAAACAAGGATTTTCAGAATTATATGAAAAGGAATATATTCGAAAAGATGGAACAATACTACCAATAGAATTAACAACATATTTGCTAAAAGATAAATATGATAATCCAACGGGTATGTGGGCGATTATCAGAGATATAACAGAAAGGAAAAAATATGAAAAAAATATTTTGGACTCAAGAGAATATTTTCAAACTTTGTTTAATAAAATAATAGATCCAGTTGCGATAGTAGATTATAAAGGAAAAATTTTAGAAATAACAGATAAAGTGACTGAAATTACTGGTTTTACTCGCGATGATTTAGTTGGAAAAAATTTTTTATTAACAAAATTTGCCAGTAAAAAAACAAAATCAATTTTAATTGAAAATTTAATAAAAAGAATGACAGGAGAAAAAGTTTCGCCATATGAAATTGAAATATTAAAAAAAGAAGGGGGAATAGTACCTGTTGAAATTAATGCAGCAAAAATTGATTATTTTGGAAAAAGAGCTGATATGGTAGTTTTTAGAGATATTTCCGAGCGCAAATATGCTGTTCAGCAATTAAAGGAATCTGAGGAAAGATTTAGAAAAATTGTTGAACTTGCTCCTGATGGAATAATAACTGTAAATATTAAAGGAATTGTTAATTCATGTAATCCAGCTTTTTTAAATATGACTGGATATACAAAAGAAGAAATTGTTGGTAAGCATATTTCACATCTTCCTACAATGAATAAAAGAGATATTCCAAAATATTTGACAATTTTCGGATCGCTTTTAAGAGGAAATAAACTTCAATCATATGAATTTCAATGGATTCATAAAAATGGGACTTATCATTATGCTGAAGCTCGAGCTAGTTTACTGAAAGAGGGTAGTAAAATTATTGGTATGCAATCAATATTAAGAGATATTACAGAACAAAAAAAGGCACAAAAAGAACTTAACGAAGCACATGAAAGATTGAAAAATATGAACGAAGAACTTGAGAAAAAGGTTGAAGAAAGGACTGCTGAAATAAACAAATTGTTAAAACAGAAAGATGAGTTTATTAATCAGCTTGGACATGATTTAAAAAATCCATTGACTCCTATAACAAATTTACTTCCTCTTATAAAAGACAAAGTAAATGATGATCAAATACTTGACCAATTAAAAATAATTATGAGAAATGTCGATTTTATGAAAAATCTTGTCATAAAAACAATAGAACTTGCTAAACTTAATTCGCCAAACACTGAGTTTAATATGGATATTACAAATCTAACAAATGAGATTGATATTGCAATTGAAAAGAATATGACAATGTTAAAAGATTATAATATGGAAATTATTAAAAATATTAATGAAAAAATTATTGTTCGAGCAGATAAGCTTAGATTGGGAGAACTATTTGATAATGTTATAACAAATGCAGTAAAATATAGTCCTAAAGGTGGAACTATAACATTTGACGTTGAGGATTCTGGAGAATTTATAAAAGTATCAATTAAGGATTCAGGCATTGGTTTAAATGAAGAACAAAAAAAGCATATATTTGATGAATTCTACAAGGTGGATAAATCTAGACATGATTTTGAATCATCAGGTCTTGGTTTAACTATTTGTAAACGTATTGTTGAAAAACATGGAGGTCGCATTTGGGCGGAAAGCATGGGAAATTTAAAGGGAACAACTATAAATTTTACAATTCCTAAGACCTCAAATAAATTAACTATAAAATGATAAAAAAATATTTATAAACTAGATAGATTATAGAAAAAAAAAATTTGGGATGAACTATGGTTAAAATAATGGTAGTTGATGATGATCCAGATCAGATATCCACTGTTAAATATGTATTAGAAAGTACAAATGATAATTATGAAGTGGTTGGAGCTAATGATGGAACGCAATGTCTTCAATTATTGAAAGATAAAAAGATACCTGACCTAATATTACTGGATATTATGATGCCTGTGATGAATGGATGGGAGGTTTACAACCGATTAAAGGAAAATTTTTCATGGAAGAATATACCTGTTATATTTCTTACAGCAAGAACAGATAGAATAGCAAAAAATGCAGGTGGTTTTTTAGGTGATGATTATATCGAGAAACCTTTCAATAGAGAAGATCTTTTAAAAAGAATTGATAAGATTTTAAGAAAAAAATAAAATTATTATCAAACAATTTTTTTAAGATTTAAATATTAAAAATTTTTTTATTATAAAATTAATAAAATGCAAAAAATTTATAAATGTATAATAATTATAGTACACTAAATAAATTATAGATTTAAACCACTTAAGAGGGAGGAAATTTACAATGGCAAAAAGAAAATATGCAATATATAGAACGAGTTATAAAAATAAGCTGGTATTGACATCAATCATTCTTTTTATGGGATTAATCGTCTCAAGTTTTGCGGTAGCAACAATAAATGTTAATCAATTTCAAACAAATTCATTTTTATTAAACCGCAATATAATTAATGTTGAAAATCCTTTAATTGAAAAAAATTTACCATTCGATGACCCTGAACGAGATACTACTTGGGATGCAACAATTAATTTTGATGAACCTGGTAGTTATACAGATTATATTGTTTTTGGAGAGGCAACTGATGGTTCTGATGGGCAGGATAGTTATGATATACCAAATCCACCTCCGGGAATTCCACCTTTTATTGATGCATACTTTACTACAAATCTATCAAGTCCATATAATACATTACTTCAAGAAATTAAATTCTATCCAGATACATACAAGGTCTGGAATTTCACTTCATTGTGGACTGGTAGTTCATCAACAACTATAACAATATCATGGGATCCTGATGAAGTAAATGCTAGTGAATATGATTCTGTTAATTTATATTTAGGTAAAATAGGAACTATATGGTATAATACAACTGTTGAAAATATGATAACAAATGATAATTATTCATATACGGCAGGGGCATATACTATTGCAACATTTAAGATAATATGTATGGTTGATTTAGAACCTCCTGAAATTACTGATAATTCCCCTGGTTCAGGTACAACTGGTGATTCATATACCTTTAATGCTTCAATAATTGATAATTTATTTGAAGCTAACGATTTGCTAGTAAAGGTAAATTGGTCACATGGTACTCTCTCAAGTAATGATACAATGAGCATTACAGGTGGAAATTATTTTGAAAAAACTATTACTTTAGATGAATATAGTATTAGCGATTTAACATATCATTTTTATGCAATAGATGATGCAAAAGTTCCTAATGCAAATTATACTAGTCAATATTCCACAACTATTACTGATAATGATCCTCCTGTGATTACTGATGATAGTGGTGATGTTGGTGTTGGTACTGGTGATAGTGTTACTTTGTGGGTGACTGGTTCTGATAATATTGCTGTTGTTAGTGCTAATGTTTCT
>LSSG01000071.1 GCA_001595915.1 Thermoplasmatales archaeon SG8-52-3
TATAATCAGAACTATAAAAAACAACACCATAATACTGACCATCAATAGTACAATTATCAACCAAAATATTTTGGGAATTATCCAAACATAGATTCATTGAACTACCATTTTCCAGAGTGCAATTTCTAATGCTTATATAAGAAGAATCATAGACATAAATCTTGGCTTTATTAATAGCATTACCAACTTTCAAAACCTTATTTTCAACAACAACAGGATCCGATATTGTACCATGAACATCATAAAAATAATAAATAGACTCTCCATCAACAGTATTGCTCAGATAAATATAATTATCAAGTTGAAAGAGCCTGACACCATAACCAACATTAAAATTAAACACATTGCCATCCAAAACATTACCACTGCAAGTACTACCTATATCAATCCCATCACCAGAATTAGAATTAACAACATTGTCTAAAAAACTATTAAAATCATTGTTATCACTGACACCACCATAATGCAAATGAATACCATCACCTGTATTATTTTCTATATTATTTAATTCAAAAGTATTCCAATTACATTCGTCATAAAGATAAATTCCAATTGAATTTTCCTGAATTGTGTTATTATTAAAATTATTATAATTAGAATTTGAATTAAGAAATAAACCATTACTACCTTTTGTTATTATAAAGTTTTTAATAACAGAGTTATTTGCTGATATCTCAATAGTATTTCCACTTCCACCTCCATCAATAACTGTTGAAACTTTATCTTCGCCAATAAGATTAATAGTTTTATCTATCAAAATATTTTCAAAATATGGTGAGCTATAATTATAGACAAATATAGTATCACCATTGCTTGCATTTTCAATTGCATACTGAATTTTGCTATAGTTGCCGGAACCAGAACCGCCGACATATAGGAGTCCTCTATTATGTGAAGGATGTTCATAGTTAATGCTGAACGCATCTACGATAACAATACTTATTAATACAAATAAAAGAATTATTGCAGAAATCAACCCCATTCTAAGCATACTTTTATTCGTATTCCAAACTCCTCCCTTTGAAATAATTTTTAAAAATTCTTATATAATATTTTCATATAAATGTAACTATACCTATTTTTATAAAAAATATTGAAATTAATCATATTGAAATTATTGAAATATACCAAGATTTTTTTCTTTAGGAAAACTAATAGTATTCACAGCACATTCATTAACTTTAAAAGGTTAAATATTTGATAATTATGAAAAACCAACTACCTGATAATATCAAGAAAGATATAAAAGAAATAGAAAATGATAATACCAGTGGTTCTGTAGAACTAGCAAAAAAATCAGCTGAAATAATTATTAATCTTGTTAATCAAACAGGTGATTTAGAACAAATTAAAAAAGCCTCATTATCTTTAGTAGAAGCGCAACCAAACATGGCTTCTATTTTCAATCTCGTAAATAATTTGATGTTTTATATTGATAAAAATAAAAAACAACAACTAAAAAAAATAGTTACAAACTATTGTAAGAATTATCTTAATAATTTAGAAAACTTTGAGAAAAAAATTAAAGATCAAGCAATAAATCTTATTAAAAATAGAGCAAGAATAATAACTCACTCATATAGTTCAACAGTTTTGGGTACACTTCTTTTTTTAAAAGAATCAAAAAAAGAAATCTCTGTTATTTGCACAGAGTCTCGACCAAAAAATGAAGGAATAAAACTTGCAAAAGAACTTGGGAAAAATAAAATAAAGGTAAAACTTTTGGTTGATTCTGCGATTTTTTCATTAATTCCATATGCTGATATAATACTTATTGGTGGAGATGCTATCACAGAAAATGGACTAATTAATAAAATCGGAACCAAAGGAATTGCAACGGTTGCACAACATTATAAAACACCAATTTATGCATTATGTTCAACTGAAAAACTACTTCCAAAAAAATATCCAATTAATTTAGACCATCTAAAAAATCCAAATGAAATAATACAATATAATATTTCAAATGT
This sequence comes from Thermoplasmatales archaeon SG8-52-3, assembly GCA_001595915.1. Classification (GTDB taxonomy): domain Archaea; phylum Thermoplasmatota; class E2; order DHVEG-1; family DHVEG-1; genus SG8-52-3. The sequence goes on from LSSG01000071.1 coordinate 1,971, forward strand.
CACTGCCGTGAATTACTATTTTGATTTAACACCTCTAGATTTTTTTACTGGTTTTATTACAGAAAAAGAGATATTGAAACCTGAAGAAATTAAAGAAATAATTATAAACTTAAAAATTCATGATAACTTTTCTGATTTGTTATCAGATGAAGATTTAGATATTCCGCTAATTTGACCAAACTCCATGTCCTTTTTTTCTTAGTCTATTAGTCAGCATTTGTTCTAAAAATTGAGCTTCTTTTCGAGTTGAGATTGGATTTAATTTCTTATATTTTCTAGGTTTCAATTTTAATCCATATCTTCTAACAAAACTATTTGATTTGTATCCTTTTTTATGTTGATTGAATCTAATTATTGGTTCATGAGTTGACTGACCTACATAAAAACAAGATTTTTTAGGATTGAGATTCGGATTTTTCATCCTAAATTTTTTAGATTTTAAAACTTCTTTATCAAGTTCTATAACATAAACGAAATATGGCATTATTACATCTCTAAATTTAATTAAATAACTGCTTCTTTTATTGCTTTAGCAAAATCCATAATTTCTTTTTTTGTAGTATTAAATGAACACATCCATCTTACAACGGATTTTTGCTCATCAAATATATGAAATCCATATTTCTTTTGAATATTTGTAATAATATTTTTTGGAAGGGCTGCAAAAACTGCATTAACTTGAACTTTCTGAGTGATTTTAATTTTGGGTAGTTCTTTAACTTCTTTGTATAAAACCTGAGCCATATCATTTGCATGTTTTGCATTTTTTAACCATAGGTTATTTGAAAGTAAAGCTTCAAATTGTGCAGATATAAATCTCATCTTTGAAGTAAGATGCATACCCTGTTTTCTAATAAACTCAAAATTTTTTGAAAGTCCTTTATCAAAAAATACAACTGCATCACCAAACATCATTCCATTCTTCGTTCCGCCAAAAGAAAGAACGTCTACTCCTGCATCTTTTGTCAATGTTGCTAAATCAACATTTAAGCTTGCTGCCGCGTTACACAGTCTTGCCCCATCCATATGAAGAAGCATTTTTTTCTTATGGGCAAAGTCAGATATATTCTTTATTTCTTGTTTTGTATAAACCGTTCCACATTCTGTTGCCTGGGTAATTGAAATCACTTTTGGTTGAGCCATATGAGGATCGCCAAATCCAACAATATATGGTTTAAGCATATCGACTGTTAATTTTCCATCAGGTGTTGGAATTACTGTAAGCTTGCATCCAGTAAATTTCTCAGGTCCACAGCATTCATGAACATTCATATGTGCAGTCTCTGCACAAAATATTGAGTTAAATGAATCAGTCACAGATTTAAGACCTAAAATATTAGCAGCTGTACCATTCCCAACAAAATAAACATCAATATCTTTTCCAAAATGTTCCTTAAACTTCTTTACTGCACGAGCTGTATATTCATCATCGCCATATGCAACAGAATACCCAACATTCACAGAATTGATTGCCTTAATAATATCTGGATGTACACCAGAATGATTATCACTACCAAATTCATAATTTATTGTCATAGTATTTGTTGAAAATAAATTATTACTTATAATCTTTTATTATTCAAAAAAAAAACTGAAAAATATTTTTAATCATTTTTTAGTGAAATTAAAATATTAGATATCATTATTAATAATAAAAATGAAAGAGAATTCTTTAAAAAACAAAATTATTTTTATTACCGGTGCAACATCAGGCATTGGAAAAGAAACAGCTTTAGGGTTAGCAAAATTAGGTGCAACAATTGTTTTTACAGCTCGAGATAATTCAAGAGGAAAAAAAATCAAAAATGAACTCATTGAAGCTACAAGTAATAAAAATATTGACATGATATTCTGTGATTTGGCATCTTTTGAATCTATTAGAAAGGCTTGCAAAGAGTTTAAATCAAATTACGATAGCTTGCATGTTTTAATTAATAATGCAGGTATTTGGGATTTTAAAAGAAGAATATCAAAAGATGGAATTGAAAACACCTTTGCTACAAATTATCTTGCTCCATTTCTAATTACTAACTTATTTCTTGATATATTAAAAAAAAGTAAGCCATCACGTATAATCAATGTAACATCAGGTATGCATTATGGAACAATCAATTTTAAGGATATAGAATTTAAGAAAAAATTTTCTGGAGCAAAAGCTTACAGACAATCCAAACTTGGATTGATTTTATTTTCAAGATTTTTAGCTAATAAATTAAAAGAAACTGGAGTAACTGTTAATTGTGTTCAACCTGGTATGAATAAAACAAATCTTGGAAGAGATGCTGGTGGTTTTTCTCGTTTTATATTTAAATTGATTGGAAAGGACCCTGAAATAGGTGCTAAAATATCCATATATTTAGCAAGTTCACCAGAGGTAGAAAATATAACAGGAGAATATTTTACTAATAAAGGAATAAAAAAATCTTCAAAAGAATCTTATAATATGGATTTAGCAAAAAGATTATGGGATATTAGTAATAAATATGTTAAATTAAAATTATTATTTTTATAAATTTAATAATCGTAAATTTAAAATTAATGATTATTATATAAGTAATTTGATTGATATGAAAAGAAACTTTCAATTTTTTGTAATAACAAGCATCTGTATTATCTCTATTATTTTAATGACGATTCCAATATCCTCGCTTTCAGTAAACCATTCATCGTTTTATTCAATTAAATATAAAAATTTTGGAGCTACCTCACCAGATATTATTGAAATGATTAAAAAAGTAAATAAAACTATATTGAGAAATCATGTGCAAACAATCCAAGATTTTGGTCCTCACCCAACCGGATCTGAAGAACTAAAGCTTGTAGGTGACTATATTTATAATGAATTATCAAAAACAAAATTACCAGTTGAATATCTATCTTGGAAATATGAAAAAGATACAGGGGAAAATATAGTTGCAACATTAAATGGAATAGGAAAAACAGATGGGATAATTATTGTATGTGCTCATTATGACACAATCAGAATTTCACCAGGAGCAGATGATGATGGATCTGGTGTGGCAATTGTTTTGATGCTTGCTGAAATCATGAGCAATTATTCTTTTAATACAACAATTAAATTTATTTTATTTTCTGGAGAAGAACAAGGACTTCTAGGAAGCAGTGTTTATGCAAAAAATGCAAAAGAAAATAATGAAAATATAATAGGTGTCCTTGCACTAGATAAAGTTGGTTATGCAGTAACTGCTGAGGAAGGAAATAAAATAATTCATCATTCAAATATTGAATCAAAATGGATGGTTGACATTAGTTCTGAAGTTGCCAGCAATTATTATGATTATATTGAATTAGAGGTTATACATTGGTCAGAAGACCCTGGAAGTGACCATCTATCCTTTGTAAATGAAGGTTATCATGGCACAGATTTTGTTAGATATGCAATTAATCCATATTATCATACTAGCGAAGATATTATTGAAAATATGAATATAACGTATCTTACAAAAGTCTGTAACCTCACCCTTGCAACCATATCAAAAATTGCATGTTTGAATCCAATTATAAATTCTGAAGATTTAAAAATTATAATGAAGGGAAGAATATTGAGTAGACCTGCTCAGATTTACTTAAAGATTGAAAATAATAAACATGGTATTGATACAGCAAATGTGACAATTAATGTTAAAGTTAGTAATATTTTAAGAAATCAATACGTACAAGCAACAAAAAAACATTATAATATCCCCTGCAAATGGTTTTTGACAAAGGAAATCGATGAATATTTTGAATTCTTAGTTGGAGGAAGAAAATATAACAGAGGTCTCTTTAAATTCGAGGTTATTATTAAAGGTATAAACGATGATATACATCTTTATAAAAAGCAGATAACCTATGGTTGGATATTAAATAAATTAAGAGTAATAATGTTTCCTAGACTTTAAATAATGATTAAAATGACAAATGGCCTTCGATATACAGGACCAATATATAGACCTCCTAGTGAAGCAAATAGTCTTCTTGTACAGGCAACTATTGGTTGTCCCTGGAACAAATGTACATTTTGTATGGTATATAAGAAAGGTCCAAAATTTAAAATAAGACCTGTTAAGGAAATAAAAGAAGACATTCTATGGGCAAAAAACTATTATGGTAACTCTGTTAAAACTGTCTTTTTCCCATCTGGGAACACAATTATTATGAAAACAGAAGATTTTGTGGAAATTTTGAATTATACAAAAGGTCTTTTTCCTAACCTAGAAAGAATTACAATCTATGGTTCAGCACAATATATTTTAAGAAAAGGACTTGATGATCTTAAAAAAATAAAAAAAGCAGGTCTTTCTAGAATACATGTCGGTCTTGAATCAGGAGATGATGTTACTCTTAAAAATGTATGTAAAGGTTCGACAAAGGATATACAAATAAAATCAGGAAAACTAGTAAAACAAGCAGGAGTTGAACTCAGTGAATATATTGTTCTTGGGATTGGTGGAAAGAAAAGAACAAAAGAACACATTAGTGAAACAGTAGATGCATTAAATAAAATAGATCCAGATTTTATAAGAATCCGGACATTTTTACCAAAAATAAATACACCAATACTTAAAGATATTAATGATGGATCCTTTCAAATTCTCTCTCCTCTTGAAATAATAAAAGAGACATATGAACTTATAAAAAATTTAAATGTGACATCAAAAGTATATAGTGATCATTATACAAATTATATTCATGTGAACGGTAAACTACCTGAAGATAGAGAATTGATGATTCAAACAGTAAAGAATGCACTAAATCGAAATGAAAATAGTTTTAGGAAAATTTACATTGGAACAGAATAATTATTAATTATTTGATTTCATTTATCTGGAATTTTAGTAAATGTAAAGGTTCCTAATGGTACCAATTCATCGTTATAGAAGAATGGATAACCCTCGATTTTGAAAATTGGTTCTGGTGGAATTGTTGGATGATCATGTGATTCATAGGAGTATCCACTGTCTGTTCCTGCATCATATGCATAAAGTGTTACCACCTTTTCATCGACAAAGGTTCCATTTTCAGAAAGATTTAAACTATCCACTCCAACAAACCAATCAGGGCTTGGTGCAATCATTGTAACTAATGTTACAAGTGGAAAGGCTTCAGATGTCTTAAACTTCAAGCTTATTGATCCGGGTGAGGGGTTAATTCCCCCACCTGAAATAATCCTAAAAGCATTTTGATCTAGTATTTCCAATGCAATTTTTTTATTTAGAGGGTATTTGTTACCTGTTTCAGCCATTTTTTTTATTCCCTCTGAAGCAAGTTCTCCTTCCCGCCAAAAGTAGATTTTTTCATTATGAGTAGCTCCAATAAGACCAGAAAAATGCGGATCAGTTGGAAAATCATCAGGATGTGTTTCCTCACTCCATGTTGCATAAAAAGTAACTTCATAAGTTACCATATTTGGTGCAATACATCCAGAAATAAATGAGGAACTAATTAATAGCATTCCAATTATTAGAATGATTATTTGAATCTTTTTCAATATATTTACCTCCCTCAAGTAATATCTCATATGACTGGAGGTATTTAAATATGTGCAAAAAATAAAAAAAATAAGTTAATATTTAAAAAAAATTAGGAAGAAAAAATACTTTTAATAAAAATAAAAACTTACAGTTTTTTTATATTTTTAGCTTGAATCCCCTTATCTGTATCTTCTGTTTCATACTCGACAGGGTCTTCTTCATTTAGATATACTCCATCTGGGACTTCAGATCTATGAACAAAGATGTCTTTTCCATCTTCTCCTAATATAAAACCGAATCCTTTTCTTGAATTATACCATTTTACTTTACCTTTCATTTATTTTACCTCTTTTTTTATATTTTCTATTAGCTACAAAAAGAATAAATAGAAAAAAAATTTCAAAATCCGAATAAACGAAAATGCGAAACTTCAATCTATATTCTTTTTAAAACCACAACATTTTATATTATAAATAACTTACTATAGCTTTGATTTAAAGTTTTGATTTTTTCTTTTTTAGCTTAAATCACTTGATAATCATGATTTTTCAGAATTTCTAAAAAGGAAATTTGCAAAAGGATATGAATCAATCTAAATTTTGATTTTTTATAATTAAATATTGTTAAGTTTTGAAAAAATATTTATAAATATATTTTAAAAACTTGATAAACGAAAGGTTTATTAAACTATATTAACAATTGTTAATGAAGTGATAAAAATTGAAAATCGCGGGGGTTGTAAATGATTACAAAGAAGCTTTGGATATCGAAGATATCGTAAAAGCCTTTGTGATCAAAAAGCGAATATTTTATTTGCTCTCTAAAGAAAAAAGTAAGGATAATATTATTGAAAAATCAAATAAAATATCTTCGCAAGCAAATGAAATTGAATATTCTGAAATTTCTGACAAAAAAAATGAACAAATCAAAAATGAAGGCGAAATTAGCCCTGTTTTTAACGTTAGAGGGCTAATTTAAATATATAATAATATTTGATTAAATATCCACTAGTATCCACCGATTTTTAGACTGGGGTCACCGATTAAAATCCACTCTATAACGCTCTTACAATGATATTTATTAGTAGATACTGGAAAACCTGAAACATAGTCTTTAACAGTTTGCATATGTATATCACCAAGAGTAGTTATATTTTCTTCTCCGTAAAATCTTAGTACATCTACTGCAAGTTTTCCTCCAAAGCTTTCCGCATCATCAGGTATACCATTTCCATTCAAATCACCACTTGTTCCATAACAAATATTAGTGTTAGTAAGTACTGCTATTGCACCACCATTGTTTTTCTTAACAAGTTTCCATGCAATACACTCATATATACAATCCTGAATGAAATAGTTAGGTTCTCCATTAGTGAATTTAAATATGTTAAGCAAGGCAACATCTAGTTTTGCATGAATGCATTCACCCAGTATACAAACCGGGTACATTCCCTTGTTTTTGTAATTCTTTACATATTTATTATGAAAAACAATAATTTCATCACCTTCAGGTAGAGACGTCCTTAACCTATCTTGCCCGCCTTTACCTCTTGTAAATAAAAAACCACATCCATTGTTTATTGCATCTGTTACTTCCTCTGGACCTGTTAAATCACCAGTTGAAGTATATAGTTTGATTTTTTCAAAACCATCCATGAATCCTGCTGCATAATCACAGGTTTCCTCACCTTCATAACCTGGTGTTTGATTAAAGGTGTCTCCTCCTATCAAAACAAGATTTTTGAACCATTCCGCCCCATTAGCATTGTTTTCATAATCAATTATTTTTTGAACAACAACCCTTGCCTCCATATAATTTCTACATGGTAGTCTTCCTACACATACATCTGGGAGTAGATCCATTTGATCTTTTCCCCATTCAGCAATAACATCATCACCATTTGAGTCCCAATCCTCAAATTCGCCACCCTCCTTGTATATGTCCGAGTAATAATGATCGCTAAATAATTTTGTATAACGGCCTGTATCATCATCTAATAGTACATATCTAACTGGAATATGCCATTTTGGATATAGACTTGATCTTCCTCCCATTAGAAGTACATAAGTAATATCCCATTTTTCTATTGCTTCTTTAATAAAAAATTTGATACTCTCTGCATCATCCCTACCATTAAATTCTCTATATATACTCTGGGTTGACTTAAAAACTGTTTGTATGTCATGATTAATCTTATGATTTATTAGCTTTTGAACAGGTGGATAGAATTGCATTGGTGCAATTATTACCATATCATATTGTTCATTTTTTTCTTCAGACCTGTTTATTGCTTCAGCACTAAGACCATTTAATACCAATGTTCCTATTATTAAAAATAAAATTATCTTTTTCATACCTTTTCACCATTGGTTTTTATATTTTATTTAAACATAAGAGTTATTATTATTTTTTTGTACATAATTAAACAATCAATAAAATAAATTTGATTATTAACAAAATTAAAAAAAAAAGTACCCAAATACTATTATAAAAGCTAAATATTACATCTTTTTAGGTGGGATAAAATAATATGCTTGTAAAAGATGTTATGACAAAAAATGTAATAACAATAGATAGTAATCAAACTATTCTGGATGCCTATAAACTTTATCGTGATAATAAGGTTGGAAGTTTAGTCGTAACAGATAGTGATAAATGTATAGGGATCGTAACCGAGCGTGACCTTATTGAAAAATCAATAGATAAAGATTTGAAAACAACCTTGGTAAAAGACATCATGACATCAAATATTAGAACAATTTCTCCTACAGATAATTTAGATACTGCCTCAGAATTAATGGAGAAATACAAAATTAAAAAACTTCCAGTGCTTTTTAATGATAATATAACCGGTATTATAACCATAAATGATATTGTTCATACAAGACCAGAGATGACTAAAAGATATATCGAGACTTGGATCAAAACCAGATGGAAGTAAAATATCTAAATAATTCATTTTAGAGATTTATTTGTAAATTTATTAGCTTATTCGGAGAAAATATAAATGCTTGTCTGTGAAATAATGAACAAGAATTTGATAAGTATTGATAGCAATAAAACCATTCTTGATGCATTCAAATTGTATCGTGACACAAAAGTCGGTAGCTTAATTGTTATAGATAATAACCGATTAGTTGGTATTATCACTGAGCGTGACCTTATCGAAAAAACAATTGATAAAGATATAAACAACTCCCTAGTAAATGAAATTATGAGTTCAGATGTTATTAC
>LSSG01000072.1 GCA_001595915.1 Thermoplasmatales archaeon SG8-52-3
TATTTAAGTTATTAAAATATGTATATTATAATGTTATAAAACATAAATGTAAAACCGATAATATCTTCAATTTGACATTTTAACAGAACAGTTTTAAATATGGTGACTAAAAAAAATTAAATAAGTATAATTTTGGAAAAAGGTAGAGAGAAGGGAATGAAATGAATAAATATTGTCCAAATTGTGGAATTAAAAATCCTGAGGATGCTGGTTTTTGTTTAAACTGTGGTACAAAATTTGTATTAGATTTACAACAAAATAATAAATGTTATCAAGAAAGTAAAAATGAAACAAATAACTACCAATGTTATGAAGAAAATAAAACGAATGAATTAACAAAAAAACCAATTAAAAAATATGGTATTTTCACTATTATTTCTGTAATCAGTGTTGTATCAATTATTGTTGGAGCTTATCTTATCTCAGGATCTTTAAATGATGAAGATATAAATTATCCATCAATTGACAAAATACCTGTAAAAGGTGGTCCAAAAATTAACATCGAATCAATAGTTAATAGTGGTAATGCACTAACAGTACCAGAAATTGGCCATATTGCAGTTTATGGATACTATTTAAGCGATGTTAAATTAGGAGAAGTTTCATTTACTACTGTTGGAGAGGAATATTATAACGGTGAACAATGCTATAAGATTATAGGTGAAGGAAATTTCAATATTGAAATATATGAACAATCAATGGATGTTAATTTTGACATAGATGCATACATATCAAAAATAGATGGAAAATTAGTTTATTTTTATTATTCCTTCAATATTAATCAGCCTTTCAATATTGACATGAACATGATACTTGATATTGACAAAGATAGCGGAGAGATTACTGTTACAGTTGATAGTGATTTGATAGGTAGCTATTCAAATGTTATTAAGACTTCAGAAGAGTATTGGGATTGTACCTTATTAAAAGATGACTTATTTGTTGGATATCTTAATGAGATAGCATATACTATGAGTGTGATGGGAATTGATACTGATGTAAATCTAATAATCAGCGTTACAGGACAAGAAGATGTAACAGTCAAAAAGGGAACATATGAAGATTGTTATATAGTACAAATCGAGCAAACGCAGAACTACGTAAAATCCACATCAACTATATGGATAGATGAAAATGGTATTTGTCCAAAAATGCAATTAGGAAGTAGCACATATTCCTCAATCGGCTATGATGGAATGATAATAGAACTGGAAGAATATTACACTATATAATTAACAAAAAATCAATTAAAAATATTTTAAATTTTTATTTCTTTTTCTTTAACTATTCTTGCTATACCACCTACTTTTACTAAATTTTTATTAATTTCTACAAAAATCCTACCTGGTCTATTTATTATATCGCCTTGTTCACAAATTAGGTTATTTTCTTGAATTATTTTGTTCAATAACAAATAACTACATACAGCTCCATTTGCAGTACCAGTAACTGGATCTTCATTTATTCCATATAAAGGTGCAAAATTTCTAGCATGATAAACGGACCTAGGTTCTAGAGTTTCAAAAGTAAATAGATGAAAACTACCTAAGTTCAATTTTTCACATATATTTTTTATTTTATCAAAATCAGGTTTGATATTTTTTAATATCTTTAGGTTTCTAATACAAATTGGAAGAGTAAATAAACCAGTTGATACTGCTTGTTTTGGAAGAGAGGTATCAATATCATTTTCTGATATTTTCAATGAATCAGCAATTTCAAATATATCTATATATATATCTTTTAATATTGCTTTTTCTTGGGTCATCATGACCCGTTTAACATTTCCATTATCAAGGAATTCTATAGTAACTGGTAAAATTCCATTTTTTGTCTCCTGAGTTAAAATAAGGTTATGATTTTTTGGAAATAATTTTTCCGATGCCATTGTAAAAAATGTGGCAATTGTTGCATGACCACAAAGATTAACTTCGATTTTTGGTGAAAAAAATCTAACCTTGAAATCTGCTTTATTACTTTTAAAAACAAAAGCTGTTTCTGAAACATTCAGCTGTTTTGTAATATCTGTCATCTGACAATCTTTCAGATCAGGAGAATTCAAAACAACTCCAGCAGGATTACCACCATCTAAAGAATCCGTAAATGCATTTACAACCTTAGCAACTATTTTCATAATCTCTTAACTTTATCTTCTATGATTCCATTCCTTGGTTGAAAAAAATTCCTTTTCAAATTTATTTGTAAGTTCAATTTCTTCATCTGTTAAAATACCTTTATTAAGTTCAATGTTAAATTCTTCTTCAAACCCAATCCTCATTGCATCTGCGATTTGATTAAAACTGATATCTTTACCCAATATATGTTTAATAGAGGTTACCCTTTGTTTTACATCAGATATCATCTTATCTCTTATCTTTTCATTCGGAACTAATAAAAGAGAAAACATCTCTTCAACATCAACATCCATCAAAATCGTACCATGTTGTAAAACGGTTTTTGCCTTTCTTGTCTGGGCATTACCTGAAATTTTTTTCCCATCAGCAATAATATCATTAATTGGAATATAACTACTATCTATTTCCAATTGTTTCAAACCTTTAATAATTGCTCCACAAATCCTTCCATAGCTTTCCATTATATTTTTAGAAACTTGACTATGAGACTCAGGAATTACAATACTATAAGTAAGTTCCTTATCATGAAACACAGCCCCTCCACCGGTTATTCTTCTTACATAGTCAACACCAAGATTTTTACAAGCATCAAGATTAACTTCATCTTCTAAACTTTGAAAATAACCAATAGAAATAGCCCGGGGTTTCCAAGTGAAAAATCTAACGGTCGGAGGAGTATTACCTTTACTAATACTTACAAGTTCAGCTCTATCCATAGCCATATTGCGATATGCTGAATTTTTTTCAGTAATCAATAATCTCCATTTTTCCTTCATTTTAAACACATCAAAATTCCTTGAGTAAGACCTTCAGGGTTCAAACCAATAAATTCAATCTGATTTTTTTTAACAATAGAATCAATTTTTTTAATTAAAATTTCTTTATTCAATAGTGCATTTTTAAGTTCTTTTTCTATGATTTCTATTGCTTCTTCAGGGTAAGCAAAGAAATCTCCAGTAATTTTTAATTCATATATCAAGTTAGTTTTTTCATTGTACTCTAAAAAAATTTTAAGAAGTTTACCATTTGGTATTTTATAAATAGATCGTGATTGCATTTTTATATAGGATTTATTAACCGTTTATAAATTTCATCTTTTTTATTTAATCAAAACATTGCTTTCTCTGCATGATACGAACTTCTAACAAGAGGTCCAGATTCAACATGCTTAAAACCCAAATCAAGAGCCTTTTCCTTAAAATGTTCAAATTCTTCAGGACAATAATACTTTTTTATAGGTGCATGGTTTCTTGATGGTTGTAAATACTGTCCTATTGTTAAAAAATCAACATTAACTTTACGTAAGTCTTTCATTGTATTCAATATTTGATCTTTATTTTCACCAAGGCCAACCATAAAACCAGATTTGGTATTAACATCTTTATTTAATTTTTTAATTTCATTTAATATTTTCAAACTAACTTCATAATTTCCCTGAGGTCTAATTTCTTCAAACAAATCCTTTACGACTTCAATATTATGATTTATAACATCTGGTTTTGCATCAATAACCTTTTTCAAAGAATTGATATCTCCCTTAAAATCAGGAATTAAAACCTCAATTTTACAAACCTTATTTAATTTTCTAATCTCACTAATAGTATCAGAAAAAACAGATGCCCCACCATCCTCAAGATCGTCTCTTGTAACAGATGTAATTATTACATATTTCAGACCTAAATGTTTAACACTCTCTGCGATATCTTTTGGTTCGTTAAGATTTAAATCGGAGGGTTCTCCATGCTTTACATAACAATATCTACAGTTTCTAGTGCAAATATCACCTAAAATTAAAAAAACTGCTGTACCAGAACCAAAGCATTCTGCAATATTAGGACATTTTGCTTCCTCACAGATAGTATGTAATTTAACACTTCGCAAAAGAGACTTCATTTTTACATAAGATTCCCCTCCTCCAATTTTAACCTTAAGCCAATCAGGATGACGTCTCATTTTATTATACACCCATTGTAACTCTTAATAAATCTCTTAAACCAGGAGAAAAACCAAGTATTAGTATACCAATTTTTAAAAGATTAACAAGGGTTATATGATTTTTTAATTCTTCCTTAAACATTACATCAAAAACGTAGACAACAGCAATAATCAGTAAAAATTTAACAATTGGGAATAACGGTCCCCATATATTTAGCAAAACATTTGAAGCAGGATGTTTCTCTGCATAAAATAGACCCATTGAAAAAGGATCTTTTATACTAATATAACTAGTAATACCATCCATTAAGTGACCTGAGAGCATAGCTAAATTTAGAGGATTTTTATAAATGGCAATTTTTTCATTTTTTCTCAATATATATGAAATTAAAAAAACAAGACCAACTATCAAAAATATTAGACCTAGTACAATTAGAAAAACATCAAACCTAACACCTGTGGTATTTCCCCATCTATCACCAAGTATCCAAATAGAAATTAAATAAAGTGATGGGATAAAGAAAATTAAACCTCCAAAAAATATTATTTTATTTACAGAAAAAATTCTATTTTTAAATTTTTTCTCAACAAAGTAACCAAGTAATAAGAAAAATATTGCATAAAATGCAATTTGAAGATAAATCAAAGGTGATATAAACCAATATTCAAGGGGTTCGTTAAAATAATTCGAATCTTCAAGAACCCTGCTAATAGGTCCAAATAATATATAAGGCATTAATGCTAAGGCAAATCTCCAATCAACGGTAATGTTGAGTTTATCTAGAAGTTTATAAATGGCGTATAAAGCAATAATAAGAATTATTCCGTAAGTTATTTCTGAGACAACTGTGTAACCTTCTCTTGCTTCAATTCCATTATGAATAGCAACACTACCTGATGCATCAGCAACTATAGGACCCCAATAATATTTCCAAATCCATTGATCATAAAATATTGAGGGAGCAAATAATAGTCCTGCAATAATTATTACTACTATAATTAAAAGTATGAATACATAAAAATTTATTGGGTTTCTTCTTAAACGCTCTAATAATTTCATTTTTCTTTACATGAAAGGAAAAAATAATATATTAAATTCGTGGTTTACCCGCTTGGTATGGAACGCTTCATAAAATCAAAAACAATGGTATTTCCCCGAGAAATCATAGTTGGACATAATACCACTTCACAAGTAGCAGAGTTATGTGATAGAATTGGTAGAGGAAAAAATGTTTTAATTGTTGAAGATAAAAAAACAAAAAAGCTATCTGGGGAAGATATCGCAAAAATCCTTAAAAAGGCAAATTATGATGTTAAGGAAAAACTTGTTTCCTCTCCGACAGTTGGTGAAGTAAATAAGTTAATTCAATACGCTCATAAACAAGATATTAATCTTTTATTAGGAGTTGGTGGAGGAACAATAATCGATGTTACAAAGCTTGCTGCATTTGAGCTAAAAAAACCTTTCATTAGTGTTCCAACATCGGCTGCACACGATGGAATTGCTTCACCTCGTGCTTCTTTAAAACATAGTAAAGGATCTGTATCAAAAACAGCAGTATCACCTCTAGCTATACTTGCAGATACAAAAATAATCAATAAGGCACCATATAGAATGCTTGCTTCTGGTTGTGCTGATGTAATATCAAATATATCAGCAGTAATGGACTGGGAACTTGCGTATAGACTCAAGGGAGAGGAATTTAGCAGCCACTCGGCAGTCCTAGCAAAGACAGCAGCTCAACTTTTAATTGAAAATGCAGAGGATATAAGATTAAATACCGAAGAATCTGTCTGGTATGGAGTTAAGGCTATGATAGTATCAGGTGTTGCTATGAGCGTAGCAGGAAGCACACGACCTGCCTCAGGCTCTGAACATATGTTTTCTCATATGCTTGATCATTTAGGACCAGGAATTATGCTAAAAGGAAAAAAATATAAGAAACCGATGCACGGAGAACAATGCGGAGTTGGAGCAATCATGATGGTTTATTTACACGGTGGAGATTGGGAAAGGATAAGAGATGCATTAAAAAAAATTGGTGCACCCACAACTTCAACAGAACTAGGAGTTTCTAAGAAAAAGATCATCGAGGCTTTAGCAAGAGCACAAGAAATAAGACCGGAAAGGTATACAATACTTGGAGAAACTGGACTTACAAATGATGCTGCAAAAAGACTTGCGAAAATCACAGGAGTAATATGATATGCCCTTAGTAACACTAATAGGTGAAAAATTAGCAAAAGAAGAATCTGAGTTTATTTATCTTGGACCAAATAATGAATGCAGAAACTGTAAATTAAAAACAGTATGCTTTAATTTAAAAATTGGAAGAAAATATAAGATTACTAGTATCAGAGATAAACGACATAATTGTAGTATTCATGAAGGAACAGTTGTAGTTGTTGAAGTATCTGAATTGCCAATTATTACAACAATTGAAAAAAATATTTCTGAGGGGGCAAAAACAAAAATTGAAAATAAAGAATGTGAAAGTATTGGTTGTGAAAATTATGAGCTTTGTAGTGTCCCTCTTAATAAAGATAAAACCTTCATAGTAGTAAAAATAGTAGAAAATATTGAATGCCCAATAGGCTATGAACTACAAAAAGCAGAAATTTCAGAGGGATAACTCAGTGGCATTTTATATTATAAATAAGACCCTCTTGTAAACCTATTATTTTTTCCCAATAAGTATTATTAATTTTTGAACTATTTGAAGAATTATCTGAAATTTGAGCAAAACCTATCGAAATTATTGAAGTACCTGAATTTCCACAATTCCATGTTTCACCAATTATTTTAATTGTTTCAGAAGGTTCTTTTGAAGTATCACTACCATTATAGATAACATATCTAGATTTATGACCATTGTAAATTTCTCTTTCGCCAGATATTTTAGTATTGATATCAACAACTATTCCTTTATCTGAAGCTTTCTTTATGGTTTCCTCAGTTTTTTTTAAAAGATCATCTTCATTCATCGTAAATAAAAGTTTAATTGACGTAACAGTAACATAAGCTGGATAACTATAATTATTATTTTTATATGTGAAACTTGCCCAATTTTCTAAACCAAATAGTTGTGATTTCTCTTTTCTTTCATCAATATCCTCAAACCAAGAGTCCCCAAGGGCAAAATCTTCAATGTATGCTTTATTTAATGAGTTTGTACTTAAAATAACTGTAGCTATTACAACCAATATAATAATAATTGCAATAATTATGTAAAATCTATTTTCTCCTTCACCAATCTTAAATACCACATCTCTAAATATTTTCTTTGCTACTTTAATTTAACGAAAAGTGAAAATAAAAAAAATTTGAAAAATCAATTAAATCTAATCCTTATCAAATGATTTTATTATATCTGCAATTTTTCCAAGTTTATCCTTTTCATTTGGTAAAGCAATAGAGGCTCTCCATCTTTTCGTATTATCAGGTAAATAATAACCTCGTGAAATTGCAATAAATTCATTTTCACCAACTGGTGTTTTAACTCTTCTTTTTGAGATCTCGATAAAACTATTTTTTCCAAATTTTACCTCTTTTGACTTAAGAGTCTCAAATTCAACCATAAATTATCACCCTTTTCTATTATTATATATATTATTATGTTATAACTAATTAATATATTTATTTATAAAAACAAATATTTTGGAAAGAAAAGAAATGAATTAATTTTATTTTTTTAATCCTGCTTCTTTTCTTATTAAATCTGCCTTATCAGTTTTTTCCCATGTAAAATCTGGTTCATCTCTTCCAAAATGGCCATAAGCTGCAGTTTTTCTATATATTGGTCTTCTTAAATTAAGATGATTTATGATTTCACTTGGTTTTAAGGGGAAGAAATCTCTTATAATCTTCTCAATCTTATCCAAAGGAATCTTATTTGTTCCAAAACAATCTATATTTATTGAAACCGGTTCAGCAACACCAATAGCATATGCTATTTGAATCTCACATCTTGTAGCAATTCCTGCAGCAACAATATTTTTAGCAATATAACGGGCTATATACGCAGCACTTCGATCGACCTTTGAAGGGTCCTTTCCAGAGAAAGCTCCTCCACCATGTCGACCTATACCACCATATGTATCTACTATTATTTTCCTACCTGTAAGACCTGCATCTGCATATGGTCCACCTCTAACAAAAGCACCAGTTGGATTTACATGAAATATTGTGTTTTTATCAATCCATTTTTCACATATTGGTTTAATTACTTTTTCAATAACATCATTTCTAATTTTGTCGTGAGATATACCACCATCGTGTTGTGTTGAAACAACAATAGTATCAGCTCTCAGTGGTTTCCCATTTTCATCATACTCAATTGAAACCTGTGACTTACCATCAGGTCTTAAATATGGAATTTCTTTTTTCTTTCTAACCTCCGAAAGTTTTTTAGTAAGTTTATGAGCAAGAGAAATTGTCAGAGGCATTAATTCTTTAGTCTCATTACTTGCATAACCATACATCATTCCCTGATCGCCTGCACCTTGTTCTTTATGAAGACCATCTCCCTCGGTAACACCTATAGATATATCTGGACTTTGCTCAGTAATTTGAACCCAGACTGAACATGTCTCCCATTCAATTCCATATTCTGCTTTTGTATAACCAATATCCTTTATTGTATCTCTAACAATTCTTGGAATATCAAGATAACCTTTAGTTGTCATTTCTCCAAAAACCATAACTCCTCCATTCTTGGTTCCTGTCTCAATTGCAACACGAGAAGAATTATCTTGTTTTATTGCCTCATCCAGAATGGAATCAGATATTAAATCACACATCTTATCAGGATGACCTTCAGTTACTGATTCTGAACTAATTAGTATCTTTCTTTTAGTCATATTTTCACCTACAAATTATAACTTAGCCTCCAAATTAGTGAAAAGTATGAAACTAAAACTTGGTTATTAACTTTTTTAATTGAAAAATTAAAAAAAAAAAAAATTAAAAAAAAAGAATGATTATTCCTCAATTTTTCTTGATATCCAAGTTTTATCATCAAGAGCATCATAAATTGCTTCATCTGATATATCATCTATAGTCTGTTTGTCAGATAAAACACTTCTTACTCTTTTATTTTCATCCTTTGCGTATTTTAATATTATGTCTTTTCTAATAACCCAATAATGAGTTCGCCATTCTCTACCATCATAAAGTGTTGTCTCTTCTCTCTCTGTTGTAAGCATTCCTTCCTCTTCTAAAATATAAAATAATTGTCTATCTTCAGGGTCTAAAACATTATCAATTACTCGGTCTTGAAAACCAAAAATATCCATAACAAAACCTGCATCTCTCCTGGCTTCCTCAATATTAATTCCTACTCTATTTGCTATTGCTTTTGATAAATCATCTAGTGTTATAATGTTCATTATCTATTCACCCTCTTCTTGTATAATTGTATAAAATTATATTGTTGTATTATTTTGTATGTTCTCATATATATAGTTTTTGGTCATTTCTCCTATAAAAATATTAAAAATTCAATAAAAATACCAAAAAATGGCGTAAATTTTAAATACGAAAAGATGGTAAGAGTTATTTAATGAAAGAGGAAAACCAATTTAAGAAGTTTTCTGGTGAATGGCTTTTACTTTTCAATGATGAAATAATTGATCATAGTGCTAATGTTGAAGATATACTAAAATTAGCTGAAGAAAAATTTCCTGAAGAAAAATTTCCTGAAGATCATATAAAAATATCAAAGGTTTTGGATGGCAGGTTAAGGGAATTTTAATTTTTATTTTATATTATAAAATATCAAAAGTATTATCTTAGGATATTCAATTACCTTTTTTCTTATGTCAGAATCAGTTTTTACATTTAAATATTTCAGATATCCTGTTATTCCCGTTAAATTCCATTATAAGACTCAAGAAACACCATTTATTGATGCATTGCTAGATTCTGGAGGAGATTTTATTGTAATTCCTATGCCAATTGCCCGTTATCTAGGCTTAAGATTAAAAAAAGCTGGTGATGTAGATACTGCAGGAGGAACAACATCCCTTTTTAAGGCAACATTAAGTATGCTAATGGGTAGTAAGAAAAAAAATGCAATCTATAAAAACATACAGATCCATGTCTCAGGACGAAATGATATACCTGTTCTACTTGGGAGACATCCAATCTTTGAAGATTATGAGATTACATTCAAAAAACAAAAAAATCAACTTATTTTAAAAGCAATTAATCCATAAATTATAAATATACAGATTGATATAGCGGGTAGACTGCTTCACTGTTAATGTTAGTTAGAGTGAAATATATAAAGATAATGATTTAAAGCTTGAGTCCCGGCCTATTTTGGGCCTGTAGCTCAGCTAGGTAGAGCATCTGGCTTTTAACCAGGTGGCCAAGGGTTCGAATCCCTT
>LSSG01000073.1 GCA_001595915.1 Thermoplasmatales archaeon SG8-52-3
TATATACCTGATGATTTTGAAAGCAATAGTGTTTTCACATCAAACGGTAAATGGGTCAACCAACAAGATGTAATAGATGAATTTAGCCAAGGTTACGGTCTTGCCTATTTCTCAGGTCATGGAAGTCCTGGATGGTGGGGAGATCATTATCCAGGAATACCTGGCAACAGACGATATGGACAAGTGGCAGGACTAACGGTTACTAAAATTTCACCTTATTTCCCATTTATCTATTTCCCAATTTTACCAATGAAGAAATTGTCAAATACAGATAAACTACCAGTTGTTTGTGTTGGTGGATGTCATAACAGCATGTTCAGTATATCATTGATTCCATCAGTTCTGAACCTTTTTATCAATAATTGGATGTTTACATATGGTTCTCCAGTACCTGAATGCTGGGGATGGTATATGGTAAAAATGAAAAATACTGGTGCAATTGCTACAATGGGAAACACTGGATTTGGATGGGGATCAGAAGGTGATGTTTGTACAATCGGAACAGGAGACGGATGGATTAATACAGAGTTCTTCAGACAATATGGTGAAGAAAACCAAACAATTTTAGGAAATGCCTATACCCAGGCGATAACAAGCTATATCACTCATCATAAGACATTTGAACTTGTTTACTGGCGTCATGACTATGGATGGGACGGAATAGATCAAAAAACCGTAGAGCAATGGCAACTACTAGGTGACCCAAGTCTACAAATTGGTGGATATCCATAATACTTTTGGATACTCCCTAAATTTTTTCTTTTTATTTTTAATAAAAAAAAATGATTTTTTATGCAGGAATAGATAGAGTCCAAGTTAGTAATATTACTCCACCAACAATCATACCAAGTCTAACATACTTATCATTATCCTTTAATGTTATTCCGCACATGAGTAAGAATATACCAATTATCAAACATCCAAATATATTTATAATCAATCCTGC
Organism: Thermoplasmatales archaeon SG8-52-3; assembly: GCA_001595915.1. Taxonomy (GTDB): domain Archaea; phylum Thermoplasmatota; class E2; order DHVEG-1; family DHVEG-1; genus SG8-52-3. The sequence continues at coordinate 947 of LSSG01000073.1, forward strand.
CCTTAGAACAGTAATACTACCACTGAAAAGATATATTAATCCACCGATACATGCAATTAAAACTCCTAAAGGAATCATAATAAACATATTTTTTTCTGTAAAAAATGAATAGATCCATTCTTGAATGGATTTTGAAGGATTCATCTCAGATTTTGGTTTCTGAACTTTTGGTTGGGGTTTTTCTTCCTCTCTAGGTGCTCCACAAGCAGGGCAAAATTTAGCATTTTCTGGAATTTCAGCACCACATTTAGCACATTTAATATTTCCCATAATTTCCACACCACCTATAACCTAAATCTTAAACCTTCTATTTATCGATTTCTTTTTTAGATAAATAAGATAAAAATTTTATTTTTATAATTGCTTTCCAACTTTACAGTTGTTGCAAACTCCGTGAGACCTATCATAGCAAATGCTACAAACAATTCTTCCACACAAACTGCATGTATACATTGCTCCAGGTTTACCACATATACTACACAAACCCATAAGATCCATTTTCACATCCCACCAATTTTTACCAATTTCTTTTTAAGATCATCAAGTTTCAAACTGGTAACAACTAAAGGAATATTCTCCCTATCTGCAAGTTTTATTGCTAAAGAGTCAACTGATCCTGGTTTATGATAAACAACAACTGTTGGTTTAACAGGGTGAACTCTTATTGCTATCATTGGACTACGACCATATCTAATACCAGTAAAGATTATTGCTCTTTCAGTGCTCCAACCATATAAACGGTTATAGTCACCTGAATTTATTGTTTCAATTGTCTTAACACTATCAACTAGGGTAAAACCCTTCACACTTTTTTTAAGACCTATTTTACTAGTTGTCAAAATATTTCCTTGAATTTCTTTAATAAATGTCTCAGCAACAATTGTGTAAGGATATTCCATAATTTCAAGGATTCCTTCTTGGGTTTCAATCATAGAATTATACTGATGTAATATTTTTCCACCACGTGTATCATCTATTTCAACAAAAGCCTCAATTATCTTTCTTATAGTTTGTATACCTGGTGATTTTCTTCTTCCTGACTCATAATCACTAATAACACTTGGTGATAAATTTAAATAATTTGCAAGGTCTGTTTGACTTATTGAAAATATATTTCGCCACTTCCGAATGGTCTGCCCAGGTTTAGGACTTAAAGTGATTTCACCTGCAATCTTTTCGGATAGGGCATTTTTTATTTTCACTACTTCACCTCAACAGATTTAAACTTATATCCGTAGTAAATAGCTCCAATATATCCATCCTCCTGAATCTTTCTAAAAGTTGATTGTACACGCATTCCAATCTTTATTTTATCTAAATCACAATCTACTATCTGGGCAGTTACTTTAGGTCCTTCATCAAGCTTTATAATAGCCATTGCATATGGTGTTTGACCTTCAAAATGCTCAGGTGCATTATATATTATTGTGTAAGTCAAAACCTCTCCCTGGCCTTTTAGTTTTAAATTCTTCATTTTTCCCATACTTTTTCTTCTACAGTATGGACAAGATTCTCGGGGTGGGAAATACACTTTGTTACACGAGCCACATTGATTACCAATAAGATTATATCTTTGTGGTATCTCTCTCCAAAAACGGGGTACAGCACCATCTGTCATTTTACATTCCCTCCAAAATATGAACTACACAGGATGCACCGACTGCTCCAACATTATGAGTAAGACCAATTTTTGCATCTTTTATTTGTCTATCACCAGCTTCTCCTCTTAATTGCATAACAATCTCAGCAATTTGAGCAACACCTGTTGCTCCTACAGGATGACCTTTTGCCTTTAGACCTCCACTTGGATTAATAGGGATTTTTCCATCAAGAGTTGTAATTTTATCGTCAATTGCTTTTCCACCTTCACCCTTTTTTACAAATCCAAGGTCTTCAATTGCTAAGATTTCTGCAATTGTAAAACAGTCATGGACTTCAGCAACATCAATATCGTTAGGGGTCAATTTCGCCTGTTTATAGGCGTTTTTTCCTGCAAAAACTGTTGATTCGAAAGTACAAATATTATCTCTACCATGAAGAGATAATGTGTCAGAGGCTTGACCTGTTCCAAGAATTTTTACAGGTTTATCTGTATATTTCTTTGCTTTATCTGCGGCACATAAAACAATTGCTGCTGCTCCATCACTGACCGGTGAACAATCAAGCATTCCAAGTGGATATGCTGTCATTGGAGAACAAAGTACCTTTTCCAAAGGTATCGCTCTTTTAAATTGAGCATATGGATTAAGTGCTCCGTTTGCATGATTTTTTACAGCAACTTTTGCAAGTTGTTCACGAGTTGTTCCATAATCATGCATATGTCTTGTGGCAATCATTGCATAAAGTCCAGGAAATGTTGCACCGAAAAAGGCTTCCCATTCCTGATCAAGACCTGTTGCTAGAGTATCAGTTGCCTCATCTCCAACAACATCAGTCATTTTTTCAACCCCACCGACAACTACGATATCGTTCATTCCTGATGCTACTGAAAAGTACCCTTGTCTTACTGCAAGACCACCTGAAGCACATGCACTTTCAACTCTTATCGCCGGTATATGCATATGAGCAAAACCAGACCAATCAGCAACAAGAGCACCGACATGTTCTTGACCTATAAATCTTCCTGTGCTCATTGATCCAACATATAGTGCGTCTAGTTCACTACCACTGATGCCTGAATCAAGTAATGCTTTAGAACCTGCTTCTGCTATAAGATTTCTAAATGATTTATCCCAAAGTTCTCCAAACTTAGTTAAACCAATTCCAATTATTGCTACATCTCTCATCATTTTATCAGTCCTCATATAAAAGATCTCTATATTTTGTATAAGTTGAGTAATCAATATATTGCTTATTTTCAATAAGCTCTGAAACTAAAGGTGCTTTTCCTCTTGGAAGTTTATTCATGACATCTGTTACAGTAATATCAAAAGCATCACTTCCAGCACCTGATCCATAACTTGCTACAAATATCCTATTACCTGGTTTTGCAATATCAAGAACTGAAGCAAGACCAAGCATCGATGAACCAGAATATGTATTTCCAATTATTGGACATAAGAGTCCTTGTTTTACCTGTTCTGGGGTAAAACCAAGCATTTTTGCTACTCTTACTGGAAATTTTCCATTTGGTTGATGAAAAACTGCAAAATTATAATCTTCAGGTTTTGTATTTGCCATTTCCATTAGGTTTTGGGCATTGCTCATGATATGTCTGAAATATGCTGGTGTTCCAGTAAAACGACCTCCATGTGCTGGATATTTGCGACCTTCTCTTCTCCAAAAGTCAGGAGTATCTGTAGTAAAAGAACAAGTTTCGTTAATATTTGCTATAACATTTTCTCGCCCAATTATAAAAGCTGCTCCTCCAGCACTTGCAGCATATTCAAGAGCATCACCTGGAGCTGCTTGTGAGGTATCAGCACCTATCGCAATACCATATCTAACCATTTCTGCTTTGACTAGAGCCATACAAGTTTGTATAGCTGCAGTCCCTGCTTTACATGCAAATTCATAATCGGCAACTTTTAAAAGGGGTGTTGCACCAATTGCTTCACCGACAATTGTACCGGTTGGTTTTACTGCATAAGGGTGAGATTCGCTTCCGACATAGACAGCACCAATGTCTTGAGGGTCAATATTAGTTCTTAAAAGAGCCGCCCTAGCAGCTTCAACACTTATGGTTGCAACATCTTGATCTGGTGAAGGAACCGATTTTTCAAAAACTCCAAGACCACCAGTAATTGTTTCAGGGTCTTTACCCCATGCATGTGCAATATCTAAAGATTTAATTCTGAGCCTTGGAATATGAGCTCCATAACTTACAATTCCGACATCTTTCATAGTTTACACCATAAGAGCAGTAGTAAAATTTGATATTTAAAATTGACGATTTATTTTTCGTTTATTAACGATAATTTAAAAATTTATTATTCACCATCTCAAGTTTTGTTTAAGCTCTATCAGATGAAGGTTAACTCCAATTTCTTCTATTCTTAATAAATAGGCTTTTCCAACCCGTTTTTTAAATTTTTTTACGAATTCAGAACCAGCCTCTTCACCTAAAGAATTGATTATATCCTCAATAATTTTGCGGATTCCCCTACCAAGTTCTGAAGATCTAATCGAATTTAGTTCTTGAGGTACAATAATAGCATCAATACTTTCTGAATAACTGGATCCATCAATTTTTACTTTTTCCAAATATTCATATCTATCCTCAAATTTTCTAAGAACATTATTTACAAGTAAAATAGCATAACTTTGGGTAGTTGTTTCATTTATAATATCAACTAATGCCTTCAATACATTTTTAAAAACAAGTACCTGAGAAAGCTGTAGTATATCTAGATTAACACCAATTTCCTCTAGTTTAAATAAATAATCAGAATTAAGATAATCCTTTAACTCGTTTACAAGAGATATATCGCTTTTTTCATTAAAATATTTATTTAACTCTTGAAAACATTTCTGAATTGTCTCTCCAACTTTACTCGAATCTTCTGCGTTTACATCTTTATCAATACTTACAGGATCAACTCCTTGAATAGATCTGATATCGTTTATCTCAACTTTTCCTAAAACTGGATATTGGGTTCTAAGTCTCACAACAAGATCTGTGAGAGTTAAAATTGCTACATCCTTATCAAACTCCCTATCCAAAATATGAAAAAGTGCTTTAAAAGAATAAGTAAGGATATCAAAATTTCCAATTTTAAATTTAAATTTTTCTTTTGTTTCAGTTACAAACTGAAGCTGGATAAGATCTAAATCAATTCCTATCTTTTTTATAGCAAGTTCATAATCAAAAGGTAAAGTCTCCTTAATTTCACGGATAAAATAAAATCCTGCACCCTTACCCAATGTTTTTGTTATTTCAATCATTAAATCATTTGTAGCCTTTCCAATTTCTTTTGTTTCAACATTGTTTAAACCTGGATCAATATTTACAGTTTCAACTGTTTCGCTATATTGGGTCCCCCTTATTTCAATAAATTTAAAAAATCTATATTTTTCTGAAAGATCTTTTAAAGCCTTACTAATAAAAATATTTGCATAAGATTCAGATGTTCTTCTACCAATTACATTAATTGTAGATCTCAATATACATCCAAGAATATCTTTATTATCTAATTGAAGCATCCCGATTCCATTCTTGAACTAATTTTTGCATAAACCAATGCATGTTTATGTTTTTAATATTTTTTATAAACTAATTATTATCCCAAAATCCTCTAGTTCTTGCATAATTTAGTTCAGCTTTTAAGATATCTCTTAGAAACTTTATTTGTAAATCCTCTGATTTCTTAAGACTACTAACGTTATATTTCCTAAGAATTCTTGCAGCTGTATCAGGGCCAATACCTCTACCAACTAATGCCATAATCGCTGGTTTTCCATAACTTAAAACTAGACTAGCGTTTTTATGCAATCTTTTTACCTCTTTTTCTTCTACTTTTGATTTTACTTTTTTTGTAAGAATTTTTACTTGATCCTTATTATATCTTCTTAAAACTGAAATTTTTATAGCACCACAATTAGAGCATTTTGGTTTATCATCTGCTCTTCTAACAGAAGTGTTCCAACTTTTATTGCAATTAGTGCAAACAAATATTATATCAGTATCTTCCAGACGTTTTTTCAATGCCATAAGAATTGATCTATCTGCTCTTTGAGGAACCATTAGTCCTCGGATAGTTTCAAGACCTGCTAAAGAGATTGGTGAAAGTCTTTGAATAAATATTTTTATTTCTCCCTTTTGAATCTTACTAAGAACTTGTTGGGTATTTTCAACATCCATTTTCTCCCAGATTATTTTATCTATTGCCTCATCTTGAATCATTGAATTATCAAAGAGAGTAAACAATTTTTTTATACCAATATTTTTTATATCAAAGTCTTTTTTAAGTGCACCAAATTTTCTTGCAACATGTATAAGTTGCCATCTAATATAATTTGAATTTTTTAGTATAATATTTAATGCATAGGGTAGCGACTCAGGGTTGGTTTTCAAAAAAATATCCTTAATTTTTTCAACAGATATTCTACCGGGAAGTTCAAGGTTAATTCTATATGCATCGCTATTTATTCCTACGCTTTCACCTATTGATTGAGCAAGAATTGCAGAAATAAGTCTTCCAAGAGTCTCATTTACTTTTGTTCCAAAACATGCATTTATGACTACAGTTTTATCTTCAACTTCAATAGTAATTGTTTTATCATCTGGTATTATAAACCCTAGTTTCTTTTGATTTTTTATAGATTTAGAAAATTTTTCAAATGATTTAATATCACAAGGATATTTTCTCAATACATCTTTTTTAAATACTCCAGTTCTTAATCTACCAACTTCTTTAGCAACTTCAAAAGGAATTGGAATATCTTCACCTACCCACGAAGGAGCAGATCCTATTTCCTTTGATTGAGATACAAGTATTTTATCTTCCTCAGTTTTAACTACAGTCCACGGCCTTCCTCTCAATATGAATTTTGATTCTTCATAACCATAATTTAAAACAAAGCTTTCATCAAGTCTTCCAATTCTTCTCCTTGAACTTATATCAACGACATTGAAGGTTTTTTCATCAGGAATCATTGATATATTATCAAGAAAATAATTTCTGGAGCTAGTTCGTTTTATAATAAAACTATTATCAATCCAAATACTACGTTGACTTTTTAATTGTTCAAGGATTTTAAGAAATCTATCTTTTTTAAGCTTATAAAAAGGATAAGACCTTGTAATTATTTTATAGATTTTTTCAACTTCGACCTTTCCGTATTCTAAGGCAATAGATATTATTTGATTTGTTAGAACTGATAGAGGATTTTGTCTTACTTTTAATAATTCAATTTCCCCTTTTAAGGCACGTCTAGCAATTACAAGGCTTTCAGACAAGTCTTCAGGTGTTGTTGCAATAATCACACCTTTTGATGTTTTACCTATCCTATGTCCAGATCTACCTACTCTTTGTACAATTCTTTTAACCTCTCTTGGGGAGTTGTATTGAATAACAAAATCTGTATTTCCTACATCAATTCCAAGTTCAAGAGATGATGTACAAATAAGTGACTTTAATTTACCGCTTTTAAAATTGTCCTCTGACTCAATTCTAGCAATTTTTGAAAGTGAACCATGATGAACATCTATTGGAAAATCTTCAACCCATAGATGAAATCTTGAAGCAAGAATCTCAGCACCATCTCGTGTATTAATAAAAAGAAGTAAAGATACATGATTATCAATAAGTTCTTTACACCTTCTTAAACAAGCAAAAGAAACAGGTTCTATTGATAGTTTTTGTGCAAAACTAAAATCTTGTTTTATAATACTTGGAAGTTCAACATTTATATCAATATGTTTTGTGACATCAACATTTAATATCTCTACATTTCGAAATTTATTTTTTTCAAATCCTCCAAGATATCTTGCAACTTCCTCAGGTGATCCAACTGTTGCAGACAAACCAATTCTTTGGAAAATAATATTTTTCCCAATAGTTAATTCATGCAATCTTTCAAGAGCAACAGATAATTGAGCACCTCTTTCTTCATCTGCCATTTCATGGATCTCATCAACAATTACCCATCTAACATTTGAAATATGTTTTTTCAATCTTTTACCAATAAATAATATTTGAAAAGTTTCAGGTGTGGTAATGAGCATATCAGGAGGTTTTCTTGCTTGTCGAGTTCTTTCACTTTGAGGTGTATCTCCATGCCTTACTGCTATATCAATTCCCAATTCCTTTCCCCAATCAAAAGTTCTCTGAAGCATATCTCTGTTTAGAGCTCTGAGTGGTGTTATATAAAGAAGAGATATTCCTTTATTATCGGTTTTATCAATTTTTCCTTTTAAATCTAAAAAATTATGAAAAATTGGTAGAAGTGCTGACTCAGTTTTTCCAAGTCCTGTTGGAGCTATTAAAAGAATATTTTTTCCTTTTAGTATTGGAGGTATAGCTTTTATTTGTGGTTCAGTTGGTTCTTTAATATTATTTTTCTCAAGGATTATTTGTATCTTTGGATTTAACATTTGAAAAACTGAGTTCATTGTATTTGATGCAATAAAGTCTATTATTTATTTTTTACTCCATTGTTAAAAATTAAATTTATATAACAAATACAAAACAAATTTTTATAGATAAAAATAACATTAATCTATTCTATTGCTGCAAAGAAAATTAAACCTATACCAAACCAACATATTATAGCAATATAATACCAAGCATTAAGTAATTCAAATATTACCCCTAATAAAATAGCTATTAAGGGTAAAATGAAAAGTAAAAATGCAGCAATAACTTGTCTAATTGTTGACGAAATGTTTAACTCCATATTTAATCACATGTCAATAGATAATTTAATGCCGATATTAAAAATGTCTTATTTAATCTTGTGGGTATATCAAACATTTGTCATATCACCACTATAAAATAACCATTTTTGATTTAAATACCGTTGGAATAGATAAAAATATACAATATTTTTGTTAATCCAACCTTTTTTCTAAGACATTTTTGTATTATTCTTATAAGAAGATGTGGTATGGAAACTTATTCATTATCAATTCTTCAAAATAAAAATGGTTAATGTAAGATGTTGTAAACGGATAATAAAGGTAATGTTATATGAAGATAAAGAAAATTAAAAATGGTTATGAAATCACAGGATTACCTTGGCAAATAAGAGAATTTGAACGTAAATTTAGATTATATCAATTTTGTTCAAGATGCTCATTTTGTAAAAATTGGTAAATTAGAGTCATATGACACCTCCTAAAATATGGTGGTTCCCTTCCCCACCTTAAAAGGAAGTGGTTTTGCCTTTTCCACTTCCTTCTTTTTTTCTAAAAAGAACAAAAAATAAAAGACTTTTTACTGTATTAATCCAATGATATTAGGAAATATATTATTGCCCCTGACAATTAGTTTATTCCCTGTTTATGTTGAAAAAAATTTAATCAGATATAATTCTAATTTCTATCTGACCAAATTTATGTATCAGTTTTCGCAACCTGTTCTCTAGTCTAAAAAGGTCTTCCTCAAGTTGTGCTCTATTTCGCATTACTATAACATCATGGATAATCTTATCAAAGTCCCTTTGTTCCAAATCCTGAACTCGCTTTTTTAACCAATCAATCTCTTGCCAAATTGTCGGCATCAAAAACACCTCATTTTGATTTATTGTTCTTCTTATTTTTTAAATTCATAACTCGCTGTTCAATCCAAGTTTTGAGTTTTGCCTCATCCTCATCATTTTTAATAGGAACTGAATCACGACCTTCCTTGGTATTTCTATAAGCAGTGAACCGATGTGT
>LSSG01000074.1 GCA_001595915.1 Thermoplasmatales archaeon SG8-52-3
ATTATTTCATATCAGCAACCGATCCAGATGATGATAATGTGTTTTATTATATAGACTGGGGAGACGGAACATTCGAGGATTGGGATGGACCATACCCATCTGGTCTAAATATAACAAAGACACATTCTTGGCCACCAGCGACAAAAGTATATGAAATACAGGTTAAAGCAAAAGATATATATGGTCTTGAGAGTGATTGGGGAACAATGTATGTATTTGTTTTGAAGGGTAGACCAACAACAAACTCTTTAATAATGCGACTTTTTATAAGATTGATTGAAAGATTCCCTATGTTTGAAAAAATGCTTACATCTAGTTACATATTTAATTGGTTCATGAGATTTAACTAGAAATATACATTTTTTCTTCTTTTTCTTTTTTTATATTTTATAAGATTGTTTATAATTCGAGATATCTAAAAGAATTTTATATGTATCTTTTTTAATATATATTATTAAATATTAAGCATAAGATTTAAATAATTATACAAATATTATAATGTTAGGAGATGACATGCAATCGTCGGGACAAAGGGCGGACACCTAGAGGTAAATATATAAATTTTATCATTTTTTATTTTTTAAGATTTAAGAATTAACTCTACAGTTTGATTTAAAAACAATACAATAATTTTTTATTTATATTAATAGAAAAATATATATATCATAAGATACACAATATATATTGTCTATAAAAATTGGATACTAAAAAATGGGATAATATGAGTATTATTACTTTGGATATTTTATCAAAAGCAATAGCAAATAGGGTGGGTATAGATATTGAAGAAGCGCGAAGAAACGCTGGTTTTGTCCTTGATATATTTGGTTTTGCTGATCGTGTTATTGATAACGTTTTAAATAATGAGGATAGACAATTATTTTATTTGTTAGAAGAAGAAGGAATGTTAACAACAGATCAAGAAGATACAATATTATATGATGGAAGAGAATGGCGTACTCATTATTGGGTGCTTAAGAAAAAAACAATTATTAGATTTGCAAAAAATAAAAATAGCTGTTTAAAGAGTGTTATATCAGATAAAAAAATATGGGATATTTCAGATAGAAGCATATACGATTCTCTTACAGAAGATAATTGGGCTATAAGAAAAAGAGCTAAATATGAATGATAATATGATGCAAAATTATACAAATAAGATAAGTCCATTTGATAGAAAAGCAATTAAGCTATTTACAGAGCTTGGAATGCAAAAAAATATTGCTAAAACTTTATTATACATTTCAAAAAATGGTGGATGTAAATCAGTTGAAATCGAACAAGAAACAAATCAAAGACAACCAGAAGTATGTGCAGCAACTAATGAGCTTTTGAAAAAAGGATGGATAACTAAACGAGATTTTAAGAAAAAAAGAAAAGGAAGACCAGTTCAAATTTATAAGCTTGCTTACTCAATTAACGAAATAATTGCACAAATTGAAATTGAGAAGATACAAGAGTTTGAAAAAATAAAGAAAGAATTTTCTTATCTAAAAAACCTTGTTGGTAAATAATTAGAATTAAGTTTTTAATAAAGGGGTAAATGAAAGGAGTTAGCCATGGGATTTTCTAATATCCCATGGCAATAATATTTTGAAAAATTTAAAAAATAAGCAAAAATATTTATATTATATATAATAATATATAATATATTGATGATAAATAATTATGTTTTGGATCCTTAGAGGTAGAATTTATGGATGAAAAAAATACTTCATCAATAAAAAATGCAATTGAAGATCTATTAGAAACAAGTATATTTAAAGAAATTTCAAAAAGAAACAACAAAAACTTTGCAGAAAAACTTGCAGTATGGCTGGTAAGATATATTTTAATGATTTCATCTATGAATGAATCATTAAAAATTGATTTAGAAGAAGTATTATATAATTTACATGGTGAAAAATTTAGAAAAATAATAGAAGTTACTGAAAAAACATTTTATAAAATTAAAAAAGATTCTGAGAATTTTGATAATTATATTTGGTAAAAAAATAGTCTATTTTTACTTACCAGTTACCATTACAATTTTATATCAAGAGGATTTAATAGAATGCTTGTGTATATAATGATAAAATAAATAAAAATATTTTTTAGATAATACTATATATTTAAATATCAAATAAAGTATTAATGCTACTGAAGTGGATGGGATGTTTGCACTAGATTACCTTAGGCATATTTTTCTAAATTTGACTAAATTATCAAACCTATTATCTAAAATGATTTATTTTTTCCTATTTGACATTTTGTCAAGGAATGTTTATATAGCATCATTAAGAGAATATAACATCAAAGGAGAGAAGAAGAAACATTATGCTAGAGGGTAAAAGGATTTTTAAAAAAATAAATAATTCTGCAGTATCTGAAGTATTAGGAACAGTTTTAATTTTAGCAATTTCTGTTGTAATTTTAACATCAGTATATATTGCTGCATTTACACTGCCCCAATCTAATAAGGCGCCGAAGATAAATGTTGTTGGTATGACTGCAAATGATGAAGATATAATACTTTCTCATCAAGGAGGGGATGATTTATCACTTGATTCAATATTAATTTTAACTATTGGCGGAAAGGAAATTAAATATAAAATTGAAGATTTATTAGATGAAGAAGATAAAGAAGATGGATATTGGAATATTGGTGAAGAAATATTTATAAACTATGATATTAGAAATTTACTTGTTGAAGTAAAAATAATTGACGCAGAATCTAGCTCAGTAGTTATGATGGGGCTTCTTCAGGAAGGAATGCTATTAAGAGACCCTTATACTTTTACCTTTAATGCAACAGACATTACAGCAAATTCTGCCAAATTAATAATGAAATATAATTTTTGGGATAAATCTGGTTCAGTCAGATTTGCTTATAGAGTAACAGCTGGTGCATGGATCTATACTTCGTGGGTAGTAAAATCAGGAGAAGATAATTATGAGTTAGTTATTAATGGACTAATTTATAATACTCAATATGAATATAAAGCAGAACTTAAATGGGGAACTAATCAAACCGATGGTGGAGTTAAAACCTTTACTACTTTATCACCAACAGTTGACACTCTTGATGCAACAGATATAAAAACTAAAACAGCTAAACTTTGGATGCAATATGATTTCAAAGGACTTTCTGGATCAATTAGTTTTTCTTATAGACCTCAAGGTGGAAGTTGGATTAATACACCATGGGTTGCTATGTCTGGCCAAGGTACATATTCAGAGGAAATTGATGACCTAATACCAAAAAAAGATTATGAATTTAAAGCTAGAATTACCTATGATGTTGTAACAAAAGAGGGCAACATTAAAACATTTATTACTTGGTCAATTATAATGGGTATTTGGCATTTCTCAGAAGGAACAGGTACAATTGCTTATGACACTTCAGGACTTGATAACCATGGTACATTATTTGGACCACCCCAATGGATACCAGGTTTAAATTCAACTGGGTTAGGTTTTGATGGAATTGATGACTATTTAAGAGTGTTAGATTCAAATAGTTTAGATATTTCTGAAGAACTAACTGTAGAAGCTTGGATTAAACCTTTAGAAAAAAGTGAGGGATATATTGGAGATATAACTAATAGTTTAATTGATTCCTCATGGTTTGGTCCTAATTATGGTCGAGACTCAGACATAATTCACATATCTGGAACAATATATGCTGTTTGTTTTAGAGGAGATTATGATGATGGCTATATTGCCACTATTTCGATAAAAAATGATGGAATTATAAAAAATGTTATTGACTACTTAGAATTTGATACCATTAATTGTTATGATCCTGATATAATTCATGTTACAAACAATATTTATGCAATTGCTTATGAAGGTCCTGATTTTGATGGATTTTTAAAAACAGTTGTAATAAATACAAACGGTCAAATAAATGATGCAGTAATTGATACTTTAGAATTTGATACCATTAATGGACTAGATCCAAATATTATACAAGTGAATGGAAATAATTTTGCTATTGCATATTGTGGTTTGAATAATGATGGTTATGTTACATCTATTGAAATCTTAGATACAGGTATGATTACTGATACGATTATCGATACAACAATCTTCTTTAATACCGAATCAGGAAGTTCAATAGCCGAACCTAAGTTTATTCACGTTGGAAATAACTATTATGCAATAGTTCATAGAAACCCTGATGATGATGGTGAGGTTCGAACAATTATAATTTTAGCAGACGGAACCTTTACTAGCGCACTACATAGTGATGGATCTTATACAGATAAATTTGTATTTGACGGTTACGATGGTTGGGATCCTGATATTGTTCATATAAATGGAAACATATATGCAACATCTTACAGAGGAAGAGATGGAAGAGGTGCATTGACGACAATTAATATTGATGCTAATGGAGTAATTCAAAAAGATATAATTGATAAATTCTATTTCGATCCAAACAGTTGTTATGAAACAAGAATAGTGTATTTAACTGGTAATTATTATGTAATAGTTTATAGAGGACTTGATAATGATGGTTTTATAATAGTTGTAGAAATTGCATTGGATGGTCAAATAACTGATTCTGTAATTTATTCAAATGAATTTGATACAAGTGATTGTTATAAACCAATAATATCTCATTACACAGGAGATATATTTATAATTGCTTATACCAATTATAATGAAGGTTATATAAAAACAGTTAACATCACTTCAACACCTACTGTTTCAGAAATACAAGTTTCACGATATACTATTTTTGATTTTATTGACCCAGATATTATCAAAGTAAATAATGATATATATGCAATTGTTAGTCAAGATCTTGATGCAGATGGATACCTCCGAACATTACAAATTTTAGATGATGGAGATATTTCAAATTTATTTATTGATATTTTAGAATATGATTTAATAAATGGCCGAGATAACAAAATAATTAATGTATATGGAAATATTTTTGCAATAGTATATCGCGGACTTTATGATGATGGTTATGTTAAAACAGTTGAAATATTGAATGATGGAGATATCAAAGACGATGCAGTTATTGATAGCCTTGAGTTTGATACTTCGAATTGTTTTGAACCAGACATTATTCATGTATATGGTAATATTTTTGCTATTGTTTATCGAGGTACAAACAATCATGGTTTTATTAAAACAATAGAGATACTAAATTCTGGTCAAATTACTGATACATTAAAAGATTCACTTGAGTTTGAAACTAGTTATTGTTATGAACCAGAGATTATACAAATATCAGGAAATGTTTATGCAATTGCTTATCGAGGTTATGATTATGATGGATTTTTAAAAACTGTTGTTATAATGGATAATGGGGACATTGTAGATACGGTTGTTGACTCTTATGAATATGATACATCAAATGGTTATGAACCTGAGATTATTAATATTTATAATAATGTATATGCAATTTTAAATTCATATCAATATGCAGGGGGATACATTTCAACTCTTGAGATAGCAAATGATGGAACAATTACTAAAAGCATCATAGATCGCTATAGATTTGATACAAATAATCCAAGTGGCGATGATGACGCCTATGATCCGCAGATTATTCATATTGACGACTGGATTTATGCAGTAGTTTATCGTGGCGAATATAATGCCTATATAAAAACTCTTAAAATTGGAAATTATGGTGACATTTCAGATGCAAATGATGACTATTTATTGTTTGACTCAAATGGCTATGTACCACAAATAATACATTTAGATGGAAATATTTATGCTATAGCTTACACTGGAGTAAATTCAAATGCAGAAATTAAAACAGTCGAAATAATTCCAATAAACGCAACATGGCCAAGGCCAGTTGTTTATAAAACAAGTGCATATGGTCTTCAATCAGATGGAATATCAGTTTTTGCATACATAAATAATAATATTATAACAGCACCACTCTCATCAGATTTTAACTATGTTGTATTAACATTTAATAGCTCTTTAAGTTCATATCAGATGAAATTATATATCGATAGTATTCTACAAGATGAAATTAATGTTTCTGGTTTAATAAGCATCAATAGTAATAATCTCATAATGGGAGATGATTACAATTGTATAATTGATGAAGTAACAATTTGGAATGTTGCATTATCAGAAGCGCAAATATTGGATAATTATAATTTATTCTCACCCTAAATTTAATTATAAAATATAATGAAGGTGGACAGATGAAGAAAGGAAGAATCAAAAAAATCTTTAGAATATCAGATAATAACGAAGGAGCTGCCGGAATAATTGTTGCAGTGATGCTAATAGGACTTTTTTTTACCTTTTTATCTGTAATTCAATTAACATATATACCTGATTGGTCAGAAGAAAGAGAAGCTGAACATATGGAAAAAGTTGCGGAGCAGTTCACACAATTAAAATTTGCAGTAGACGTCTTATCAAGTATTGAGCAAATTGGTAATAAAATTACAACAGCCGTAACATTAGGAACAAATGAAATTCCTTTACCACTATTTCTAAAATCAGAAAAATCATTTGGTTATCTTAAATTGATATCAGATGAATGTATGATTAATATCACTGATAAAACTCCATCATCTTATAATTATATCCTAGGAAGTATTAGATATTCACCAAGAAATTCAAGATATATCGAAACAGATTATATATATGAAGCAGGTGGTATTATTACTAGTCAGAAATTAGGTAATACAATGTATATCATGCCTTATTTTTCTGTTGACTATTCAGGAAATGTTGTTATAACTTATGAAACGATAGATTTTATTGATATCGCAGGTAAAAAATATACCACAGGTCATGGTATTAGCCAGATACAGCTTGAATATAAAAGTAAAAATACTGATACAATAAATAATGTTGATGATCTCATAATTTCAACACATTATATGGGAGCATGGCATAATTTCTTTAATGACACTCTTGGATCCGCGGGTCTTACATATGGTGCAGCAAATGATTTTGAAATTATTGAAAATGAAATTGATAACGAAATTACAATAGATTTCAACGATGCGCTAACAGTTGATCTAACCTTAATTATTACTGAAATTAATATCCAAATAGGTCCAGGATGGAGTAATTAATTATTTATCATATTCAAATAATTTGATTTGAAATTAAAACACCTTATATAATTCGATAATAAGGTTTATAATATGTATAAAAATAATATAAATACTAGAAAAAATAATGCAGTTTCAGAGATAATTTCGCTACTTCTTCTAATAACAATTACTATAGTGGTATTTGTTGGATTACATCAAATTATTGTAAGTGACTCTGGACCTGAAGCTCAGCAAACAGTAATATTATCAGGTAAATTAGTAGGTGACACATATATTGTTGAACATTGTAGGGGTCCATCCCTAGATTTAAATACTAAATGTATTGTAGAAATAGGAGGATTTTCTTATAATTATTATATAAAAAATCTTCTCAACTCAAAATCAAAAGAGGATAATTTATGGAGTATAGGGGAAAGACTTGTTTGTAAACTTGAAAATATAACATATTTAAAAGTATCCTTTTCAATAGTAGATACTGAAAATAACTTAGTTTTATTTGATCAAACGATTCAAGATGGGTTGATTAGTGAATATCCATATATTGTATTAACATTGAATCCTACTGAGATTGAAGGTGGCTCAACAAAATTATGGCTAGGCTACAATTTCAGAAATTATTCAGGATCAGTAAGATTTTCTTATAAAAAATTAGGAGAAAGTTGGGTAAATACTCCTTGGGAATCTAAAACAGGAGAAGGATTATATAACAAGACTATTAGTAGTTTATTAGATGAAATATATATCTATCGAGCAGAGCTTAGCTGTGAATCAAATATATTAAATGGTGAAGAAATTCCAATACTACAAGATGAGATTACATCAGTTGATAAAATATCTCCTTATCAAATTTTATCATCACCTATAACTATCAATGTTACAGGAAATTCACAATTAGATGGTGTTAAATTATATTATAGATGGAGTGATGATAATACAAGTTGGGGATCTGAATCAGAATCCACAAGTTGGTCAGCTGAACTACTAACAAATCCTAGCTTTGAAACTGGCGATACAACTGGATGGTTAAATGCTGGAGGAGGTACTATGACAGTTGGCACAGATTGTCCGTGGGGTATAGAATCCCCCTATGAAGGCACATACTATTCATATTGGTTAGCTGCTGGAGAAAAAGTAAATGCTTATGCATATCAGAATGTAAGTTTAGCTAGCTATGCAAGTTATATTGATTTAGGAAAAGCAAAAATAAATGTTACAGGCTGGCTTGTTTCAGACGAATACCATATTCCAGTATATGATGAGTTCTTTATGCATGTAAATTTTTATGATGCTTCCAATGCATTAATGAGTGGTTATAGTTATCAATCAGGTGGAACTAATCCTGTATCACAGGGAACCGGGAATAACGTTAATAATTGGGCTCAATATGGTATAACAAACTATACAATACCAACCGGAGCTAGAAAAGTACAAGTTAAATATTATGCATGGGAATATATCGACGGATCAAGTTGGTGGGATGCTGGTTCAGCAGATAACTTTTCTATAAAAGTAGGGGTTATTAACAGTATTGGAAATGATAACTGGAATATTTTTGGAACAGATTACAATAGTCCATGGACCTGGAATTTTAATTTCCCATTTAATGAAGGTTATTACCAATTTTACAGTATTGGAATCTATAGTAATACTTCGGAAATAAAACCCTCAAATCCTGATACAATATGTCAAAAACAATAAGAACCTAACATTAAAAATTTACAAAATTTTTTATTTACAATACCAAAAAGCTTATATTCATATAAATTATAAATATGAAAAATTAGAAGGAGATGGGATATGCGAGTTGATAACCCGAATGAATTAGTTGGAAAAGAAGTTTTTGACGCAAATGGAACTCCAATTGGTTGGATTGACAAGACTTGGAACAGCTGGAATCAAGAATATCCAGGATATTTCTTTGGAATAAAACCAAGCGAAAACACAAGATGCAATTATTTCAGAGGCACATACAAACTCATACCAGTAAGCAGTGATTACATAAGAGAAGCGTACGACCGTGTCACTCTTAATAAAACTATAGAGGAATTAACAAAATACTGGAACAAAACCATACCTTGTGGACCTACAACATGGCCAACAGATCAATTAATTGATATGCCAATATATGACAGGAATCATTCAAGAGTTGGAACACTCTATGCTTGGGCAGAACAAGGTGGAACACTCCAAAATTATGGATGTTTCGTTGATCCTTATCTATGTCAAACCTGGAACATACCCTACAACACACTAATGCCAATACCAACCCAATACATATATCAAGTATCTGATGCAGTTACTCTTGATAAATCTCTTGACGAACTAAGAGAATATTGGAAACAGCATCAGAAATACTAAAAAAAAAAAAATCTTTATACATTGTCTGAAGAAGCTATAAAAAGCTCTTCAGCTCGTTTTTTTTTATATATTTTATTCTCCTAAATGCTTATATATAACTTCTCTTATTTATGGCAATACTTTCTCCTATAAACTGGAAGTATAGATTAAAATAGTTATTAATTAGAGGTTATAAAATTGGAAGATAAATCTAAACAAGAAGATTCAGAATTTGATAATTCATCAACAGATACTAATGAAGAGAAACCAACAGAACAAGAATCCAAAATTGAAGAAATAGAAGATGATAAATCTGAAGAGACAACAAAAACAAAAGATGAGGAAAAAGCAGAACAAATATCTAAAGAAACCGATGAAATAGTACCAACTAAAGAAAAAAAGGTTGATGCAAAAAAACCAGAGGGAATAAAAGAAAAATCTAAGAAAAAAGTTGATAGAGGAAAGGACTTCAAATATATAGTAAGACTTTCCAACACAGATATTGATGGAGAGAAAAATATTGTCTATGGACTAGCAAGTATAAAGGGTATTGGGGTGCATATGGCATCTCTAATTGCTAATGAAATCGGAATAGATAGAAAAACAAAATTTGGTGATTTAAAAGATCAACAAATTGAAAAAATTCAAGAAGTTATTGATAAAGTTGGTTCAAATGCTCCAAAGTGGATGCTTAATCATCGTAAAGATTTAGAAACTGGGGAAGATATTCATTTAATCGGTGTAGATATTGACATGAGCTTAAGAGATGAGATTAATCTTTTGAAAAAAATAAGGTCTTATAGAGGTATAAGACATGAACGTGGACTTCGTGTAAGAGGACAAAGAACAAGGGCAAACAACAGAAGAGGACTTGCTCTTGGTGTATCAAAAAAGAGAGAAATAAGTAAGTGATTGCATGGGTAAACCAAAATTTTCAAGAAAAAAATATGAAACTCCAAGTCATCCTTGGCAAGAAGATCGTATTAAAGGTGAAAATGAACTTATAAGAAAATATGGTCTTAAAAACAAACGAGAGGTTTGGAAGTCTCAAACAAAATTGAGAAAATACCGTGGCCAAGCAAGAGAACTTCTTGCAAAGGTGGCTACTGGTGATATTCAAAGTAAAAAGGAAAGTCAACAATTACTAATTCATTTAAACAGACTTAATATACTTCCTCCAAATTCAACTCTTGATGATGTTTTAACTCTTGACACTGAATCAATTTTATCTCGTAGATTACAAACTCTTACATATCTCAAAGGCCTTGCAAACACATCTTATCAAGCAAGACAATTGATTTCTCATGGTCATATCGGAATTAGTGAAAGAAGGGTTACTGTACCAGGTTATATAGTTACAAAGGATGAGGAAGGTGAAATTGGTTATACAAGTGATTCTCCATTAAATGATGTAATGCATCCAGCACGACCTCGTGCAGATTTTAAATCAGCTCCTATTATAAAAAAGGATATAGCAAAAGAAGAGAAAAAACCTATTGAACCTTCGAAAAAAGAAGAAAAAGAAAAATCTGCTGAACCTTCGGAGAAAAAAGGAGATAATAAGGATAACTCAAATAAAAAAGATGATAACAATACAGAAAAATCAACAGATGAACCTATTGAAAAATCCAAAGAACAAATTTCAGATAATGATAAAAAAGATGAAAAGAAATCAACAGGTGAATAAATATGGGTAGATGGGGTATAGCTCACATTTTTGCTTCTTTTAACAATATAATTATTACAATCACAGATTTAACGGGTGCAGAAACAATAGCACGATGTTCAGGTGGAATGGTAACCAAATCTGCAAAAGATGAAGGTACACCTTATACTGCTATGAAAGTAGCACAAACTGTTGCTGAGGCTGCCCAAGAAAAAGGAATTGACCGAGTAAATGTTAAAATTAGAGGTCAAGGTGGAAATAAAGCTTTAACACCTGGTCGAGGGGCACAAGCAGCAATTAGAGCACTTGTTAGAAGTGGTTTTAAGATAGGTAAAATTGAAGATGTTACTCCTATTCCTCATGATGGTTGTAGAAAGAAAGGTGGAAGACGAGGAAGAAGAATTTAGGTGAAATACAGATGAAGGTGGATATTAAAGAACTGAAACCTAAAAAGGCAATTATTAAAATTGAAGAAGTAAAACCCTATTTTGTAAATGCCTTAAGAAGAATAATGATTTCAGAATTACCAAAACTTGCTGTTAATGATGTAGTAATATATGATAATACCAGTGCACTTTTTGATGAAATTATTGCCCATAGATTAGGTCTAGTTCCAATTCCAACAGATTTAAGTCTTATATCATTTAGAGCTGAATGTGTTTGTAAAGGCAAAGGTTGTCCAAATTGCACAGTAAGATATACATTAAGTAAGGAAGGGGAAGGAGCAGTATATTCTGGCGATCTACAACCTGCAGAAAAAAGCTGGGCAATAACAGAGGACAAGATACCAATAGTAAAATTATATGGCGACCAAAGACTAATTCTTGAGGTCGAAGCAGTACTTGGACGAGGAAGAGATCATGCAAAATGGCAGGCTATCCAAGCACCAGCATACAGGATGGAACAAATCATTGAGTTTGATAAGACAAAATTAAATGAAGTTAAAGAATTTGTCAGTAAGATACCTGAGAATCTTGTTACAATAAAAGGCGATAAGCTTATTTTAAAAGATGAAACAAAACTACCAATCCTTGAATCTTTCATAAATAAGGAACATATTGATTTTATTTCTATTAAAAGAGATCCTACAAAATTTTTATTTCATTTTGAAACTGATGGTTCATTTTCTGCTAAAGATGCAATAGTTGAATCAGTAAATATTCTTCAGAAAAAATATGAGGAACTCGGTAAACTTCTTAAAGATTTGAAATAAAAGAATAAAAAACCAATACTAATTAAAACTTTTTTCTATTTTCTTATTTTAATTTGTAATTTAGGGCCTGTAGGGTAGCTTGGTATCCTTGTAGCTTCGGGAGCTATAGACTTGAGTTCAAATCTCGGCAGGCCCATTAGTATAAGTATTGGTAGGAAATAATTTATATTCCAAAGTTTAAGATTTTTAGGAGTCTTTCAATCATTGGAAAACGTTCTAAAATCCAAATGTACCACAATTTATTTGTTCCTCTAGACCTTGGTATAGTAATTTCTAACTCAGACCAATCACTCTCGTTACCATGAATATCTTTTGCTTTAGCTTTTATTAAATAAATTCCTTGTTCATACCAAGTATGATTTGCAATTACTTCTTCACCAGAAGCATATGGACCATTAATAGTTACTTCACCAGAACTGTCACCCCAGTTAATAATATACTCTGAAATATCATCTCCATCTGTATCAACAGAAGTAAAACCATATTCATATAAAATTCCTGCATTTCCAATTGATGGACCATTAATTATTGGATCTTCAGGTGGGTAATTTTCAATAATAATTTCAATTGGGTCCGACCAGTTACTAACAGCACCATGTATATCCTTTGCTTTTGCTTTTATGTAATAAACTCCTGGCCCAATCCAATCATGATCGATTATAACCTCTTGTCCAGAAGGATAATAGTCTGTTTGAGTAATAGTTCCATCTCCCCAATCAATAAAATACATAACAAAATCTTCTTCAGGGTCAATTGTATAAATAATTAAAGAATTGTTTTCATCAATATTTATTGTTGGAGTATAAGGTGCAGAATTTCCAGTATCATTGCATTCTAAAATTGAAGCATTAAAAGCATCAATACCAGCTTCAACAACCGACCCAGCATCAAGATCTGAAGCTTCAAAACGTACTTTTACTATATCAGTTGGCGTAACAAAATCACTAATTAAAAATTTGTATTCCTTCCACCCGTAGGGACTTGGTGTTGCAGGACCAATCTCCTCAACCAAAACCCAATCTGTGCCGTCATTATTTGAAACAAAAACATTAAATAAATCATTGTTTGGGTCATTTCCAAAATCATTTGTATACCATAATGCGTATTTAATGAAACCATCTTGTCCCTCACTTAAATCAATTGAAGGAGATATTAACCAAGTATATCCATCATCAACATCGCAATTTTCATTATAGGGATCATTGTCGGTAAGATAGCAATTACCTGATCCATCATAATCATTGGGCGGATCACCCCTATTCCAATCTACAGGAACCCCACGTTCCCATTCACCATCAGAACAATCGTTTTCAACAGTCCATCCAAGATCGTTTTCAAAATCATCAAAAAATATAGATGTTAGTTCTCCAACAAGCGAAGAATAAACACTGTTAGGTGCATCATATGGACTATAAATTGTTCCTGATTCTTCACCTTCAGCACTGAAATAGAATTCAGGTTTATCACCGCAATTTGCAGGTGGTAATGTAGCCTCATAAAGATCTCCACTAATAAATTCTAAAGATGAATTTTGATAGGACCCTCCATCGAATCTATAATATATTTCTCCTGAACCTGGAACATATGTATCGGCAATCTCTTCGATTTGAACAAGAATACTTGTGGATTGTCCCGGAGGTATTGTATCTGGTACACCTTCAGGGAGATTTATTCTTATAGAATCTCTATATTTTATGCGAACTGTTCTATAGCCCACATTACAAACTCCATATTCAATTCTCATATAACCATCCTCACCCCAATTCGGCCCCCATGAATTACGAAGGAACCATACGCCTTCCGTTCCTTGATTATCATCCCAACCAACTAGAGCAACAGCATGATTAATACTATCACACGTAGGTCCAGTAAAGATACCTCCATTATATTCTGAAAATGCTGTGTTCACACAAACAGCAACTGACACTACTCCATAATCTAGAATTGCCTGTTTTATTTCATCAACTTCTGCTACACCATTTGGATCGCCTACATAAGCCCAATCTTCTATAAAATATTCATGCGGATATGGGCAATTACATGGTGCATTATATGCTACATAAGGAAAATCTTCTTCTAATACAGCACCAGAATCTCCACATGGATCTGTTTTTCCATTTTCCATGAAATAATCATGGCACCACCAACCGCCACCGCAACCATATCCATCTTGATTACAACTTACAAGCCATTGTTCAGATAAATCCACTTCAACTCCATCCTTAATTTTAATATTACACTCCAATGATGCAATTGTTCCAAATGCCCAACAACTACCACAACTACCCTGATTTTTTATTGATGGTAAACCACCTTCAATTTCATCTCGCCAGTCAAAAGAATCTGGTAAATCACCTCTTGGGATACAGGGATCAAATTTTGCATTTATATACCAGTCTTCGGGTTCAACTAAACCGCACAATTCATCTATTTTATATTCTTCAGCAAGATTTTTTTCAGGACTTTTAGACAAGATATTACTTTCCATTAAGTTATAATCTGTTTCTTCGCAATCACACGCACTTACGCTTGTTATAACAAATAAAAAAACTGTTATAAAAACAAATATTTTTTCCATTGAGACTGTTTTCATATTTTAATAACCTCCACTAAATATAAAATGTATAATAGAGGTATTCGGAATAAATCTTTCTATTATTTTTTTAATAAGGAGAATGTATATAAAAATTTTATTTTATATTGAAAATCTTAACTAAAAGAATGAAAACGCCCATAAAAAATCTAATTTTCTACATATTCCATTGTAATTCCATTATATTATCAATAAAAGTATAAGGAGTTCTAAAACTAATTACACCAACATGTCCAATCTCAGGAACAACCCTGCCCCATACATCAGTATTTTCAGAGATATTGTTAAATGAGGCAGTTAAATTTACACACAAAAATAGTTTATCACCTCGATTAATTACAGGATTTGCTTGAGAGATCGAATTATCAAAATCTTCTAAAACAAGTATTCCAAATTGTGAAGCTAAATCGGGAAAAACATTTGCATTAAAAATATTACTTAATCCATCTGGATTTGAATAATAACTAGTTGTATAATTAAAGATAATTTTTTTATTAGTATCTGATAACTCAATAAAACTAGTTGATATGTCAATTTCTTCAGTTCCTGCTAAGGGTCTAATCATAATAGCCAACTTTGAAATATCTTCACCAGTTGCAGCATAGCCCTCTACACTAAAAACAGATATCCCAGCAGAAACTTCAGTTTGAGTCTTACTACCAGTTGAAAAAGCTTGTGATTCAAGTGTAGAACTTGTTTGAATTAATACTGATCCAGCGATACCTGCAATCAATACCATAGCAATAAAAACGATTAACCCACCTATACCTATCGATGCTGAATTTTTAAACTTAATAAATTTACACAAGTATTTTAGCATCTTATATCATCCCACTCCTATCTATATACTTATGAGTATTTAATCGATTATATATGTGATAGTATAATTACATTATTACCTTTTTATGTAGTTGAATATGCAGCTATATATGCAGATGTATATGCATTTTACAAAAAAAATATATATAGATATGTTAAATCTTATTTGTGATTAAATGAAAATAAACGAAATATTCTATTCATTGCAGGGAGAAGGAAAGTGGTCAGGGCGTCCAAATATTTTCATAAGAACAACAGGTTGCAATCTGAGATGCTCATATTGTGATACAAAGTATGCATATGATGATGGAAAGGATATGGAAATTGATGATATTTTAAGAGAGATAAAAAAATATCAATGTAGATATCTTTGTATAACAGGAGGAGAACCTTTATTACAAGAAGATATAGATGATTTGATAAAGAGTCTTCTAAAAAAGAAATATTTTGTAATCATTGAAACTAATGGTAGTAAAAGTATTAAGAATTTTATCGAGTATAAACATCTAATAATATCATTAGATATTAAGTGTCCTACATCAGAAATGCATAAAAAAAATCGATTAGATAATATCGAATTAATAAGAAAACACGATCAAATTAAATTTGTAATAAAAAACAAAGATGATTATACTTATGCAAAAAATATTTATTATGTTTATAAACCAACTTGTGAAGTATTTTTTCAACCGGTTTGGGGAAGGAATCCTAAAAAAATTGCTGAATGGATAATATCAGATGGATTGAATGTTAGATTAAATTTACAGTTACATAAGCTAATTTGGGGGTTAAAAAAAGGAGTCTAAAAAAAACTATTAATAATAGGGTTAACACAAAGTATATACACAATTAGTGTATACTTGGTTGAAAAATTAACATAGATAAATTCAAAATTATTAGATAGAATAGATGAGGTGAAATTTAAATATGCAACCAGCAAATATGGCTTATGATAGAGCAATAACTGTCTTTTCACCAGATGGTAGACTATTTCAAGTTGAATATGCCAGAGAAGCAGTAAAAAGAGGAACTACAACTGTAGGTTTAAAATACAAAACCGGTGTAGTATTAATTGTAGATAAAAGAATATCATCACGGTTAATAGAACCAGGATCAATTGAAAAAATATTTGAAGTTGATGATCACATAGGTTGTGCAACATCTGGACTTGTTGCAGATGCTAGAGCATTAATTGATAGAGCACGCTTAGATGCGCAAATAAATGAAATAACATATAATGAGAAAATCCAAGTAAAAACTCTTGTTAAAAGGATATGTGATTTTAAACAAACTTATACGCAATATGGTGGGGTTAGACCATTTGGTACTGCTTTGCTTATTGCAGGTGTTGATGATACTGGACCACGATTATTTTCAACAGATCCATCAGGTGCTTTAATGGAATATAAAGCTAGTAGTGAAGGATCTGGTCGAAATGGAGCAATGAGCTATTTTGAAAGTAATTATAAACAAGATCTTTCTATGGATGAAGCAATTGATATGGCAATAAAAGCACTTCATAAAGGAACAGAAGGTAAATTAAATCCAGATGCAACAGAGATTGGAGTTGTAGATAAGAGTGTTAAATTTCATATATTATCTCCTGAGAAAACAAAAGAATATGTTACAAAGGCAATTGGAGGAAATTAGAATTGGTAAGTCTTGATGAGGCCGTTATTGCAAGATTAAAAAAAGGGGAGGAACACTTCGAGGTGTTAGTAGACCCATATGCAGCGGCTGATTTAATCGATGGTAAGGAAATAGATATTGTTCAAAATCTAGCAATTGATGCAATATTTAAAGATTCGAAAAAAGGGACTCATGCGTCTGAAGAATCTCTCCAGAAGAATTTTGGAACAAATAATTTAACAGATATTACAAAACAAATAATTCTTAAAGGTGATATTCAACTTACAACAGAACAACGAAACAAGATGCAAAAAAATAAGAGAAATAGGATAATTGAAACAATTGTTAAAAATGCAATGGATCCAAAAACCAAAGCTCCTCACCCTCGTCAAAGAATTGAACTTGCTATGGAGCAAGCTGGAGTACATGTTGATCCTTTTAAACCTGTAAATGAGCAGGTTAAATTAATCATTGAAATTTTAAGACCAATAATTCCAATTTCTATGGAAAACATTAAAATATCTATAAAAATACCTGCTGAGCATATTGGTAAGGCTTATGGAACAGTTAGAAACTTTGGTACACTTGAAAGAGAAGATTGGCAATCAGATGGTTCTTGGATTGGAATTATTAGGTTACCTGCAGGAATGCAGAATGATTTTTACGATAAATTAAATGATGTTACAAAAGGTAATGTATCAACAAAGATTTTAAAATAATTATTAAGAGGTCATATTTCTATGGATCAAGATAAACGTGAGATAGTTATTCCAAGTCAGTTCTTAGGTGAGATAAAAAATAAAAAAGCAGGAAAAGGAACTTTTGTAGAAAATGGAAAAATTTATGCAGAAGTTTTAGGTGTGTTAAGTGATAATTCAAATTATATCAATGTTATTGCCTTAAAAGGCCGTTATGATCCAACAGAAAAAGATTTTGTTATAGGAATTATAATTGAGGCAATGCAATCAAGTTGGTTGGTTGATATTAATGCAGCATATCCTGCACTTTTACATGTAAATGAAGTACCATGGGATATAGAATTTGGAGAGACCGAAAGGTATTTAAATAAAGGCGATTCCATAATGGCAAAAGTTTTACAAGTTGACCAAGAAAAGAAATTACAAATTACATTAAAAGATCATAATCTCTATAAGATTAAAGGAGGATTTATATTTCATGTAGAACCCTCTAAGGTTCCAAGAATTATTGGAAAAAAGGGTTCTATGATATCCCTACTTAAAAAATACACTAAATGCCGAATTTTTGTTGGCCAAAACGGAAGAATATGGATTGATGGCGACGAAGTCGGTATAAAAAAAGTAATTGAAACAATTGATATGATTGAGAATGAATCTCTATCATATGGTTTAACTAATAAAATAGAAGAACTATTGAAAAAAGATTCAAAGGATGTACATTAAATGAAATCGGAAACCAAATTATTTGAAAATGGAAAGCGATTAGATGGCAGAATGCCTGATGAACTAAGGAAAATAAAAATTAAGGCAGGAGTTCTGCATAGAGCTGAAGGATCTTGCTACCTCGAATGGGGTGGAAACAAGGTAATGGTTGCTGTTTACGGACCTAGGGAAGCAATCCCTAGACATACTCAAAATCCATTGAGAGCAATTGTAACTGCCAGATACAATATGGCAGCATTCAGTGTAGATGATAGAAAACGTCCAGGGCCAGACAGACGCAGTAGAGAAATATCAAAAGTAATATCTGAAGCTCTAGAAAATGTTATTTTAGTTGAAAAATTTCCAAGAGCAACAATTGATGTTAATATTGAAGTCCTTGATGCAGAAGCAGGTACTAGATGTGCAGGTCTCACCGCAGCAGCAGTAGCTCTTGTTGATGCTGGAATCCCAATGAAAGACATACCTGTTGCATGTGCAGCTGGTAAAATTGAGGATCAGATTGTTCTAGATTTAGGAAAAGACGAGGATAACTATGGATCTGCTGATCTACCAATTGCTATTTCACCTCGAACTGGAAATATTCTACTTTTGCAGATGGATGGTCATTTAACTCAAGAAGAGTTTGACAAAGCATTTGATTTGGCACTTAAAGGATGTTACATTATTTCTGATTTACAAAAACAGGCAATTTTAGAAAAATATCAAACTAAAATAGGAGTTGAGTAAGATGACAATTATACCAGCAATAAAAAAGGATTATTTGATAAATCTTGCAAAAAATGGAAAACGAGAAGATGGAAGAGGATTTGATGATTTTAGAAATATTGAAATTGAGACAGGAGTTGTTTCTAAAGCAGAGGGTTCTGCAAGGGTAAAAATTGGTAATACACAGGTACTTTCTGGAATAAAAATGGACATTGGTGAACCATACCCTGATACACCAGAAACAGGTGTAATGACAACTGCTGCTGAACTTATTCCTCTTGCATCACCTGATTTTGAAGCAGGTCCTCCAAGAGAAGATGCAATTGAACTTGCAAGAGTAGTTGATAGAGGAATTAGAGAGTCTCAACTTATTGAAGTTGAAAAATTATGTATTGAACCAGAAGAAAAAGTTTGGATGGTTTTTATTGATATTCATATCCTTGATTATGACGGAAATTTATTTGATGCTGCATCTCTTGCATCACTTGCAGCTTTGATGACTACAAATGTTCCTGCCAAACGTTTTGAACTTGGGGATGATTATCCTTTACCTATTAAAGAGCCGCCCATCTCATGTACGTCTGTAAAATTTGATAATGTTGTTGTTATGGATCCATCACTTGATGAAGAGGAAATTGCTGAAGTAAGACTTACTGTTGCAACTGATAAAAACGAGGATATCAGAGCTATGCAGAAAGGTTTAAATGGTAGTTTTACAAGAGATGAGATAAAAAAAGTTATTAAGGCATCTATAGATAACGGCAAGAAAATTAGAGAGCAATTATATAAAAGTATAGGAAAATAAATATGGCAAAAAGAACAAAAAAGGTCGGACCAGCAGGACGATTTCAATCTAGATATGGTGTGAAAGCAAGAACACAACTAAGAAATGTTGAATTAGCACAAAGGGAAAAACATATCTGTCCAAGTTGTGGCTATAAAAAAGTTAGACGAGTTAGTACTAGTATTTGGCAATGTAGAAAATGTAATATAAAATTTGCAGGTGGTGCTTACTTACCAAAGACAGAATCCGGTCAAAACATTGAAAAAATATTGAAAGGGGAAATAGCATCAACTCAAGCCACACCAAAAATACAAGAAGAAAAAAAGGAAGTTGAAAAGAAATGACTGGATACAAATGTGGACTTTGTAAAAAAAGTGTAAAATTTGATGTAAAAAATATTGGTATGCAATGTCCCTATTGTGGAAGTAAAATATTTTATAAAGAGAGACCAACAATTGCTAAGCGCATTAAATCAAAATAATTTGTTTTTATGAAAAGTGCTAGATTTGTTTTTAATTTTGATTCGGAAAAAGAAGCAAAAATTATTGCTGAAACACTAAATCCTGAGATAAAACATAAAATACCAAAAACAGATATAAAAATATCACTTGAAGGAAGTAAATTTACTCTTGAAATCAGTACAAAAGACATAAGTTCTTTAAGAGCTGCATGTAACTCTTATCTTCGTTGGATAAATACTGCACTGAAAGTTAAAAAAACAGTTTAAACCTCTATTGTTTCACTTCTTCCAGGTCCAATTGAAACAAGGGCAAATGGTATTTTAAGTTCTTTTTCAATAAAATTAAG
The DNA here is from genome assembly GCA_001595915.1 of Thermoplasmatales archaeon SG8-52-3. Classification (GTDB taxonomy): domain Archaea; phylum Thermoplasmatota; class E2; order DHVEG-1; family DHVEG-1; genus SG8-52-3. Next base: position 21,015 of record LSSG01000074.1, read on the forward strand.
ATATTCACGAACTTCTTTTGGTAAATCTGAAATTTTTTTAGAAGACCCATCAATTTTTTCCCAGCCATTAAATTCCTTATAAACTGGTTTACATTTTTTTACATCTTCGATATTTGCTGGAAAATAATCTATTTCCTTTCCATTTAGTCTGTATTTTATACAAATTTTAACTTTTTCAAGTCCATCTAAAACATCAAGTTTCATTATTGCAATCTTACTTATACCAGAAATAAGACAAGAGTGCTTTACAACAACCAAATCAAGCCAACCACATCTTCTTGGTCTGCTGGTCGTTGTTCCAAACTCGTGTCCCTTTTCTTGTAAATGTTTACCATCTTTATCAAAAAGTTCTGTTGGTAGAGGTCCCTCCCCAACCCTAGTTGTATATGCTTTCATAATACCAATTATTTCATTAATATGATGTGGCCCAATTCCTGTTCCAATCAATGAGCCACCAGATATGGTATGCGAAGAAGTAGTATATGGATAGGTGCCAAAATCCACATCAAGCATTGTTCCTTGGGCGCCCTCAAATAAAATATTTTTACCTGATTTTATCGCTTTATTTAGTTCTATGTGTGTTGGTATTATGAATTCTTTTAAACGTTTTCCAAAACTTATGTAATTATCCAATATTTCTTGTTTATCAAGTTTATCTTCAATTTTATATACATCAAATATTTTTTGCTTTAATGGTAGTATTTCATCTAATTTATCACTAAGTGTTTTTCTATCAGTAAGATCAATTGCACGTATACCTTTTCTAGCTATTTTATCACTATAACAAGGTCCAATACCTCTTTTTGTTGTACCAATTTTTTTACTGCCAAGTTTTTGTTCTTCAGCGCCGTCAAGAATCTTATGATAAGGCATAATAATATTTGCTCTATCACTGATTAAAAGTTTAGGGCTAATTCCACGTTTAGATAATTCTTCAATTTCCTTAATCAATGTCTCAGGGTCAAGAGCTACTCCATTTCCAATTATCCCAATCTTTCCCTGAATTACACCAGATGGAGTTAAATGAAGTTTGTATACCTCGTCCCCTACTTTAATTGTATGTCCTGCATTACTATTGTGTAGTAAAATCGGACTAGGCCCTCCAAAAAATGCTTCATTATCACAACCACAAAGATCATAGACATAACCAGAATATGTTTCCTTAGTTATTTTTAAAATTCTTCGAAGATAAAAACAATTTTTTCTTTTAGGATTTCGTTTTAAAAAAGGATTACTAGATTCACCAATTTTAATAGTATATACTTTTGTACTATGTAAAATATGACCTTGAAGGGCTTTTCCTTTTTTTGTAATTTTTTGCATTAAAGTACATTTTATACCATGAATATTTAATAACCAATTCAATTGGATAGCTAATTGTTTTGAGACTGTACTAACCTCAATTTGACCACTTTTATGAATGTGACCATCACCTGCAATATAGGACTCAAAAAAATTTATAAATTGACTTTTTGATAATTTAAAAAAGAAATCTGGTAATTTTTTCTCTCTTGCTCCTTTACCAAATAAATCCTTAAATAAAATTGCTAGATACTTTTTAGAATATCTTATGCAAGTCTCAGTTTTTTCATTAGGAGGTGAAAAAATATTTGTATTTTCTTCCCCAAATATTGATTCCATAGCATTCTTAACAAAATCTATTATTTCTTTTTCTTTTGAGTTAAACGAAAAAGTTAAATCATAATCTGTTGAGGAGGATTTTCTATATTTCTCTTTTCTTTGTCTTTTTCTGATACCAACATTTCCTTCAGCAATATAATATCCAAAAAGTTTTAGTAAAACATCAGATAATTTTAAAATCTGTAACTTTCCATTTTTCTTAAATTGTAATTCTATGTTTTCATTTGAATAAAAATCAGAAACAAATACATCTCCTTTATTGTGGAATCTTAAAATATTTTTATGAGGAATACTAATTAAGATATCACCAACTTTAAGATCAGATGTTTTTTTACAATAAGGTCTCCCGATATTTTTATTATATAAAAAAATAGAATGATCTGCTGTTAGAGATAGTGTTCCACCATTATATTTAACATTAAAAATATGTTCTACTTTATGTCTATAAACTGCTGAAATATTAGCAATTGAAAAGTTAGTTATCCCTGGATTTTTTGAAAATTTTGCACCAAGTGTTGAAGTTTTATTTATTTTTTTAATACCATCTTCATCATCTTTATAGAATTGATCAACAAAATCCTTTATGTTAACAATATTAGATTTTGAACCATTTTTAATAAATATTGGAGTATCTCCTGTAACACTACCTCCTTGAAATCGAACAACATATTCAGCATCTCTTGAATAAAAATCAACAACCTTACCTTTCCCTTCATCTCCCCATTGGGTACCTAATACAAGATTAACTGTCATATTTTTTCACTTAAGGAGGATAAAAAAAGGAATAAATAAAGATGATGGCTTTTATCAAAGGTTTTATAAAACTATTTCTATATGACCTGAAGAAATGTCTGATAAATTTGAATCATTTGATATTAAAACTGATGAAACTTCTTTAGATATTGAACTCTTGAAGCGTGAAATTGGCCAGCAATTTCCTTTTTATGACTTGAAATATAATTTAAAAACTGCAGCATTTTACTGTAGAATAGATGAGGAAACCTTAGAAGAAAAATTCGATTTGCTTAGAAGATCACTATCAGAGAAAGGTTACATCCCAATGCTGAGATATGAGAAAGGCGAACATATCATATATGTAGTTAAAAAGATTAAAAGAAAAGAAAAACCTGTTTGGATAAATATTTTCCTTTTAGTTGCAGTTGTTATTACAACAATACTAACAGGTTCAATTTTAAATATTGGATTTTTTGATATTTGGAGTTTGTCAGACCCATTTGAAATCTTTGCTGCAAATAACTTATTTAATGGAGCAATATTTTTTGCTTTACCATTAATGAGTATTTTAATAATCCATGAGATGGGACATTACTATGTTTCCAAAAAACATGGTGTTGCATCATCACTGCCTTTCTTTTTACCGATTCCTCCGATTCTTCCTGCCTTTAATATTGGAACCTTTGGAGCACTTATATCAAGTAGAGACCCTATGCCAAATAAAAAAGCATTATTTGATATCGGAATAGCTGGACCACTTGCTGGATTTATTGTTGCAATACCAATAACTGCAATAGGAATTGCTACTGCAAAAATTGTTCCGATGCCACCATTAGAACAAATTCAGGGTGAACAGATTATTTTTGGTAGTTCATTTCTTATAGAAATATTAGCAAAGGTAATTTTAGACATACCAAAGGGATTTACAATTGATATGAATCCGATTTTATTTGCAGGATGGGTTGGACTTCTAATTACTTCGATTAATCTTTTACCAGCAGGTCAACTTGATGGAGGTCATATTTTTCGCGCAGTTCTTGGAGAAAAGCAAAAATATGCAGGTTGGATAGCAATTATAATTATGATTTTAACAGGCTGGTGGTTTTTTGCATTTATTATTGTTTTTGTAATGGGATTGATGCATCCACCACCATTAAATGATGATACAGACATTGATATTAAAAGAAAATTGTTATTCATTGCAGCAATTATAATTTTGATATTATGCTATATTCCACTTCCCATTATGTAGGATTATAAGATTTTGATAGTATCGCAAAAGATTAATACCTTTATTTCAATTTACTTTTGAAACGATTTAAATGAAAACATACTTAACAATAATATTTAATAGTGAAGGAAGTTCTCCATCTCAGGTAAGAGATCAATTATTAAACCTTGGGTTTCAGGTTACAAAAGGAAACTATGATTTTGTTTATGATTGGGGAAAAGACAGTGCAAGTAAAGATGAACTTATTTGGTTTGCAGATAAGGTTCATTCTAGCTTAAAAAAGGCAAATGTATATTTTACTATAGAAACAGTCTAATTCTTTTTATTTTTGATTTTCTCAATACTTTTACTAAAAACTCCCATAAGAGTGTGGTATTCCCATTTTGAAGGTATTGCTCGCCCCATTATCCTTTTAAACATAATTTCAGTTTTTTCTTTTTTATGTTCAGGATATTTAATTTCTTTCAATAACTCTGAAAAATAATTGTAAAGTTTTTCCTTTTCAATATTTCCAATTTTTATCTTTTTTCTTGGTTCATATTTATGTTTAATATATAGTGAATATAAAACTAAACCTACAGAATGTGATAGGTTTAAAGAAGGATATGAGTCACTTGTTGGGATCCTAAGCATAATATCACATAATGCTATTTCTTTGTTAAAAAGACCATAATCCTCTCTTCCAAAAACAAATCCGACCTTCCCATTTATTTTATAAACATCCTCAACTAGATTTTCAAGAAATACTGAATTTCTTAGATGTCTTTTGTCATTTATACTTTCAATTGATGATGTGGCAATAAGGTAATCTAGATTTTTTATTGATTCCTCAAATGTCTTAAAAAATATTACATTATCAATTATTTTATATGCATGCATTGCTCTAGAGTAACACTCATCATCAAGTTTACATGGATTTACTAAATATAACTTATCAAAATCAAAGTTGGCCATAACTCTTGCAACAGCACCAATATTTCCACCGAATTTTGGTTCAACAAGTATGACGTAAAACTCTGGAATGCTATCTCCCCATAAATAAAACTATTATTTAATGTTTAATTCTTCTTCTTTTTCATTTAACATTTTTTTATATTTTGAGGGTAAATGTTTAACAACAGATTTCAGTTCAGCATGCATTTTTATTATTTCTGAACGTTTATTTGTCTTTATTTCTTCCAATATGAATTTTCGATTTTTATAATATGAATACAAATACCATATACCTGTTCCGAGTATTATAAAACCAATTATTAAAAAATAAAGGTTCCAACTTAAAATATCGTCTGAAATATTTAAGAAGTTTAAAGGATGATCTTCAAAAAAACCAATAATTCCAATAAAAAGGACAAAAAATCCAATTATTGCCAACAAAATACTAAAAATAACTACATATTCTCTAAAAAATTCTGTTATTTTACTAGCCATTTTCTCTAACCTCTCTAATACGATTTAGCATATCTCATCCAAGTTTTTGCAGGATTGTTGCAAACTGGACAAGAATTATTACATTCATTATCATCTATTGGTTCTCCAAGAGTATTGCCATCTATAATATTTTCTATTTCAAGGGCACAATCCTTAATTCCACACCATGGAAGTTCTACAATTCCTTTTATATTTTTTGCTTCATCAACGGTATTTACTCTTTTTATGTTTTCATTGAGAAGTTTTTTTGCAGTATCATACAAGCTTTTTGATATCATATTTAGTTCTTCTTTTATTTTATTTACTGCTGTATCTTTTGCCAATGATTGTTTTTCAGAATTATCTCTTCTAACAATGACAATTTGATTATTTTTAATATCTCTTGGACCAATTTCAACCCTTAATGGAACTCCTTTTAATTCCCAATCATAAAATTTATTGCCTGGGGTTATGTCACGCTTGTCAACAAATGATTTAATACACTCATTTGATAATTTTAAGCTAAGATCATCACATGCGTCTAAAACATTCTTTTCTTCCCCTTTAAAAATTATTGGAATTAGAACCACTTGAATTGGAGCAACTTCTGGTGGCATAACAAGTCCTTTATTATCCCCATGAATACCAACAAGAGCTCCAAGAATACGTTCGCTCATTCCATAAGTTGTTTGATGACAATAGTTATGCTTTCCATCTTCACCTTCATAAGAGATGTTATATGGTTTTGAAAAATTATCTTTATATTGGTGAATTGATCCGAGTTGCAATGTTCTGAAGGAGGGCATTAATACATCTATACTAATTGTATAAAATGCTCCAGCAAATTTATCCCATTCTGGTCTTTTACTTAGAATGTAAGGTAAACTAAGTTTGTCAAATAGTCTTTTTGCAATTTCTTTGTCTTCCTGTATTTGTTTTTCTGCATCATTAAAATCTACATGACAGGTATGGGCTTCAAAGAAATGTATTTCTCTAACACGAATAAATGCCCGAGTTTGTTTAGTTTCATATCTAAATGTATTAACTATTTGAAATGTTTTAAGTGGTAAATCAGCATGTGATCTTATCCAAATTGAAAAAATTGGATACATTGCTGTTTCGGAGGTTGGTCTAAGAAGCCATCTTTCTTCAAGTTTATTTAGACCAGCATGACTAATCCAGTAGACTTCGCTTCCAAACCCTTCAATATGTTCTTCTTCTTTTTTAAAAGAGGATTCTGGTATTAATAATGGAAAATTTACTTCTTGATGATTAGTTAGACTCATTTCATCTCTAATTAGTTGATCCACATGGGTCATTAATTTCCAACCATATGGTCTCCAAACATTCATGCCTTTAATTGGATATCTTTTATCACATAAATCAGCAAGCTCAACAATTTCGTTGTACCACTCATTAAAATCTTTGGTTTTTTTGACCTTTGTCTCAGGCATAGGGCTCCTCTACCTTCAAATCAAAAAAGAAAGATTGCTATTAAATATGACGGTTTATAAGAAATTAAACTCCTCTTCCTTCCCTTGCTTTTATTCGTAGTTCTTTTGATCTACATCTTCTACATCTTTCAGCTTTTGGTGCATTTAATGCTCCACATTTCATACATACCTTTTTGTTTAGCAACCGAGCTTCTGCTTCAGGAAATCTTGCCATTTTATAACCGCCTTTTTAGTGTATCGGAATAATAGAATCATTATTTAAACATAATGTAACAAAAAATTTAATGAAAATTAAAGAAAAAATATAACAATCTCTAGAATTTATAGAAATATACTTAACCAAGTATGTATATTTCTCAGCGGTGGAACACTAATGAAGGGGAGGACAATATGTCCAAAATGTAAACATGAAATACTTTTGGATATACCTGACAAGGAAAAACATGATATTGTTTGCCCCAAATGTGATAATAAATTTGCGATTCAAGCAAAATGTGATGATTCCAAGTCAATTGAAGAATGCTCTTGGGAAGAACATGGTGAACCCCGTAAAACTGTTTTATCATCATTAAAACCAAAGACAAAAATGCCAAGGATTGCAGCAATAATTCTTGCATGTGTTTTTGTAATAGGAATTACAACAGCGGTTCTTTCAGAAAGTTTTATTGAATCCTCACTTGATGTTGCTTCATTTGCTGGATTGACAGGTTCTGTGAAAATTTTAGTTACTGATGAATCTAATAATACTCTAAATAATGTTGATATTAAAATTGATGGAAAAGATGGTTTCACAAATTATAATGGATATTTTACTAAAGATAATTTAGAACTAGGGATTCAGGAATTGGTAATCTCAAAAGAAAATTATAAAAATCAAACTCTTGAAATATTGATTACCCCTTTTATAAGATATGAAAGTACAATAATCCTTGAAGATTTAGGTGGTAAAGAAAAAAATATACAATTTAATAGTGCTGGTTGTACAATTATTTTAGTAATTTTTTCAATTATTGCATTAATTGGTACAATATCTTGTCTGAAAAGACAATATATCGACATTGCAATTGTAAGTTCATTTCTTGCTATTTTTTCATTTGGATTTTTCTTGATAGGATCAATACTTGCAATCATTGCATTTATAATCATTTTTAGATCAAAGGATGAATTTGAAAATGGAAAAAAGGGGAAAATCTTCTAGATTAATCCTACTTTTCTTTATCCCATTTCTAATCTGGATTTTACTTCAATTTATTGCTCCTTTTGCAATTCCTTCAAACAGCATTGAAAATCTATCAGGAATCGTTGGAATAGCTGATAATGAGCATTTTGTAAATAAATTACCTTGGCCATGGGACGCAATTTATAGTAGTGGGGATAGATTATGTCACCAACAAGCAGAAAGATCTTTTTTTATTAATGGAAATCAAATGCCTTTTTGCAGTAGATGTACAGCTATTTGGCTTGGTTTTGCTGTTGGCTTAGGTTTCATGGTTTTTTACAAAATTAAACTAAATGAGAAATTTTTAATTTTATTAATAGTTGGTATTGTCCCTATTGGAATAGATGGAATTGGTCAACTATTTGGTTTTTGGGAAAGTACAAACATAATTCGATTGCTAACTGGTCTTTTGGTTGGTATTGTCTGTGGTATTGCTATTGCTTTGATAATTGATGAATTGATTGAATTGAAAATAGAAAAAAAGAAAAAAATAATAAATTGATTTATTGAAAGTTTTGTTTTGATAAAACTAATAAAATTAAACCGATTAGTGATAGAACACTTGATGTAAATATAATACCAATTGTAAATAATCCAATAACACTTGTTGCTATTGCAATATAATATTGTTTCTTTTTAATTGCTAGAATTCCACCTAATATTGGAAAAATTGAAATTATAATTCCTATTATTGCACAAGTTTGAAGAAATCCTAGAATTTGATCATAAGTTATTGATGGATTAATTACTTGTATTTGACTGATATCAAAAAAGGATTCAATTGTTGTAGCATCCAATAAGAAAAACTGACCCCAATTAAACAATGCAAGTATTCCTGCGATAATTAAAAGTATTCCAGCTATCAAAGGATACGAATTTTTATTTGATGGTTTTTGAGAAAAAGGTTCAAGATTTAAAGAATCATTTGGTTTTTCAGCACCAATTTCTGTATCAAATTCTTTATTTAATTCCATCTAATCTCACATCTATTTTTTATTTGAATATTCTTCTTTTTTATTTTTTTCTAGAATCCTAGGCATTATCTTTTTTGTTGCATACCAATAAAGAATTAATCCATATGCAACAAGAATCACTTGTAAATATCCTATGTTATAAAATGCTGTTATAAAAATCGTAGCAGTTACTGGAATATAAAATAATATTGAAAACATAAGATATTTTCTCATTTTATATTTGTATACACCATATGCAATACTTATTCCAGTTGCAGCATGTGCTAATATTATTCCTAATGAGCCTATTGCTACTAACAATACAAAATAATCATTACCACCTTGTATTTCTGTCAAAATTATTGAGAACGGAGTAAAAATTGAACCAAATCCAAGACCTAGGGAAAGACCATAGACTACTGTTTCTTTTTTACCATGGAATCTAGAAATATTTAGAATAATTGTTTTAAAAAGCTGCTCTAAAACTGGAAACAAAATAATGAACCAAATTCCAATTCCTGCAGAAGTAAACCATTCAATTATATTTGATATAAATCCTGCAATTATTCCTGAGATAAAAGTAAGAAAAACAATTTTATCTTTATAATAGTCGTCATATCCTTTTAAGCTTATAAATAAAAGTATAAGGGCAGGAATAATACCTATAAAAAGTAATGTTTGAGGTAGAACGTCCATTTAGAATCGCAGGTGAAATAGGAAAGAATATATTAAATATTGTTCCAAAATTTCAAATAAAATCCCCGATATTCTTGACAAAATTTTACTAAAACCTTTCTTTTATTTTTTCTCAACAATCAATCTTTTTTTAAAATAATTCAAATGTAACTTTTGATTTTATTAATGATGATAATTATTGAAAATGTCCGAAAATCGACATTTATCGTAAAAAATATCATAATAGTTAAATAGTGAAAACAATAATTATTTCATGTAGATTTGTGGGAGGATTGAAAAGAATACATATCAACTGTTTAATTATTAGATGTTGTTTGCTTTTGACGACCGAGACGTGAAAGCTAAAAATTGTCCTACTATCTCGTAAGGTAGAAAGAGGGAGGAAGATAGATGAAAAATAAATTAACAATATTTGTTACATTAGCAATTTTTCTATTTTCAATAATTGGAAGTCCTACTGTATCTGCAATTGATGAGACAACCATACTTCCCTTTGGAATCTATGACCAATATAGAAACTATTGGGACACATATCCTGAATATATGGTTAATCAAGATGAAGAAGATTATACAAATACAACTACTATTGACGATTCAGAGTTTATAAGTACAGATATTATGTTAGAAGATCTTGGCACAATAACAAAGGTAGAACTTAGGGCAAATGGATATTGGACTGATGCTCAACGTAGTATTGTTCTGCAACCATATTTCAGTGGTATATATCCTGGAGATGACCATACCTTTAATCCACCTGAAAATGAAGGTAATTGGTCAAATTGGATGGAAATAACATCGGATACCAATGCACATGCATATTGGGATTGGACAGATTTTGAGGATTTATGTTGCCTTGTTAGAGTGGGCGGTGGTAACAATGGATTTAATCTGTGGTGTTCTCAGGTTGAAATACGCATTACATATACACCAGAGTAAAGTGAAAAACTATAGGATATCGTACTAATTGGAGATTTCACCTTCTTCTTTTATTTTTAGCTTTCATTTGTCACATTTCTAATCATTAAAAAGTTTTATTAACCAAATATAGATTTATATTTAGGGAGGAATTAAAATTGTATAGGAGAGCAATTGGATTAATAATTTGTATATTAATAATAAGTGCAATTTCATCATCTGTTATTGGAACTAAACTTGTTGAAAATACCAACAATGTAGTTTTTTATAATAGAGATATTCTTTATGTTGGTGGTAGTGGTCCTAACAATTACTCAAAGATACAGTATGCAATAGATGATGCATCTGATGGAGATACTGTATTTGTTTTTGAAGGAAAATATTATGAACAAATCTATATCAATACAACAATTAATCTCATTGGAGAGAACAAAGCAACTACTGTTATAAACGGTTCTAAAATTGGTAATGTAATCACTGTTAATGCTGGTTATGTTAATATCAATGGTTTTAAAATTGAGAAAAGTGATAGATACGGAAATGGAGTTGAGGTTAAATCATATAATTGTAATATTTCAGATAACATCTTTGATGACAATGGGTACGGTATAAAAACTACTGATACGAATAATCATACCTTTACAGGGAACACATTTCAAAACCAAGCAGAGAGATGTATACGAATCGATAATTCACATAATAACACTATATCAGATAACTATTTTATTGACACACCTGGCGCAATTTCAATAACATATAGTAATTATAGTATTATTTCAGATAATTTGTTAAATTGGAACTATTTTAATATTGGAACAGGTTGGTGCTACTACCTTGAAATCACAAACAACATTATAGTTGGTAAAGGAAGAAGAGCAGGTATTGATTTATATTATTCAGATTACTGCAATATATCAGGAAATAGTGTTGGTAATTGTGATTGGGGTTTATGGTTAGAGTATAGTAAATATAACAATGTTTATGGTAATGAGTTTACAAACTGTGATTATGATGGTATATTCTTCTATCAGAGAGCTAAATTTAATGTAGTTTCAAACAATATTGTGTCAGGTAATGAAGATTGTGGTATCAATATTTGGGATGTATCAGATAATAACACTATCTACTGTAACACTATTAGTTCAAACACCTATGGCATATATATCAAATTTGATACAAACTGCAATAACAACATAATATATCATAACAATCTCATCGACAACAATCAAAACGGTTTAGATGGTTGTTCTAATAATTGGAATATTGATTATCCTTTTGGAGGTAATTATTGGGATGATTACACTGGAGATGATAAAAATCGTAGTCAAAATCAAGATATTCCAGGCTCAGATGGAATAGGAGACACCGAACATAATCTCCCTGGTGGTGGAGGAAACAAGGATTATTATCC